>DURK01000021.1 GCA_012837325.1 Clostridiales bacterium
CTCCGTCCACTTCCAAGGCATCGGCGAGGACGCGGAAGCGCTCCCGGAACTCGCGCTTTTCCCCGTCGAGATACAATTCGACCGTCTCCATCTCCAGCCTGTCCCACTTCCGAAAAAAGACGTCGCCCCACTCGTGCTCGTGCTCGCCGAGACGAATGAGGATGGCAGCCTCCTCTCCCCCCGGTTGCGAAATTTCAAAATCAGTCGGCTCGTCGAAGTCGTGTTTGATTTTTCCGAAGATCATTTTGCCCATCAGGACGATGAGCCAGAGCATCCCGAATCCCACCGCCGCTCCGGTGAGACCGGCCATGCCGCCTTTCCACCAAATCGTCTCACCGTGCAGGGCCGGAACCAGGAAACTCGCGACGAGCCCCGTGACGGTGCCTCCGATGGTGATGGAGTCGGGGATGATGAAATGATCGATGTCGATGAAAGTCGCCGCGATCAGGAGGGAGGTGACGACCCAGAGCGCCACCACCCCCGGCACGCCCACGCTGTGGATCCCGTGATGCCAGATCGCGAGAAAACAGATCGCGGTGAGCAGTTCGACGAGGAAATAGCGGAACGCGATGGGCGAGCAATATTTCTTGTTATTTGCCGTCTTTCTATTATTGTCCCGTTAGCCAATGAACATCTGAATTCAAGAATTTTATTATTATATCCGCTTTCAAATACATACTCTCCGTCACGTCCCATGACATTTACTCTTTGTATTCTTTTAGCAGGAGATAGGGGATTGTTTATAGTTTTAATGACAAGCCCCTTAAATTCTGAGGTATGTATTCCTCTAAATGTAAATCCAATCATACTGCATACCCCCTGTCACTTCTTACTTGTAATAGATATAGCTCTCTTGCTATGTTTTTTATGTCATTATCATTTCTTACAATCATACTTGCAATATTAAAAGTGCTTGTAACATTTGAACCATGGCTACTGTCAAAGCTTGCTCCGTTTCTTAAATTTGCATCTATATCAAAGCTTGTTGGTATAGACCTGTTCATATCATCTTTTACTAAGTTCATTGCCTTAGTGAAGCCCTCTCCAAGACCTAAACTCATATTGGTTCCAATGCCTGCAAATACAGTAGAAGGGGACTGAATACCTAAAACACCTTTAACATTGGATACTATTCCTCCTACAAAACCACTGATTTTTTCTTTAATCCAACTCATCATGGATGCTATTCCATCCCATAGCCCGATTACAATATTTTTACCTACTTCAACAATTGATATTGCCGCTTTTCCTATACCTGTTACAATCGCTGCAATAATCTGTGGTAATGCAGCTACAAGTTGTGGTATGGCTTTAATTAAACCAAATGCAAGCTGGACTATCAGTTCAACACCAATACTGACAATTGCGGGCAGATTATTTGTAATGAAGTTGATAATGGTTGTGATGATTTGCGGTAGTGCCTCAATTAGAGTCGGTAGGGCATTAAGAAGTCCTTCAGAGAGTCCCTTTATGATAGCGAAAGCTGCTCCTAAAATCATGTCCATATTTTTTATAAGACTTTGTACTATTGTTATTACAGCACTTACTGTTGCCGGAATTAATTCTGGCAAAGCGAGTCCCATACCTTCTACAAGAGAGGCAATTAAAAGTACAGCCGTATCAATTAATAAAGGTAAGTTATTAATAAGTGTTTCAACAATTGTCATAACGGCATCGACAGCAGACGGAATAAGCTCAGGAAGTAGATTCAGGATTGTTTCAAATACCTGATTGAATAGTTCTGTTACTATACTTAAAAGCACAGGGAGAATATCTCCAATAGCTGAAATAATTGCATTCATTGCGGCAGGTAATGCAGCTACAATATTCTCTAATACAGGCACTATGTTTTTTACAACTGCCTGAAATGCATCCACAAGATTGTTAGTTAAATTTTTCATGTCTGCATCGGCATTTCCAAGACCTGCAATAAAAGAACCGAGGGCTGCCTGCATAAGTCCAATTGAGCCTGATATTGTCTCAGTTGATTCTTTTGCAAAGTTACCAGCATATTGCTCTGTATTCTCAAAGAACATCTGCATTGCAACTTCAGCTTTTTCTGCATTTGTTGCAGATGCCCAAGTGAAATCAAGTCCTTTTGCAAGAGCGTAGGCCTGAATGTTTGTTGCGTTCATTGCGACACCTAAATTATCCATCATGGTGAAGTTACCCTTAGCCGCACCGGCAACAGAATCAAGTGCCATCTGCATATCAATACCCATTACAGATGCCATATCAGCAGCTCGTTGCATAGCCTTTTCTGTAAGTTCAAGCGATTTCTGCTGTTCAACTCCGGAACCTTGAAATAGTGCACCCATCTTGTTAGCTGTTGCAAGGTACTGACTTTGTGATACACCCATATTTTTATATGCTTCTTCACCGGTTTTCTGAATTGATAAAGCATACTTTCCAAAGACTGCTTCCGAACCTCCAAGGTTCTGTTCTAACTCACCAAACTGCTGAACAATTTCCTTGCCAAGTTTTATTGTTGCAGCTCCTGCAGCTACAGCTACAGAACCCATAGCAGCACCTATACCTTTAAGCACACCGCCTAACTTTTCAAATTTACTGCCTGCATTATCTGCAGATTTACCGGACTCTTCTAACTCATCTCCAAGTTTGTCAGCTTCCTTAGCAGACTCCTCAAGTTCCTTTTCCATATTATTAAGCTCCGCTTTTGCATTGTTAAGTTGAATAGCCCAGTTCTGTGTCCTTCTGTCTGTTTCTCCAAAGGATTCGGAAGCATTCTTCAAGGCTGCTTCAAGTGTGTTTATCTTATCCTTTTGTGCGTCAATTTCTTTATTAAGAACATTATTTCTTGATGTCAAAGCCTGTATTGATTTGTCTTGCTTGTCAAACTGAGATGAAACTAAATTCATTTCAGAGCCAAGAATCTTGAAACTTTGGTTTATATCGCTTAATGCTTTCTTAAATTCTCGTTCACCTTCAACACCAATTTTGAGTCCAAAATTGTCCGCCATGCTTTCACCTCCTTGTTTTTGGGCATAAAAAAGACACCCTTGTGAGTGTCTTATAGTATTTAATTACTATTAAGTTCAATTGCAAAATATAAATTATACATCTTAAATATACTAGTCAGAATGTTCTTCAGCATGTGTCTCATCATAATTCTTAATTCCTCGAATCAGTTCTTGCCTAGCCAATTCCATCTCCGTATCCGACTTAGTTTTTTCATCAGATAAATATTTATATACTTTATAAACAGCTACAAAACCTACAGTTCCAACCCCAAATGTCCTCCATAAACTCTCTTTTTTTGATACAATATAAA
>DURK01000022.1 GCA_012837325.1 Clostridiales bacterium
ATAGAAGTAAAAACCGTCCACGGAACCATACCCAAAGATTTCCCCTATGTCCGCTACATTGAATTTACGAAAGATTTATATGCCAGGATAGAAATTTTTCATGTAGAGCAAGGGGGTATTATCCTTCGGGAGCGGTTTAAAGTCCGGGGCGGGGATTCCTTGTATGAATGTTCCGGGAACCTGGAACAATATCAAAATATGTTTATCATGGAAGATCCCCATAAGCTTAAGAAACTAAAAATTGGTAAATGGGATGATATTTTTGAACTCGCTGTTGGGGAAAGCAATGTGAATATTGGCGAAGAAGAAACTATCCGCATACAAATTCGGCTGGCGATCAAAAGCCATCTGCAAAAACAGTACAATATCCTAAGAAAAGGCTACAAAATAAAGGTGATCTCCCTTTTCTTCATTGATGCCGTCCATAAATTCAGGGATAACAGCGCTGCTGATGGCCGTGGGGAGTACTTGCGCATTTTTGACGAAGAGTACGCCCGGATCATCAAAGACCCCGAATGGAACAAAGTGTTTAAGGAATATCCCGGACTTTTTAAACAGTATCAAGACGTGCAAAAGGTGCGGGAGGGCTATTTTGCCATAGATAAAAATAGAAATGCTGTAGAGATTGAAAATTGGGCAAGCATTATGGATGAAGAAAAGCTGAAGAAAAAGGCACAGGAAGATGTTGACAGAGGGATTGAGCTTATACTGGAGAAGAAAGACGAGCTGATTTCCTTTGAAGAGCCGTTAGCTTTTATTTTTTCCCACTCTGCCCTGCGGGAAGGCTGGGACAATCCCAATGTCTTTACTCTCTGCACTTTAAAAAAGAGCAGCTCGGATATTGCCAAAAAGCAGGAAATCGGCAGGGGTTTACGGCTGCCTGTTGATATTGATGGGAATCGTTGCAGTGATAGTGAAGTGAATGAGCTTACAGTTATTGCTAATGATTACTATGATAATTTTGCTGCTGCTCTCCAAAAGGATTTTAATGAAAGTGCCGGGTTTAATAAGGATGAAGTTACTTTTGATGTGATTTACAGCACGCTTCAAGAAGCTGGTCTTCCAGAGATGAAAATATTGGAGGTTGCAGAAACTTTTAAAATTGAGCTGCTGCATAACGGGATTATCAATAAAGACGGCATGCTCACAAGAGAGGCCAAGCAGATAGAAGACATTAGTTTCAGCAATGAGACGCTTCAGGAACATAGTATCAAAATTAAAGAGAAATTTATTGAGGCCATGCTTAAGAAGGGGACCAAAAAAATCCCCATTAAAAACGGCGACGAAGAACCTGTCGAAAATGGTGCACACAGTTATATTTCAGAGGAATATTTTGCCAGGATCCTGAGGGAGTTAAGCAAGAGAATGTCCAAGCGTACCATGTACCAGATCAATGTTGACAGCGCTTCCTTTATAAAGGTCTGTATTTCTGAATTAAATGAAAAACTGCGTTTCAAGCAGGTTAAGTATGAATATGAAATAGAGACGGGTAGGGCAGGGTTTGATGATCAGAAAAAATTTATCATGCATGATCCTTTGTCACAAAAATCTTTTATTGAGGCAAAGGGAATGGAAACACAAAAAAGCGACTTCGAGATTATCAATTATATTATGTATCATACGCTGCTACCACGCCTGGCTATTTACAAGATTATTACCGGGTTGGAAAAGAAAGAACTGCTGAATAACCAGGATATTCTTGATATGGTAACTCAGGATATAAAGGATAAGCTGACAGATTTCATGGCGAAAGGTGATCTAAGGTACGATGTAATAGAAGGATATGAATTTGAGGAATCAACTATCTTTGAGATAGAGCAAATTGAGAGGGCCATGCTGGATGATGCTACAAGTCTTGTTTTAAAGACTAATGCCGGAAAGCGTAAAGCAGTTCATAAGTATTATAAATTTGATAGTAAGGGCGAGCTGGAATTTGCAAAAAGGCTGGAGGAAGATCCTGATGTTATTTTATATACCAAGCTGAAAAAGGGCGGGTTTGTCATTGATACAC
>DURK01000181.1 GCA_012837325.1 Clostridiales bacterium
AAACAGGAAGGACACTCTTGTTATGGCGGGAATGACCCTTGTTTATTTGGTCATTGCTTTCATCAGGCTGGGCAGCCTTGATGTGCCTCAAACCGAATGGGCTGCCAGCAGCAATCAGGATGGTTTTCTGATTGAACTGGGCTCGGAGAAGCCGGTGTCCAGAATTACCTATTACAGCGGCCTGGGAGAGGGTACTTATGAAGTCTGGTATCAGGATTCAGCCGGAGCCTATCATAATCTGGATGATTTGGAAGTCGATGACTTCTACAAATGGAAGGTCCTGGAGGTTTCACAGTCAACTTCCCGAATCAAAATTCGTGCCGGGGAACCCGGCGGTATGATTAAGGAAATCGGTGTCTTCTCACAAGACAGCAGACAGCCTCTGCCTGTTGAGGTCAGGAAGCTGGATGGATCCCCAGCTCAGGACCCGCTGCTGCACCTATTTGATGAACAGCATCTGGTACAATACAGGCAAAGTGATTTCATGACCAGCACCTATTTCGATGAAATTTATCATGCACGGACAGCCTATGAGCACTTAAATCGGATTCGTCCATACGAATGGACCCATCCGCCCCTTGGTAAGATTCTCATATCCATCGGCATCAGCCTGTTTGGAATGAACACCTTTGGCTGGCGGATTGTAGGCACCCTGACCGGTGCTGCCATGATTCCCTTGATGTATCTGTTTGGGAAAAAGCTGTTTCAAAAAAGCTTCTATGGTTTCTGTGCTGCTTTTTTGATGATGTTTGATCTCATGCATTTTGCGCAAACCCGAATCGCAACCATTGACAGCTATACCACATTTTTTGTTATCCTGATGTACTACTTTATGGCGGACTATTATTTGCAGAAGTCATATCATAAAGGCTTTTACCAATCGCTTAAGCCCCTTTTGCTGAGCGGATTGTTTTTCGGGCTGGGAGCGGCTGTTAAATGGTCTGCATTGTATGCCGCCCCGGGGCTGGCTGTACTTTTCTTCATGGCAAAATATGATGAATATCAGGATTATCAGCAGTTCAGGCTGCAGACTGCAGGAAAAAGCAATTCCCCTCCTGCCTGGGTAGAAAAATATATACCAGTATATATGTGGAAAACCATGCTGTACTGTATCTTGTTTTTTATTATCATTCCGGCAGGGATTTACCTCTTATCCTATATTCCCTACCTGATGGTGCCCGGCATGGAGTTTTCGGATATCCTGGAATACCAAAGGTCCATGTACCACTATCACAGCGGCCTGGAAGCAACCCATGATTTTCAGTCCGAATGGTGGACCTGGCCTTTGATGATCAGGCCGATATGGTATTATCAGGGTAAGGATTTGCCGGCAGGAATGGCATCTACCTTTGCTTCCTTTGGCAATCCTGCTGTTTGGTGGGCAGCCCTTCCAGCCTTTTTCGTTGCTGCGCATGCCGCCCTGAAGAAGAACAAGGCACTGGTCGTGGTTGTTCTTGCTGTCATCTCACAGTATATTCCTTGGATGATGATTTCCAGGTCTGCCTTTATCTATCACTTTTTTCCCATGGTACCGTTTATGATCCTGGCAGTGGTTTATGTCATAAAGATATTGATGGAGAAGTATGCAGGCATGAAGGTTGTCGTCTTCGGATACCTGGGCTTGGTACTTTTGTTGTTTGTCCTGTTTTATCCAGCTGTATCAGGACTGGTCGTACCCGAGTCCTACATTCGTTTTCTCAGATGGCTGCCTTCCTGGTATTTCTGAGGCAGATCAACTGAGTCATTCCATGGAATCTAAAAAGTGAGTCAGGAGTCAAGGTATGAAAAGATATAGGAAGCCGATCAGCTTCAAATGGGCATATGGTGATCATGAATGAATATGCCGCTGGTCAGTAAATTAATGGAGTACATTTCAAATCAGCCTGCACCCTTTCATACCCCGGGTCACAAGGGCGGAAGGGTATTTCCGGACCGGCTGCCTCTCCTGCCCCGGCTGGACCTTACTGAGCTGCCAGGCCTGGATAACCTGCAGGCGCCGGAAGGAGTCATCAGGGAAGCCCAGCAATCAGCAGCCCGGGCTTTCCGGTCAGATGCCTGTTTTTTTCTAGTGAACGGCTCCACATCGGGTATTCATATCATGATGATGTCAGCCTTTCTTCCCGGAGATCAGGTTTTGGTACCCCGAAACAGCCATAGGTCTGTTTGGGGCGGCCTGATTCTGAGCGGTGCGCAGCCCGTTTATATCCAACCGGAATATGATGTGCAAAGGGATCTTGCTACCCACGTTTCTCCAAGGGAGGTGGAGCAGGCAGCTGAGGATAATCCGGAGTTGGCAGGCATGATCATCACCAACCCGGATTACTATGGATTGTGTCCTCATCTCTCAGAGATCCGGATGATATTGTCCAAACACCGTATCAGGATGCTGGTAGACGAAGCTCATGGAGCACACTTGATTTTTCATCCTGACCTGCCTCCTTCCGCTGCCCAGTGCGGTGCCGATTTGTGGGTGCAAAGCGCGCATAAGACTCTGCCGGCATTGACCCAGTCTGCTTATTTACATGTTCGAAGCGGCAGCCATTCCCAGTATACGGAATCGGCATTCATTGACCGGGTTTCACAGGTTCACAGAATGATGCAAAGCACCAGCCCGTCATACCTTCTGATGGCATCATTGGATTGGGCCAGGGCATACATGGAGGAACATGGCAGGGAGGAAATAGACAGGCTTTTGGAGAATTTGTTCTGGACAAGAAAGGAGCTGCAGGCTATGGGGATTGATACCATGGAGGATTACTGCAGAACGGAAATCTTTCAGACCGATGCTTCCAGGCTGGTGCTGGATGTCTCCCAGCTTGGCCGAACCGGCTTTGAAGCAGAGGAAATCTTACGGCAGGCAGGAGTACAGGTGGAGATGTCGGACAGCCGCCGCATGGTGCTGATTTGTACCATCGCAGATCGGAAGGATGAGTTTCGCAGGCTGGTAGAGGCATGCAGAATTCTGTCACAGGCGAAGGGGAAATCAGACAAAGAAATAAAAAAAGTGTCAATTTCCCGGGAAATGCCCAGGCAGGTACTGTCGCCAAAAGAGGCTTTTGAGAGAAAAAAGGAACTGATCCCTTTAAAGGAGGCAAAGGGGCGGATCTGCGGGGACCTGGTGGGTGCCTACCCTCCCGGCATACCCCGGTTTTGTCCGGGAGAATTGATTGACTGCCAGGGCATCGAAGAGTTACTCGAAAATCAAGCCAAGGGAGCCCGGCTGTTTGGTTTAGCTGAAGCCCGGCTGATTCCCGTTCTGGCAGAGTAAGCTGCAAAGGCAGGCAGCAGTCAAAGGCGGAGCGAAAGGCCTTCATCATGTTGCACTGATTATACTGGTTATAATAAAGAAATGAGTACAAAAAAGAAGCAAGAATCATAAAGGTGTGAACACAAAAAAGAATGAAACACAATAAAGGATCAATAACAATCAATGATTCGGGCATGACTGAAGCTTGAAGACCAAGCAGTGTTCGCCGAACAATTGGACGAGGGATGAATATGGGAAAACTGATTTGTATTGAAGCAGGGGACGGAAGCGGAAAGGAAACGCAGACAAAAAGATTGTTTGAACGCCTTCAGAGAGAGGGCTGCAAGGTGCGCCATATCGCGTTTCCCAATTATGACAGTGAGTCCTCTGCCCTGATAAAGATGTATCTGCGAGGTGATTTCGGAAAAAGGCCGGATGATGTCAGCCCGTATATCGCCTCCACCTTTTATGCTGTGGATCGTTATGCATCCTACAAAAAGGAATGGGAGGCATTTTATCGGGAGGGAGGCATCATTCTGGCGGATCGTTATACAACATCCAATATGGTGCATCAGGCAGTAAAAATTACGGATCCTGATGAGAGGGAAACGTTTTTGGACTGGCTGCGGCGCTTTGAATTTGATTTGTTCGGTCTGCCCCAGCCGGATTGTGTCCTGTTTCTGGATATGCCGCCGGCTTTTGCCGCTCAATTGATGGTGAACCGAGGCAATAAAATTACCGGCTCTAAGGAAAAGGATATCCATGAACGGGATACGGAGTATTTGAAGCAAGCCTATTATTGTGCTGTTTGGCTGGCTGAGAAATTTGGCTGGCAGAAGGTGTCCTGCGTTCGCAATGAGCAAATACGGTCCATAGAAGACATTCATAATGAGGTATTTGACCTGGTCCGCAGGTATCTGTAATTGAATGCAGCTGAAATTTTTGAACCCGAATTGACTGCCTGGAGCTGTTCCATTCCTTGTGTTAACAAGAAAGAGATGTTTATAAATATTTTCAAGGAGGCTTGAGGGTTATGCCCATGATCAATTTTCAATGCAGGGATTGTGATACCAAATTCACGGAGCTGGTATACAGCCATAACAAGATGCAGGTAAGATGCCCGCTCTGTAACGGAGAGGTAAAGCAAATCTATGAGGGCAGATGTAATTCTCTGCAAAGCAGCAAAGAAAGCGGATCTGCTGCAGAAGCCTGTCATAGCTGCCCAATGAGCTCTATGGGCTGTAAGCATTAACCTTCTGTGCACAGCAGCACAATACATAAATATACCAGGAAAGCCAATATTAAATCCAAAGAGGAGGGTTCATATGAGTGAAATGATTAACAACCGGGAACACCGCCAAAAGGTACTGAAAGAGCTGATCATGGAGCTGCATGAAGGAAAAACCGTGGACGAGGTAAAGGATCGATTTGACAAGCTGATAGAAGGGGTTTCCGCTTCTGAAATCTCTCAGATGGAGCAAAATCTGATCATGGAGGGGCTGCCAATCGAGGAGGTTCAAAGGCTGTGTGATGTTCATGCGGCTGTCTTCAAGGGCTCCATAGAAGAGATTCACAAGCCCCATGAAGCGCATGAAATGCCAGGTCATCCGGTTCATACATTTCGACTGGAAAACAGAGCCTTGGAGCGGTTGATGGACAATCAGATCCAACCTGCCCTTGATGAATTTGTAAAGGATGATGGAAGCGATAACCGGGCTGCCTTGTTGAAGCATCTGAAAAAGCTGCAGGAGATTGAGCAGCATTACAGCAGAAAGGAGAATATCCTCTTTCCCTTCCTGGAGAAGTACGAAATTACCGGACCGCCGAAGGTCATGTGGGGCGTGGATGATGAAATACGGGCTGAAATCAAGGAAGGCATCCAAAAGATTCAGCATTACGACGGCAACCGGGAAGATGCCGCCAAGTCCATCCGCCAGGTGATGCACCGGGTTAAGGAAATGATTTTCAAGGAAGAAAACATCCTCTTTCCTATGGCATTGGAAACCCTGACCGAGGATGAATGGCTGAAAATGGAGGAGGACAGCGAAGAAATCGGCTACACGCTGGTTCAGCCTGCAGGAGTATGGACCCCTGAAAGAAAAGAGATCGAACCAACCAAGCCCGAACCGCCTGTCATGGATCAGGGCACGATTCGGCTGGAAACCGGTGTATTCACTGTTGCCGAGCTGGAAGGCATGCTCAACACGCTTCCTGTGGATATTACCTTCGTGGACAAGAACAACACCGTAAAATACTTCAGTCAGGGAACAGAGCGGATCTTCCCCAGAACCAAGGCAATCATCGGAAGGGATGTAGGGAACTGCCATCCTCCTGCCAGCGTGCATATTGTAGAAGACATTGTAGAAGACCTTCGTTCAGGAAAAAAGGATCATGAAGATTTTTGGATCCAAAAAGGAGAGGTCTTTATCCATATCCGTTATTTTGCCGTTCGGAATGCAGCGGGGGAATACCTGGGAACGGTGGAGTTCACTCAAAACATCAAGCCCTTGCGGGAATTGACGGGTGAAAAAAGACTGGTAGAGGAATAGGACCCAGATAAAAATGCAGGAAATCATTCAGTTTACAGCCCCATTCCTTCAGAAATCATTTGAAAGCTTCCGGAAAATAAGATATAATAAATTAACAATTGGAAGGATAAGGCGCTGTTATGGTTGCCAGATCTTATGAAGGGGGTTCGGCAATATGAAGTTGATTATCGCCATTGTACAGGATGAGGATGCCCAAAAACTGACATCCACCCTCATGAATGAAGGATACAGTGTTACCAAGCTTGCTACAACAGGCGGCTTTTTAAGAGCGGGAAACACAACCTTCCTGATCGGAGTCGATGAAGACAGACTGGAGCCTGCCCTGGAGCTGATCGAAAAGGTCTGCAAAAGCAGAAAGCAGGTTGCTACCTCTCCTTCACCTGTGGCAGGTGCAGCAGGGGTATATGTGCCCTATCCGGTTGAGGTCACAGTAGGCGGGGCTACAGTATTTGTTGTGGATGTTGCGGATTTCCGCAAAATCTGATCAGCTTGGGAAGCCTTGGTATACAGAGAGGGAAACCCCATATGAACACCAGAGATTTGATTGGACAATCCCCGCTGATTGCCGCTATGGAACGCATTCTGGCAAGCGGAAGGGTTGTCCATGCTTATTTATTCACAGGTCCGGCAGGAGCCGGAAAGAAAACCATGAGCAGTCTTCTGGCACAGGCTCTGTTATGCACAAGTCAAGGCAGCAGACCCTGTTCCTTGTGCAGTACATGCAGGCAGTTTGAAGGCGGAAGTCATCCGGATGTGTTTTGGATTCGCCGCCCGGAGGGCAAAACCGGTATCTCGGTAGGCCAGATACGGGACTTGCAGGCTGCCATCAAGGTCAAGCCCTATCAGGCGGGAAAAAGAGTCTGTTTTATTGACAATGCACATCTTATGACTCAGCAGGCACAAAATGCACTTTTGAAAACCTTGGAGGAGCCCCCTTCCCATACCTTGTTTTTTTTGCTGGCTGAAAGCACCAGTGCCTTGCTGCCTACCATTCTTTCCCGATGCCAGACCTTTCGAATCGGAGCCCTGCCTCAGCAGATGATCATTGAAATTTTGCATCGTCGTTTGTCCATTTCACAAGAGGATGCCGGGATGATTGCCGCACTGTCTCAGGGAAACCCGGGTAAGGCCCTGGCGCTGGCGGAGGATGAAGCCTTTCGAAGCAGTCGTGAGATTCTGCTCAGGAGCATGTCCCAGGCAGGCTCTGTAAGAATTCTGGATGCATATGAGGTTTTTGCCGACAACAGGCACAGGGTGGAGGATCTCTTTCATATCCTGCAGCTTTGGATTCGTGATCTGCTGGTTTTGAAAGAGACTGGAGAATGGGGTCTGGTCATCAATCTGGATCAAGCAGCCTTGCTGAAAAAGCAGGTTTCCTACTTTACAAGCGAGGCATTAAAGGATATGATAGAAAAGATTGAAGACAGCAGAAAAATGTTGAAAAGCAACAGCAATTATCAACCAACCATCGAGAACATGCTTTTGAGTTTCCAAGGAGGAACAATGAATGCAGCTTGTAGTAGGAGTCCGGTTTAAAAAAGCCGGTAAAATATATTATTTTGGACCAAACGATCAGGAACTGAAAGTGGATGACCATGTTATAGTTGAGACCGCCCGCGGCATCGAGTACGGAGATGTGGTGGTGCCCCCCAAGATGGTTCCCAGCGAGGAAATTGTCTCCCCTCTGAAATCTGTCATTCGGAAGGCCAATGAGGAGGATGAGAAACAGGTTCTTGAGAACAGAAAGAGGGAGAAGGAAGCCTTTCAGGTGGGGGAAGAGAAGATTGCCGCCCATCAGCTCCCCATGAATTTGGTAGATGTGGAGCTTACTTTCGATAACAGCAAGCTGATCTTCTACTTTACCGCAGACGGACGCATTGATTTCAGGGAGCTTGTGAAGGACCTGGCATCGGTTTTCAAAACCCGCATTGAGCTGCGCCAGATCGGAGTTCGGGATGAGGCCAAGATGCTGGGCGGACTGGGCCCCTGCGGGCTGACTCTGTGCTGCAGTACCTTTATGGGGGATTTCCATCCCGTGTCCATCAAAATGGCCAAGGAGCAAAACCTGTCCCTCAACCCTGCAAAAATTTCCGGCATATGCGGAAGACTGATGTGCTGCCTGAAGTACGAGCAGAATCATTATGAATGTGCCAGAAAGTGCATGCCCAAAGCGGGCAGAACCGTGACAACACCTATGGGAGAGGCCGTGGTACTGGAATCCAATCTGCTGACACAGGTGGTAAAGGTAAAAATGATAACCGAGGACGGGTCTGTTGACCTGCATGAGTTCCCCCTCAGTGAACTGCAATTTGCCGGCAAACAAGACGGCTGCGGCTGCAAGGGGAATGAAAACCATGAAGATGAGGATGAAGAAATCCAGAACGATGAGATATTCAATCTAATGGATGAATAATTCCTGGTC
>DURK01000182.1 GCA_012837325.1 Clostridiales bacterium
AAAACGTACGACGGGCCTTGATACTGGGCGATGGAAGCATCCTTCCCTTCTTTACAAGACCTATAAGCCTCTTCTTTATCGCCTTTATCCTGTTCCTTGTCCTGCCGCAGATTCCAGCTTTTGCAAGGCTCATGGAAAAGGTGAAGGCAAAAGTCAGAAAGAAGAAATCAGCCAGTTAATGCTAAGAAGGCTTGTTGACCTATTCCGGAAGCTTTTGTTTCAAAATGAACTGCATAACAGAGGAGATAGAAATGAAATTTGATCATGTGGGGTTGACCACTGAAAAAGAACAGCCGAATGAAAGATTTGTTAAGAAAACACGTGTCTGGGTAACAGATCCGCAGCTGCATCCCTTTAAGATCGAATGGCTTCGTTACTGTGACGACAGTCCTGTTGCAGATGCTATTCGAAACAAGCCCCACGTCGCTTTCAAGGTAGAAAACATTGAGAAGGCAGCAGAAGGGCTCAAGGTGCTGATAGAGCCTTTTGCTTCAGTTGCCGGTCATGTGGTTGGGTTTTACGAGACTCCTGACGGGGCTGTTGTAGAGCTAATGGAATATGATGACTGACCCCCCGTCACTGGAAAATGATGATTCAAAGCGAGGTGTATTTCTTATGTATAAAACTGCTGTGATCACCGATGAAGTATCCCAGGATCTGGTTACTGCGGCAAAGCTTGCCCAAAGGTTTAACCTGGATGCTCTGGAAATAAGGTCTGTCAACGAACGAAATCCTTTTCAAATGAACAAGCAGGACTTCATTGATATCAAAAACATTGCAGATGACTTTGGGCTCTCCATTTGCGCCATCAGCTCACCATTGTTCAAGTGTGACATCAATGATGAAAAGACCATTGCCGAGCATTATGAAGGCTTGAAGAGATGTATAGAGGCGGCGCATTTATGGGGCTGTAATATTATTCGAGGCTTTACATTTTGGAACGACGGACAAGGGGCTGACAGCTTTGAAAAGATAGCACAGTATTATAAAAAGCCTCTGGAGTATGCAAAGGAAGGCAATATTATCATTGCCATCGAATCCGAGCCAAGTGTATGCACCTACAATTCCTCTATCCTCGTAGACTTCTTACAGCTGGTTGACTCACCCAATCTGGCTGCAATTTGGGATCCGGGCAATGAAATTGCCGATCACAAGGCTCCCCCTCCTTATCCTGACGGTTATAAAAGGCTGAAGCCTTATATCTGCCATGTACATCTAAAGGATATGAAGAAAGGCAGGGAAGGTTTTGAACCGGCACTTTTAGGCGAAGGGGAAGTGGATTATCATGGCGTCCTGAATGCATTAAAAAGGGATGACTACGCAGGTTATGTATCTGTAGAGACCCATTACAGAATAAAATCTCAACTGGATGAGGAATCCATATTGAAGCCTCAGGGTTCAGGATTCTCAGAGGGCGGGCTTGAAGCCACTGAGGTTTATCTTACAATCCTTCGTGATAAATACAAATGGATGGAAAAATAGACATAGTGAACCCCCGATTCAAATCACAATCGGGGGTCTTTCTATTTCAGGACTCAAAAAATGACTTGATCAGATTCAGCGCCTTGTCAATATGCTGACTTGGCATGGGCTCAAAGCTGATGGTATCATCGTATTGAATGGCCTTGATATTCTTTAAGATTTTCAGCAGTTCAGGGGTGTAGGAGGTTTCGGGCAGCACTCTGTCCAGCTCGGAAATGTGTATATGGTCGATAAAAGGGGCATATTTCAAAATGTTATCAGCATCCTCATGAATGCTCAGCATATGTACGCTGTCAGCATGGAGGGAGACCACTGGTGAATCTGTCATCTGCACGATTTCCATTCCATCATCGAGACTATTGATCAGATTGCATAAATCCGCAGCAATGGGCTCAATCATCAGGTGAAATCCGTGTGCCCTGCATAAAGGAATCAAGTGTTCATGGATGACTGAAACGAAAGCTCGGTAGCCTTCCTGCCTTGTCCAGCCCTCAGGAAGCTGTCTGGAAGGCGAGCTTCCAAAAACAACCTTTTTCACACCCATCCTGGATGCCCGTGCAAAGGCTTTGCGGAGGTAGGAATCGATGGCAGCCTTGTCCGCATCAGGGCCGATAACCCGTACCCTT
>DURK01000023.1 GCA_012837325.1 Clostridiales bacterium
CCGGCACCACTGCAACGGATTGGACGGATCCTCGAAGCTCCCATAGATCCGACAGGGTTCGGTCCAGCTCTGCACCGTCATTCCACCCGGGACACAATACAATCTGGGTGTGCAGCTGAATGCCTGCATCTGCTATGGTCTTCAGATACCCCAAGACATCTCCTGCAAAACGGTTGTTCAGCATTTTCCTGCGCAGCTCGGGGTTGGTGGTGTGTACAGAAACAAAGAGCGGACTGATATGCTTTTCCACAATCCGGTCCACATCGCAATCGGAAAGGTTGGTTAAGGTTATGTAGTTGCCCACAAGAAAGGAAAGCCGCCAGTCGTCATCCTTGTAATACAAGGAGTCCCGCATGCCCTTGGGCAGCTGGTCGACAAAGCAGAAAATGCATTTGTTCCGGCAGGTCCGCTCCTGATCCATCAGGTCATGTTCGAACTTCAGTCCCAGATCCTCGCCGGGCTCCTTTTCCAGTTGAATCTCCCATTCCTCACCGTCGGCCTTTCGAATCAAAAGCTCCAGTGACTCATTTCCCATCCATTCTATATAGTCAAGTACATCAACGATTTCCGTACCATTGATGCGAAGCAGCACATCGTCCTTTTCCAGCTCCAGCTCCTCTGCTATGGAGCCTGGCTCTACCCCAGTAATTTTATGGCCGTCCATGCTCATCGGTCCACCTCAGAAACTATTATCTGTTTATAGTACCAGATACTAATCTATTTAACATAATCATTATCTGTCATATTGTTATTCAAGTCAAGATAATTCCTGTCTGGACCGCAGGTTTTCCTTTACCTGCTCCACCAAAGCCACAAACCTGGGATAGGTTTTTCGGATTCCCCTTATGGTCAGCGGCCGGCCCAGCGGTACAAGGCCGAATTTCCGGGAAATCACCCCGCCGACGGAGGTAATGGGATGAAGCTCAATCAGGGCATTTACCAGCAAGAAGTTCTCCTGCTCCACCCTGCATGCATTCAGATAGCTTTTCATGGCTGGAATAATCAGCTGCCTTGCATTCTTCATGCCCATAATGTAAATATCCCAGCCCAGCAGATCCCTGCCCATAAAGACCGGTGTTGCCAGCTTCCGGTTCTCCATTTTGTCATAGAAGGGTATCCCTGCAAACTCATAGGCTTCCGGGGTCCGGTCGGAGGGCAGATGCCCCAGATGAATGGAGGCACAAGTAACGGAGGTGTGGGCACCTCCGTAGCAGCAGTAGAACAGCTTCATCCATCTATCCCATCCTTTAAAGCCCGCCTGATCTGCTGTACCTCCTGCAGGCAGGCTGTGTATTTTTTTCGGAACCACACCGCAAACAGCCTTTCCGCAGCCTGCCGATTCGAAAATGCATGGGTTTGCAGCAGGCCGGGCAGCCTTCCTTCCCGCTTTCTGGCATCAATGAAGCTTATGGGTTCCTCTACATGAAAGATCTGACTGATATGCTGAAGAGCCCGGATCACCATCCCGGCATGCTGCCTGCAGCCCAGGCTGTATACCTCCCGGCACCGGTCATCCAGGCCCACAAAGATCAGATTTCCTGTTTGTTCGCCATATCTTCTGCAGAGCATAAACTGTGAAGCAACCCATTTATCCGGAGGCATTCCATGCTCCGGATAAATCCCTGTATGCAGCGCTGCCATGGTATAAGCCGCATAGGTGCCCCAATAGCTGTAATAGATAATTCGCACCAAATTCCTCCCGGAGTCGGTCCCCTGTTACTTCTTCTTTTTCTTGCGGCCCAGAAAGCTGCTGTATTCCTGTCTGGATGACCCTCTGAACTTGGAGGAAAGCTCCTTCCCGCCCATACTGATCAACAAAAATCCGACTACGCCTGCCACAACCACAACCAGCAGCCAGGTTAAGCCTCTGCCGCCTCCTGCGTCGTTATCCTGCCCGGTTTCCCGGTTGATCCGTGATATCCCGGTTCTTCTTCCGTCTTCCCTTTTTTCATCTTTCCTTGTTTCCTCAGCATCCTTATCCTTCTTGTCACCGGCCTGATCTTCCGTCCTGCCGCCGAACAGGGACCTGGAAACCACATCAGCCAGGTAGGCAGTCGATTTCTGCGCCGCTTCCTTGGTGTTTTCATGGGTACCCATTTCAAACAAGAGGGATCTTGGAGACAGCTCCTGATTATAGCTGCCCTTTCCTATGAAGATGTCCTTAATGAGACCGGGGTAGGAATCATCCGCCACCGCTTTGATCTTGTAGGCCAGCTCCTCATTTGCCTTCCGATTCTGATTGCGCCGTCCGATCACGATCCGGACCTTGGTCATATCCTCGCCTTTTACCTCGGTTACATAGTGACTCTTGGGCACTGCATCCCTGTGAATGTCAAACACGGCTTTCACCGGCATATTTTCCTTGATCAACCGGACGGCAGTCTGCCGCGACCGTCGATAGGCACCGGCATCATGGGGATCATGCACCTCGTCGCTGAAGACTGCCTTGATGCCCTTCTCCTTCAAATTTTCTTCAAAGGCTCTGGCAACATCCTTGATTCCGCCTTTTCCCTCAATGCTTTCCCGACCGTCTGACGGAACATAGGATTCCGAGTTATGGGTGCAGTAGAGCAGAATACTGCCTTCGTCATCCTGCTGTGCTGCGGTGATGGCATGGTTCTTTCCAGCAGCCGGCAGCGTGATTTCCCCTTCCAGCCGGGTATATGCCTCTCTTTTTTGCCTGTCTACCCTGGTTACGATGTAATGCTTATTGTCACCGCTGACATACTCATCATCAACGGAAATTTCCCGTGCCATGACAGTCAGTTCCCCGCCCTTTTCATCCAGGAGCGTATAATAGCCCGGACTGGGCTCAAACCAGTCATCGGCAAAAGCGGTACCCGGGAGAATCACCGTGAGCAGTATGGCCAGCAGCATGGCCTTGCTTATGACCTTTCTCATGAGTTTCCCTCCTCATCAGGGTGCTGGTCCGGCTCCGGAACAGCCCCGTCTTCATCCACCTCTGTCCAATCCTCCATCCCGGACTGCTCAGGGAAATGCTCGGCTCCCATGGCACTGGTGAATTCGCCATGGTCAAAGCGCATATGCTTTTTCTCCGTGCCTCCCTGCAGCTTCTCCCGCAGCTCTCCTACTACCTCAGCCAGCAAAACGGCAAGCAGACCGGATATGACCAGAATATCCACAGCTCCTGCCGAGCCCAGGCGAATGGGTGCGGGAATGCCCCGGATGGTGTTCTCTACCAGTTGGGCGATATCTGCAAGGATTACGCCCATGATGCCTGCTATAAAGGATGCCCGCCTGGAGCGTCCAAACAGGTAGGCTGTGATTCCTGCAATTATGCCATATGCATAGTTTGGGTCAAACCATATGGTTTCCGGATCGTGGGGAAGCAGTCTCCCCGCAATATAAATCGCTGCCCCGGATACCAGGGAAGCCAGCACTGCCCTCCACTTTTCCTTCGCGGTTCCCGCTTTGATAAACAGGTAAGCCACAAGGATAAAAGGAATTACTGCGCCGCCCAGATTAATCGAGAAACGCTCGCCCAGTGAAATATCAGGCAGCAAGCCCCCAACAAAAATAGCAGCCATAAACAGCAGAGCCGTCTTGTCATTCAGCCGCATCCTGTCCAAAACCTGATGCCCAACCCCAAATAAAACCAATATACTAGCCACAACCAGAAGCGTTAATCCAAAGGGCATAAATGATCACCTCTTTTTTGTATGTTGAACTCAAAATTAGCATTCCCTGCAAAAAGAGGTTGTATGCTTTGCCAGGAACCTGTCAAAAACATAAAAAACCGGCTTCCAACGCAAATGCATCAAAACCGGTATTGGCTCACACTATTTAAAAGGGTTTCCTGATCTATTATTCTTTCAGCTTTATTTCTCCTTCAGCTTTATGTTCTTTTTTCAGCTTTATTTTTCCTTCAGCAGCTTGTTCAGCTCATCCAGAAAGGTGTTGATGTCCTTAAACTGACGGTAGACCGAAGCAAAGCGCACATAGGCTACCTCGTCCACATTCCGAAGCTTTTCCATCACCATTTCCCCAATGTACTGGCTGGTTACCTCCTGCTCCAGGGAATTGTACACCTGCTTTTCAATATCCTGTACCATGGTTTCCAGGACACGAACAGAAACCGGCCTTTTTTCACAGGCCCTGAGCAGACCGGACATGATCTTACTGCTGTTGAATGCCTCTCGTCGTCCGTCCTTTTTGATGACCATCATGGGCAGGTTTTCAATTTTTTCATAGGTGGTAAAGCGTTTGGTGCACTGGCTGCACTCCCGCCTGCGGCGAATCACCGTTCCTTCATCCGTCGGCCGGGAGTCGACCACCTTGCTGTCGTCGGTTAAACAAAACGGGCACTTCAACTCTGCAGCCCCCTTCCAGACTGGTTTACCTATCCATTATATTACATTTTTCAGGATTCGTCCATGCTTTTCAGGCTTGTCCCAAACAGCGCTGTATGAGTGCTGTGACGATGGCAACGTGGACAAACACTCAAAAATTGAGAACTGTCCCCGTCAGGTGTCCCCGTCAGGTGGACCGGGTTTCCACATCCACCAAAATGACATCGTCCCCTATTTTCTTGATTTTTTCCCAGGGTATGACCAGGTCATCTTCCTCTCTCAGCAAGCCCAGAAAACGGCTGGCCCCAGGGACCACAATGGCTGTTATTCTGCCTTCATGCAGATTGAATTCCATGTCAACGATGATGCCCAGGCGTTTGCCATCCCGGATATTGATGACCTCCTTGGTTCGAAAATCCGACGATTTCGGCATGGATGCCCACCTCGCTCCCCAAACAGTACTCTCTCTCCTACTATCCTATTAAACGAGGCGGGAAAAGATGACAAAAAAGCTGTCCGGTTGGACAGCTGGGGGCTTGATTCTCAAGTTGCATCCGTTAAATGTACTTGCGCATATGACTCAAAGCGGTTTTCTCCAATCGGGAAACCTGGGCCTGGGAGATACCGATTTCCTCCGCTACCTCCATCTGGGTGCGCCCGTCAAAGAAGCGCATGGTCAGAATCAGCTTTTCCCTGTCGTTGAGCTTCTTCATGGCCTCCTTCAGGGCAATTCCCTCCAGCCAGGTTTCATCCTGGTTTTTGTCGTCGCTGACCTGATCCATAACAAAAATGGCATCGCCGCCATCATGATAGATGGGCTCGAACAGGGATATAGGATCCTGTATGGCATCCAGGGCAAACACCACATCTTCCCTGGGCATGTCCAGTGCCTCAGCAATTTCACCCACTGTAGGCTCCTTGGAGTTTTTATTGATCAGCTGATCCCTCACCTGTAAGGCCTTGTAAGCGGTATCCCGCAGAGAACGGCTGACCCGGATGGAGTTGTTGTCCCGAAGGTATCGGCGGATTTCGCCGATGATCATGGGCACGGCATAGGTGGAAAAGCGGACATTGTGAGATGTATCAAAGTTGTCGATCGCCTTGATCAGCCCGATGCACCCTACCTGAAACAAATCATCAATGTACTCGCCCCTGTTGTTGAAGCGCTGAATGACACTGAGCACCAGTCTCAAATTTCCCTGAATAAATTCCTCCCTGGCAGTGTTATCACCGGCATGCATCCGCGAAAACAGCTCCTTCATTTCCTCGTTGGTGAGAACCGGAAGCTGTGATGTGTTCACTCCGCAAATTTCGACTTTATTCGTGTGCATGCAATTTCCCTCCATCCCTCATCCTGTAAAATCCGGATGTCCTTCATACAGAAAGTATTGCCTTGGATGGAGCAATTTATTCTTAAACCATTCGACTGATTTCCTTTTTCAATCTCCTGATAATTCGTTTTTCCAGCCGGGAGATGTAGGATTGGGAAATGCCCAGCAAATCGGCTACTTCCTTCTGGGTTTTTTCCGAACCGTCCCGGAGGCCGAATCGAAGCTCAATGATGCATCTTTCCCTGCGAGTCAGATGGCTCATAGCCAGATTAAGCAGCTCCCGATCCACCTCATCCTCAATGTATTTGTAAACCAGATCGTTTTCCGTACCCAGAATGTCCGACAGCAGCAGTTCATTGCCGTCCCAGTCAATGTTCAGGGGTTCATCAAAGGAAATTTCCGATTTGGTCTTTCCGTTGCGTCTGAGATACATGAGAATTTCATTTTCAATGCAGCGGGAAGCATAGGTGGCCAGCTTGATCTTTTTTGTAGGATCAAAGGTGTTGACTGCCTTAATCAGGCCAATGGTGCCGATGGAGATCAAATCCTCCACGCAGATGCCGGTGTTTTCAAATTTTCTCGCTATGTACACCACCAGGCGCAGGTTTCGCTCGATCAAGGTGCCTTTGACGGACAGGTCTCCCATTTCCAGCTTGGTAATCAGGTAACCCTCCTCCTCAGTGGATAAGGGAGGGGGAAGGGCTTCGTTTCCGCTGATGTAATAGATAAGCTTGTTTTTCAGTATCCGCAGCCTGTTGAAGAGCTTTATCCAGTTAAGGCGGAATTTCATTTTCAGCTTGTGATACAGGGACATGAATCATACCTCCTGTTACGGGATAATTTGCGGCTGGATCAATGCATGATACTCGTCACTGACGGACAACTTCCGATTGCGGATGCCAATCAGGGTATCACTTGCCTCTACCCATCTGCCATCGGTCAGAACACGGATCTGATCGGGCCGAAAGGCCAAAAGCAGGCCATCGGTACGACCCAGAGTCCGATAGGGTACAAGGCAGAATCGGCTGATCCAGGCAGATTCCGCCATGACCCGGGTCATGTCCTCCAGATGCTCTTCTCTGCCGTACAGAAAAATCTTTTGTATTTCAAAGGGCAGAATGGGCCGGATCAGGTCAAATTCAACCACCATAACCGGGCACCCCGAAATGGGATCCGTCAATTCATTCCCCGTATCCAGAAATGCGTTCATGATTATGCTTTGCTTGTCAAATGTAATCTCCACCTGATAAACAAGCTGCCTGCGATTGATCTGAAACCGCAGATAAGGCCACAACCAGCGGTACAGGAGGATGACAAACACCGTTGAGAAAACCAGAAGCTTGACCGGGAAGTCTCGAATCAGGAAGATTCCGTCGGAAACCTGTATGCCGGTTCCAAAAAAATAATAGAAGCCGAAGGCCGCTCCCCCCAGTAAAAAGGTAATGCCATAGAAGTAACCAAACAGCTTTAAAAATTCCCGAAGGGAACGGATGCGAAACCCTGCTGCCAGCATGGCCAGCGACAGGAGGATCTTACAGGGCAGACAGGAAAGAAGGGCAAAGCCCGGCAGGATGAGCACAACTGCATAAGCTGCTCCGATACAGGCAGAGCACCACAGCCTCCACATGGGGGAGATGTTCCGTGACAGCTTCCATGTGATCCACAATACAATGAAATTGACAAGCAGATTATCCAGCCAGATAACATCCAGAAAACGATACTCCACCCCGACCCCATCCTTCAGACTCTTCCCAAGCCCTTGTTGTCCTTATTATAAATCATCCGCAAACAGAATCCTGTAGAACGATGCAGGCGAAGACAAAAAAATAACGACAATAAATAGACTTTATTGTCGTTATCGTAAGGATTCCTGATAATCAGACTTTTGCCTGCTTCTTTATTTCAAACGGTTTCTTCTCAGGAAGGTGGGAATTTCCAGGTCATCGGCGGTGTCGCGCCCTGCAGCGGTTTTTAAGGTTTCCACTGCCTTTTCCACCTGTTTTCGTTCCTTTCTCTCCATACCCTTTTCGAAGCCGGTTGCCATGACGATAATCCGAATTTCATCCTCCAGGCTTTCGTCAATGACTGCACCGAAGATGATGTTGGCTTCCGGATCGGCAGCCTGGGCAACCAGTTCGGCTGCTTCGTTCACCTCAAACAGGCCGAGATTGGGACCGCCGGTGATGTTAAGCAATACGCCCCGCGCTCCTTCTATGGTGGTTTCCAGCAAGGGACTCTGGATCGCCTGTTTGGCTGCATCGGTAGCCCGGTTGTCGCCGCTTCCCTTTCCGATACCCATATGAGCCAGGCCTTTTTCCTTCATGATGGTGCGAACATCGGCAAAGTCCAGGTTGACCAGACCGGGTACGGCAATCAGATCGGATATGCCCTGTACACCCTGACGGAGGACGTCATCGGCTATTTTGAAGGCTTCCATCATGGAGGTTCGTCTTTCCACCACCTGGAGCAGCCGGTCATTGGGTATGGTTACCAGGGTATCCACCTTGTCCTTCAGCATAGCGATTCCCTTTTCTGCATTGATGGAACGCTGCCTGCCTTCAAAGAGGAAGGGTTTGGTGACAACGCCTACAGTCAGGATGCCCAATTCTCTGGCCAGCTCCGCAACGATCGGAGCTGCACCGGTTCCGGTTCCGCCTCCCATGCCGGCTGTAACAAATATCATGTCCGAGCCCTTGATGATCTGCAGAATTTCCTCCCGGCTTTCCTCAGCGGCCTTCTGGCCGATTTCCGGATCCGCACCGGCTCCCAGCCCTTTGGTCAGCTTTTCGCCGATTTGAACCTTTTGTGTTGCCTGTGAAAGGTATAGAGCTTGTTTATCGGTATTGATTGATATAAAGTCCACACCCTTCAAGCCATGTTGAATCATGCGGTTTACTGCGTTGTTACCCGCTCCCCCTACTCCTATTACCTTTATCTGCGCAAACTGAGCCGTATCCATGTCAAATTCCAGCACGCCGTACCCTCCCCTTTATGTAATAAATAAGTTCATTTTCAAAATCGATTTTTCAATTTGTCCAACAAAGCCCCGAAACGGTCTCTCAGGCTTGAACCACTCGTCCACTGTCTGTTCAGGCTCATATGTCCCAGGGAATAGACTGCTGCAAGCGCCGGACTGGAAAGCCCGATTGCATCGGGAACACCCAGCCGAACGGACTGAGAGGTTACCCCCAGTGCCCCTGCACTGAAATCCCGGATTCCTCGAAACATGGCAAGCCCGGCTCCGGTGAGCACCACCTTTGCATCGGCCGGCTCCAGCCCTTCGGCCTTGATCCTGCTTTGGACCAGCTCCAGGATTTCTTCAATGCGGGCTTCCACGATTTGCTGCAGAAACTCCATGGGAACATTATGGATATGCTGGCCGTTTCGGATCGGCATTTTAAGCTCGGACGCTTCGGGGCCTTCGCTGGCGGCCAGACCCAAAACACAGTATCGCTTCAGCCGTTCCGCTTCGTCATAGGACACCCCGATGCCGGTTGCAACATCCCGGCTGATGTCATTGCCGCCCAGACCGATCCAGTCATAGAATACCGGCACTCCGCCCTGGTATACCGCGATATCGGTAGACTCGCCGCCCGTGTCAATGAATACCGTATCTTGCTCCCGATCTTCATTTGTGAGCAGGGCTTCCCCGTATGCAAGAGGAACCGGAATCCATCGATCGACCTGAACCTGCAGGGAACGCAATACCTTTGTCAGCTGCTTTGCAAAATCCGTGTGAATGCAGATGACAGAAGCCTTGAGTCCAAGGGTTTCACATGACATCCCCACGGGGTTGTCCGTCGGGCTGCCATCCGCCGAAAAATCGCCGTACAGGACATTGGAAATTTCCCAGGGGGCTGGCAGTGAATACTCTGCAGCCAGCCTGCGCAATTCCAATACCTCCTGCCTGGTCACCGGATGAGTGGGCAGAATTTCTTTGGTATGATGAATCAACCCGCAAAACTCATTGGGAATACCCAGGATACAGCTGCTGATCCGGCAGCCGGACATCTTCCGGGCTTGTCCCAAAGCGGCATCCAAAGCATGATACAGCATTTTTTCGGATTCCCATCCGTCCTTCTGTACCCCGCTGTATCCAACCTGACCCAGACCGGACAGCTCCAAGCTGCCATTTTGACCTTTCCGGCATGTCAGCACCGTCATTTTTGTCGTACCGGGTTCAATCACCGTGACAGCATTGCTCAAAGCCTAGAAACCTCGCTTTTGTATGGTAGTGTATACAATCTTGTGAATATGTTACCATAGATTATCAAAAAGTTAAATAATTATTTGTCCAGGTTATCCTCAATAAACGATCTTTTTCGCAGAAGGCCCAAAAAATGTCGTCGAATCTGTGCGAAATTATTGAACAAGCGATAACCGAATACAAAAATGGCACACAGATAGATGGGTACATTCAGGCGATCGCCTATATATGCCAGCCCGGCTGCCAGTACCGCATTGCCAAAAAAGCCGGAAATAAAGACATCGGCTTCAAAGTGCTTCTCCAGGGAAGCCCGGATTCCCCCGAACACGGAATCCAAGGCCGCCAAAACGGCGATGGACATATATGAAGAATAGGCGGTGGGAATATTGATGGGCAAGGTCATTCCCAGGATAATTCCAATCAGTATGCCAATGAGGGGCAGCCACATATTACTCATCCTCCTGTATTGCTTTCGCAAAGGTATATTCGACTTCTCCCAGGTATCGCGGTATTACCACCGAGTCCATCCTGCGGATCTGAAACTCCAGACCCCAGGCAATCAAATCGTGATAAATGCTGTACTCCCGTTGAAAGCCGGCTGTCAATGCATCCGGATCCCCGATGGCGTGAATGACAAAGGGTGGTGCAAACCGTCCTGATTTTCCCACATGAATGGTGGGGCCTCCGCAGCTGATCCGGGAGTTTGCCATAATTCTGGTTCCGTTTATGGCTATCGCTTCCGCTCCGGCTCCCCGCAGCTCATTGATGACATGGAGCATATCGCTGTCGTGGACGATAAAGTAATTGATCAGGTAGGGCTCATTGGTGAGAAAGCTGTCCCTTTTTCGATCATTGAGAATAATTTCAATGCCTGGTCCTTCTACCCGCAGCAGACCTGCAGTCAGCCGGGTTTCTTGTATCTTCCTTTGAACCTGCTGAAGATGGGTACTGCTCTCAGCAGCCTTGGATTCATGCTGTGCCAGCAGGCTTTCATGCTGTGCAATGATCAAATCCAACTCGTCCCTTTTCTTCTCCAGGGTCTTTTTCTCATTCACCAGCTTTTCCACATTCTGCAGGGAGGTCACGCCGCCGATTTCCATCTCCGGATTCTGTCCCTCCAGCGCCTTTGCTGTAAAGAAGCCCAGTAGAACACAAATCAGGGAAAAGAGCCAGACGGTTTTACTCGGTTTCTTCATCTTGAATCCCTCCATGGATCTTCCCCTCTTATTGTACGGGAACCGAATAGTCAAATTGCAGCAAGCCGGTGTATTTGGGAATTCGGATGGAGTTCTCCCTGCGGATTTTAATTTCCAGCTCTTCCCCAAGGGAATCCGCCACACCGCCCAGCAGCATCAGAGAAGCCTCCAGGGTGTCGGGATTGCCCAAGGCCTTGATCTCAAAGGGCACCGAATGCCGATTGGTATTGATTACGATATAGTCGCCCGCATCCCGAATTTCGGTGGTGGAAACAATACGCTCGTCGTTGATGGCCAATGCCTCTGCTCCGGCTGCGTTCAACTCATTGACCAGCATTAACAGATCCTCATGGTAGACGTTTCGGATGATGCCTGTTTCGCCCCACTCCTGGTAGGAAATGAGATTGACGGTCACGACAACACCGGGGCCTTCCAGCTCTGTCAGGCCGGCCAGGTTTCTTGCCCGCTCCAGGTCCCGATACATGGTCTCGTTGAGCTTTCCCGCGTCCTGGGCAGCACTTTCATAGTCAGCCAGTCTTTCTTCCAGCTCCTGAATCAGATTCTGCTGCCCGGCTATGTCCTGATTCAGCTTTTGTATCTGAGTGGTAAGCTCCTGGGCACGCTGCAGGGATACATTGCCTCCTACATTCTGAACGTTCTTGAACTGTGCCGCCAGCATCAGACCCAGTATGACACATACGATCATAATTGCGATTCGATCGCTTAACCTTTTCAACCTGTCACCTCATTCTCATCCGACTCGCTATCCTCATCTTCATCGTCAGCCGGTTCCCCGCTGTCCTCTTCCTGATCCGCGGAAGAAGTCTGGGGATGGAAGATCGCCTTTCCAGGTACACTGACGTCAAATACACCGGCTTCATCCCTTTGCAGCACCTCGGTATAGGCGGCGGATTGAAGCCAGCCCAGCTTCCTGTCCAGTTCCACGGCTTGTCCCAGCTTGACCCGGATTCCGTCCCGGGTGATTAAAACAATGTCATCCGGATTGTCCAGATCCAGGGTTTGGATCATCTGGTTGATATCCCATTCCTCCAGCGCCTGCAGCATTCGCACCAGTATCTTCTGCTGATAACTGCCCTCACCTGCCGGTTCCAGGGTTGTACCCTTGGTCAGCTTGGAAATGGAAACGCCTTCCACAACAGGATAGATCGTTTGCTGGGCCTGCTTTAGAATATCCAGAATAAACCCGCTGGAATCCACCAGGATGTGGGAGCTTAAATAGGGGATGACCGCAGCGGGAACCCGCTCGGTAACCATGATATGTACATCATGGGGCAGGGTAATGGAAATGCCCTCTACAATCGGAAAAGGAGGATTGCTTTCAATCCGCTTTTTCACCTGATCCTTGCTGATTTGAAGGATGTTGTCTCCATAGGATATCCCCGATGTGCTTATTATAACACCCTCATCCAGTGCGGCGCTACCCGTTACACTGATATTTTCCACCTGGAACAGTTCGGTTCCAATGAGCACAATGGCGGCAAGGCAGATCAGAAGAACCAGAAACATCAGGATTCCTCTTCTTGTCCCGCTCCCAGCTCCAGCTTTACCCATAGCGCTTCCTCCACGGGATCCTGGATCCCTGTATAATGAGCCATAAAACCTTGCGTTGACGGCAAAGCTTTATGGCCGTCTCCATCAGTCGCTTTCCAGCTTCTCAATATCTGCACCGATGCTGCGCAGACACTCTTCCAGTTTATCATATCCCCGCTCAATATGTCGAATATTGTCTATTATAGTTTCACCTTCTGCATTCAGGCCTGCCATAACCAAGGCTGCTCCGCCGCGCAGGTCTCCAGCGGCAACTGCGGCACCCTTCAGCCTGGGCACTCCTTGTATGACGGCAATCTTCCCCTCCGTCCGAATGCGGGCACCCATGCGGATCAGTTCCGGAACATGCTTGAATCGATTTTCAAAAATGTTCTCCGTTATGATGCTGGTACCCTTGGATACGGTCAGAGCGCTCATGAGCAGTGCCTGCATATCCGTCGGGAAGCCGGGATAAGGGTGGGTTTTGGTATGATCAATCGCCCACAGGTGCTGGGGAGCCTTGATCCTCACCGACTCAACCGGTGCGCCTTTGCATGGGGTGATCATGCGGCCCGTTTCCCTCAGCTTGGTGACAATTGCCTGAATGTGCTCCAGGCAGACGTTCTCTACAACAATTTCACTTCCGGTAATCGCAGCAGACACCAGATAGGTTCCTGCTACAATGCGGTCGGGTATTACGGTGTATTCCGTTTCATGAAAGGTTTCCACGCCGTCAATTGTTATCGTATTGCTGCCTGCACCGGCAACCCTGCCTCCCATGCTGTTGATAAAGTTCTGCAGGTCGGTGATTTCCGGTTCCTTGGCGGCGTTTCGTATCACGGTCCGCCCCTTGGCCCGAGTGGCGGCCAGCATGATGTTTTCCGTGGCACCTACACTTGGGTAGTCCAAATGAATGTCAGCACCCTCCATATTGGCTGCTTCACATTCCAAATACCCGTGAGATTCGTTGATGACCACTCCCAATTGCTTCAAACCCTGCAGGTGCAGGTTAATGGGGCGCTGTCCGATCTCGCAGCCCCCGGGATAAGTAATGACAGCCTTTTTCATTCTGGCTAAAACTGCACCCAGCATAACAATGGAGGAGCGAATCTCTTTTACATATTTGTCGGGAATCACCCAACTGCTGCAATCCGATGGATCGATGTATAAAGTGGAATTTTCTCTTTTTATTCTGCAGCCAATGGACAGCAGGATCAACAGCATATTTTCAACATCAGCAAGACGGGGGAAATCATACAGCACAACCGGCTTCCGGGTGAGAATGACTGCTGCAAGAATGGGCAGGAAGGCGTTTTTTGACCCGATGACCCGGATGCTTCCCTCCAGCCTTCTCCCTCCCCGGATTCGAAACTTTCCCATACAAGTTACACCTCTTTCTTCTGCTTACAGTAGCATCTCGGATTCGCATGGAAATCCCGATTCAATACCATAGTATGCAGTGAAAATTCAGGTGTTACATATGGATCAAATTGCCCGATCACCGTGTCACGCCGCCTTGCAGTGCCTGGAGATATTCAGAAGTACACCAATACCGGTCATGAACATGGCCAGGGAAGAGCCGCCATAGCTGATAAAGGGCAAAGGCAGCCCGGTAGGCGGCATGGAAGCTGTAACGACCGCAATGTTGATCACCACCTGAATGGTGATCATGGATATAATGCCGGCAGCCAACAGGCTGCCAAACAGATCCGGGGCTGTCAAAGCCACTCGGATGCCCCGCCAGATCAGAACCAGAAAGAGCAGAATCAAAAGGGTGGCACCGACGAAACCGGTTTCCTCCCCAATAATGGCAAAGATAAAGTCGGTTTCCGGATAGGGCAGATAAAGGTATTTTTGCCGGCTTTGTGCCAGTCCCAGGCCGAAAATGCCGCCCGATCCAAGGGAATACAGGGATTGAATCAGCTGCCAGCCGCTGTCCATGGGATCCGCCCAGGGATCCAGAAATGCGGTAAGACGGCTGAGCCGGTAGTCCACAGTTAAGGTCAACACCACCGCTCCAAAGGCTCCGACTGCCACCAGCCCTGCCAAATGCCACAGGTTGGCACCGCCTACAAAGAGCATGGCCATGGTCAGTATGATAATGCTGCCGGCGGTGCTCAAGTTGGGCTGCAAAATGATCAGTCCAAAAACAAGGCCGGCAACCAACAGGATGGGCAGCATACCGGTAAAAAATTTCCTGATCCGGCCCTTGCCCCTGGCAATGGTATCCGCTATGAAAAAAATCATGGCAAACTTTGCAACCTCGGCAGGTTGAATGGTAAAAGCCCCGATTCCCAGCCATCGTTTGGCGAAATTTCGCGTTTCTCCTATCAATAAAACCAATACCAATAATACAATACTGAGAATCATTATGATCCTGGAGTACTTCTGAAGCTTGGAATAGTCAATCCGGGAGGCAATGAACATCCCTATAAAGCCAACCACTGCCCACAGGCACTGCCGTTTGAAAAAGTACAGACCGTCGTTCCATCGTTCGGTGGAATAATAAAAGCTGGCGCTGAACACCATGACGATGCCAATGGCAACCAATATGACGGTGGTCAGCAGAATCGGAAAATCAATGGGCTTTTTCGTCACCATGCCTGCCTCCTCAATGCCTTAACTGCCGCCTTGAACCGATCTCCCCTCTCTTCAAAATCCCGGAACATATCCCAGCTGGCACAAGCAGGGGAAAGAAGAACCTGGTATCCGGGAGAGGAAAGCTCATAGGCCTTTTCAACCGCCTCCTCGATGCTCCTTGTCATATGGATCTTGGCAAAGCCCTTCTCCTTTGCAGTTTGTGCAATGATTTCAGCCGTTTCACCCAATAGGACCAGTTCCTTTACCTTGCTGCCGAAGGCATTGATAAACTCTGAAAAGCTGCCCTTTTTATCATAGCCTCCAGCTATTAAAACAATCGGGCCGGGGATGGCTTGTATGGCCCGGATGGAGGAATCCGGGTTGGTACCTTTGGAATCATTGTAAAAGGTAATATCGTTTATGGTATCCACCTTCTCAATTCGATGGGCCACACCGGGAAACTCCCGCAAAACCCGGGCAATGGTATGCGGTTCCACACCGCTCAGCCCTGCTGCCAAAACCGCAGCCAGCGCATTCTCCAGGTTATGGGTGCCGGGTATGCCTACCTGACTGATCTCACAGACGGGGACGGCTCCTGCTCCGATGTTCATGTATATCCGGCCGTTTTCCACCCAGGCCCCTTCGGAAAGGGTTTGGGTCCGGCTGAAGTAAAACACCCTGACTTCATTTTGCGGTTGAATGCTTGATAAAACGGGGTCGTCTCCATTCAAAACCAGGTAGTCTCCCCTGCCCTGGTTTTGAAAAATCCGGCATTTGGCAGCGATGTATTGATCCATTGTTTTATGGCGGTCCAAATGGTCTTCTGAAATATTCAAGATCAGGGAGACGCGGGGCCGGAACTGGACGATGGTCTCCAGCTGAAAGCTGCTGATTTCCACCACGACCTGATCCGCCGCATCAATCTCCTCCACCTTCCCCGTAAAGGGAATGCCGATGTTGCCTGCTACATGGGTGGCTGTCCCGGATGCCTTCAGAATCTCTCCAATCCAGGCGGTGGTGGTGGTTTTTCCATTGGTGCCGGTGACCGCAACAATTGGTGCCTTACAGTATCTATACGCCAGTTCGACTTCACTTATCACTTCAATTCCCATATCAGCCGCTTTGATTAAAAACCGGGCATCGGTGGGAACGCCGGGACTTAATACAATCTGATCAACCCGGTCCAGTACACCATCCGGATCCTGTCCCAGATAAAATTCACAATCAATGTCCTCTTTCAATTCCTCTGCTGCTGATGAAACCTCTGATTCCTTCCTTTGTTCATTGATGATTACATTGGCGCCTTTCTTATGCAGCAGCCTGGCTGCTGCGATGCCGCTGCGGGCCAGTCCTACCACCAGCACGGTCTTTCCTCTTACGTCCATTTTGTCATGTCCTCCCCAAAGAGTCCTAAATACTCAATAGTGCAACCAGACACAAAACCGCAGTGGCAATCATAAACATGGCCACCACCCTGGTTTCATGCATCCCCTTCAGCTCAAAGTGATGGTGCAGGGGTGCCATTTTAAACACCCGCTTGCCCCGCAGCTTGAAGGAGCCCACCTGCAGAATCACCGAAATGGATTCGGCCATGTATATACCACCGATAATGGGCAGCCAGAGCGGGATGCGAAGCAGGATGGACAGCGCAGCCACGGCTCCTCCCAAACCAAGAGATCCGGTATCCCCCATGAACACCTGGGCAGGATGGGAATTGTATCGCAAAAAGCCCAGGCAGACGCCTGTCAGAGCAGAGGAAAATACAAGCAGATTCTGAAGGTTTTCCGCCAGCCAGGTTATGCCCTGTTCACTTGCCGTCTTCCAGATTGCGGCAGTGATGATGCTCAAGGCTGCGGATATGATCAGGGTTACCCCTGCACACAGACCGTCCAGACCATCTGTCAGGTTGACACTGTTTACCGTGCCGATAATAATGAAAACCGCTGCAGGAATATAGAAAATACCCAGATCCCATTCTGTCCCGACGAAGGGAATGACAACGCTGCTTCCGATAAAGGGGTTGTTATAGGCGTAAACAGCCAGTACAACTGCAACCACCAGCTGACTGATAATCTTCTGATAGGCTCGAAGCCCCAGAGAACGCTTTCTTACAACCTTGATGTAATCGTCGATAAAGCCGATCAAACCAAACCCGACAGTGGATAGTACCGCAGCCAGCACAAACTCCCGGCTGCCCCTGGGCAGCAGCAGGCTGATTGCTGCCAATGGCAGCAAAAACAGAATTCCGCCCATGGTAGGAGTCCCCGCTTTGGAGAGATGGCTTTTGGGGCCGTCATCTCTTACATTCTGACCCAGCTTCAGCCTTTTCAGCCACGGAATCAAAACAATGCCCATAACGAGCGCAGCCAAAAAGGCCAGAATCACAACAGATGCATAATATCTCAAGACCGGTTCCCTCCATTGTTCAAATACGACACGATTTCCTCCATCTGCATGCCCCGGGAGCCTTTCACCAGTATCCGGTCTCCTTCCTGCAGATTGTTTTCCAGCCAGTGAATGACGCCCCGATTGTCGCTGCTGTGGAAAACCGCTTCTGCCTGCATGCCGGCTTCCACTGCACCTTCCCCGATCCAGACGCTGTCTTGTCCTCTGGTCAGCAGGACATGGACGCCGCATTCCGCTGCCATACGCCCTGTCTGCTTGTGTGCCTGCCGGGAATACTCACCCAGCTCCAGCATATCTCCTAAAACTGCAATTTTCCGGCTGCCCTCCATGTCCTTCAGAATCTGCAGGGCTGCATGGACTGAATCCGGGCTGGCATTATAGGCATCATCGATTACCTTGCAGTCGACCCTGCCGGGCACGGTGAAAATATGCAGCCTCATGCTGCCGCTGACATACTCCAGCAGTCCTTCCTGAATATCCTTCATGTCCATGCCGAACAGCCTGCCTGCTGCAATGGCTGCAAGGCTGTTGTATACATTGTGTCTTCCAGGTGCATGCAGCCTGATCGGGGAGCAGGTTCCATTTACCCACAGATTATATGCAATTCCGCCCTCACCCAATATCTGGATGTCATCTGCCCGATAATCCGACCTGGTTCCGGTGCCAAATCGGATGACATCATAGGGCACCTTGTCCTGTTTCATCCGGTCGGCCTCCCGATGGAGGATGTCATTGTCATCATTCAGTATAACGGTGCAGCCCTCATGGAATCCTTCCAAAACCTCTGATTTGGCCTTCCAGATACCATCCCGGCTGCCCAAGCCCTCCATGTGGGAGACCCCTATATTGGTAAA
>DURK01000183.1 GCA_012837325.1 Clostridiales bacterium
CAAGAAATCCCCTTGCCCTTGGAATTGGATTTAAGTTCAGAATCCATGACAGCCATGGATTATAAAACCATGGATTATATAGCCAGAAAAGGCACCTTCCAAAATAAATCCGGCAAGCGCACCATTGATTATTATGGATTTTGTACTTATACCGATGATAGCAGTAAACCGCTGCTTGGTATGATTTATCAGAAAGAAGGAAATATAAGAGATAATGACGCATACCAACTCTTTCAAGAATGGATGCAGGAGGATCAAAAGGTGATGCCGCCCAATGTGGATACCCTGCCTTATTCTGCGGCTTTTCGATTGTTTGCATTGGAGAAACGGGCAGGTATGCTGCTGGGAAGCAGCAAGGTCATCTTTGACACGCGAAATCTGCAGGCATCCGGCAAAGGTGTAGAATACAAGGTGTATCCCCTTCCTATGGCAGGAGAATCAGGTTTCTTTATGGATCAGGTTGCTTCATATGGTTTGTTGATTCAAGAGAATGATCTAAAGGAAAGAGCATGCATTCTTTTTTTAAAGAGCTTGTTGGAAGAAGAGGCACAGAGCAATTTGGCCAGCATCGGCATGTTTTCTGTTCTCAAGAATTACCAGCTGTATGAGAATGATGCACAAATGAACGCGCTGGAACAGTCACTTGATTTGATTACCTCCAGCCCCCGTATGGCAGGCAAAGCTGCTGAAGGCCTATGGAACAGTCTGTTTGATGCGACTGCACAGGATGAGTAAACAGGGCAGTGCGAAGCAAAATGGATATCAACGCAAGAATTTTGAGAAATACTTTAATGGGAGTTTGGAATTATGAACTTGGAGAAGGCTTGTCAAGCATTATCAGAATTTCTTGAACCGGATCAGCTGCTGCTGAATGAAAATATGAGTAAACATACCTCCTTTCGGATTGGTGGTCCGGTGGATTTAATGGTATTGCCATCCAAAACCGAACAGATACAAAATGCGATCCGAATTTTAAGAGAATATGATATTCCCGTAATGGTAATGGGTAATGGCTCGAATCTTCTGGTCAGAGACAAGGGTATTCGTGGCGCGGTTATGAAGATAGCGGATCGTTTCAGCCAGGCGGAAGTAAAGAATGAAACCGTTCATGCCCAGGCAGGTATACTTTTGTCCGCTTTATCCAGACTGGCCCTGAAATCCGGGCTGAAGGGTTTGGAGTTTGCCAGCGGAATACCCGGAACCTTGGGTGGAGCAGTAACCATGAATGCAGGAGCTTACGGCGGGGAAATGAAGGACGTTATTAAATGGGCATGCGTTATGGATGAAGATGGAGAGGTAACGGTGCTGGATAAAGACAGCCTGGCACTGGGATACCGAACCAGCATTATTCAAAGCACGAAAAGGATTGTCCTTGAAGTTTTTTTACAGCTCAAAGCAGGTGACTATGAGGAGTCCAGAGCCCTGATTCAGGAATTGACCAAGCGAAGACGGGAGAAGCAGCCCTTGCAGTACCCCAGTGCAGGCAGTGCATTTAAGAGACCCGTCGGCTATTATGCAGGCAAGCTGATTCAAGATGCGGGGTTGAAGGGAATGCGGGTGGGGGATGCACAAATCTCCGAAATACATTCCGGCTTTATAATCAATTTAGGCAATGCCACGGCTTGTGATGTCATTGAGTTAATAGAAAAAGTAAAGACAAGGGTGAAAGAACAGGCAGGGATAGAGTTGCACCCTGAAGTAAGAATAGTAGGAGAAGATTGATTTCCTTCAGGAGGACTTGATTTTGTATATACTGACAGCTGACTATCACACCCATACCCGCTATAGTCACGGAAAGGGAACAATACTGGGAAATGTGGAAGCAGCAAGAAAAAAAGGGCTGAAGAAAATTGCCATTACCGACCACGGCTTCAAACACATTGGAATCGGAACAGCCGTTTCAGATCTGGGAAAAATACGGGAAGAGATTACCAGGCTCAACCAACGTTTTTCTGATATAGAGATATTAATGGGAATCGAAGCAAACTTGATCGGCATGGATGGGGAGATTGACATCCCTCAAAAGCATCTAAATGCCTTTGACATCATTCTTATGGGTTTCCATAAGGCAGTGATACCTGCTTCCTTTCAGGATGCATGGGTGCTGTTCGCACGAAATGCTTTGGGGAAGTTGGGACTGGTCGATCGAAATACCATACGAAAGGCTAATACACAAGCACTGATTTGTGCAATCAATCGGTATCCTATTCGAATTCTGACTCACCCTGGAGCGAAGATTGATATCGACAGCAGAGAGTTGGCAAGGGAAGCGGCTAAATTGGATGTAGCGTTGGAAATCAACTCCAGCCATGGATTTATGACTGTAGAATATGTTAAAATGGCATTGGAGGAAGGTGCTTCCTTTGTAATCAACAGTGATGCTCATACACCTGACCGGGTAGGGGATTTTAAAAGAGGAATGGAAATTGCAAATGAAGCAGGCGTGCCTCCACATCGAATTATCAATACAAAGGAAGCTATGGAAATCCAGTAACAGGGAGGCAGGCGTTTATGCGTTTCATTATTGTCACCGGTCTTTCAGGAGCCGGTAAAACACTGGTTAGTCATTATCTGGAGGATATGGGTTTTTTCTGCATTGATAATCTGCCTCCCATGCTCATGCCGAAATTTGCTGAGTTATGTAACCAAACCGAAGGGAAAATAGAAAGAATCGCCGTGGTTGTGGATATTCGGGGAGGCGGTTTTTTTGATGATCTGTTTGAATGTCTGGGAATTATGAGGGATTCCGGTTATACCTATGAAATCCTTTATCTGGAAGCTTCGGATGAAGCTCTTGTAAGGAGATATAAGGAAACTCGGAGAAGTCATCCTTTGCTGAAGGATGGAGAAGGCAGACTGATGGAAGGAATCCATTTGGAGAGAAGGCGGCTGGCAAAGCTTCGAGAAACTGCAACCAATATTATTGATACCAGCAATTTGCAGCCCAAACAGCTCAAGGAGATCATCACTAAGCTTGTACTGGATTCCAAAAGCCCGCCAAAACTCATTATTTCGGTTATATCATTTGGATTCAAGCACGGAATGCTGATGGATGCAGATATCGTATTCGATGTTCGATTTCTGCCTAATCCATTCTATATCGAAGAATTGAAAGAACATACAGGGAAAGAACCAATTATAAAGGAATATCTTTTCATGTTTCCTGAAACACAAACATTTCTGACAAAGCTGGACGATATGCTGGAGTTTCTTATCCCATACTATGTAAAGGAAGGCAAAAGTCAGTTGGTAATCGGTATCGGCTGTACAGGAGGAGTGCACCGCTCTGTCACCATAGCCGATGCTGCTGCTGATATACTACGAAGGCATGGACACCATGTAATTCAGGAGCACCGGGATATTAATGAAGAAAGATAAGGAGGTGCTGTTGTGTCGTTTTCATCCAGGGCCAAGAATGAAATCTGCAGGATTGATTTGCGAAGATCCTGTTGTAAGCTTGCAGAACTGGCTGCCCTCATTCATACCAGTGGTATCATTCAACTGGCTGGGAAAAGGAGGGTCGGTTTGATGGTCAGCACAGAAAATGCTTCCATTGCCCGCCGTATTTTTATGCTGGTTAAGGACTTATACCAGATTTCACCGGAAGTACTGGTGCGGAGAAACCGCAGACTCCGTAAAAATAATAGCTATATTCTGCTTATCACTCCATCGGAAGGCTCACATAAGATTTTGAAGGATACCTGTATTTTGACACAGGATGAAGAAGATAAAATCAACATGAACCTGGAGATCAACCAACAATTGATACGAAAGAAATGCTGCAAGAAGGCTTACCTCAGGGGGGCTTTTCTGGGAGGGGGCTCAGTCAGTGATCCTGAAAAGGCCTATCATTTGGAATTTATCGCAAATACTAAGAAATATGGTGAAAGCCTATGCTGGCTTATCAGAGAGTTCGATCTTCATGCAAAGTTGATCGCTCGAAAAAAGGCTTATGTGGTTTATCTGAAGGAAGGAGAACATATTGTTACACTGCTGAGTCTGATTGGTGCACATTCAGCTCTGTTGAATTTTGAAAATATTCGTATTTACAAGGATATGCGAAACAACATCAACCGCATTGTCAATTGCGAAACTGCAAATTTAAGCAAGACCATTAATGCGTCTGTACGGCAAATAGAGAGCATAGAATATATTCGGGATCGGATTGGATTCAGCAATCTTCCGGATTCTCTAAAAGAAGTAGCTGAACTGCGCCTCCTCCACCGCGATGCCAGTTTAAGGGAGCTTGGGGAGATGCTGACACCAAAAGTCGGAAAGTCTGGTATCAATCACCGTTTGAGAAAGCTGGATAAAATTGCGGAAGATCACCGTAACAACCGCTGAAAGTAAAGAGGTGCTCCAAAGTACTGATGAAGATAATGGTAGAAAATCAAGGTTTATTATGATATAGTTTAATGGCAAGCCATTGAAATATCAGATAATTGTGGAGGGTGATTTTATGAAGAAGGATTTTCAGGAGACGATGAAATTCAGCCTGGAGAAGGAACCTTCTATTACACCAAAAGAAATTTTTGAGAAGGTATTTCAGGCTTTAAAGGAAAAAGGATACGACCCCATCAATCAAATGGTGGGTTACTTTATCTCCGGTGATCCAACCTACATAACCAGTCATCAAAATGCCAGAGTGTTGATCAGGCGACTGGAGCGGGATGAACTTCTGGAGGAATTGGTTCGGTTTTATATGGAAAACAATGGATTGGATGACTGACAGTAAATGAAGTATTTCGAATTGGGAAACACTGGCATTACAGTATCCCGCATTTGCTTTGGCTCTCTCACCATAGGCCCTCTCCAAAGAAACCTGTCATTGGAGGAAGGTTGTCACGTACTGAATCGAGCTATGGATTTGGGAGTCAATTTTATTGATACCGCTGACTTATACCAAACCTATCCCTATATCAGACAAGCACTGAAGAGAAAACCCGATCTGGTTGTTTCTTCAAAGTCTTACGCTTATGACAATAAGACAGCTCAGGAAACCCTTGAGCGTGCTCTGAAAGGTATAGGCAGAGATTATATCGATTTGTTTCTTCTGCACGAACAGGAAGGCTCCCTCACTCTGAAGGGACATGAGGAAGCCCTTCAATTTTTTATCCGGCAGAAGGAAAAGGGTGTCATCAGGGCAGTAGGTATTTCCACTCATTTTGTTGCTGCTGTCCAAGCAGCTGCCAAGCGAGCCGATATCGATGTCATTCATCCCATACTGAATTTCCGCGGGACAGGTATAGTGGATGGGAGCCGCAAAGAAATGGAACAGGCTGTCGCTCAAGCCTGGCATGCCAACAAGGGTATCTATATAATGAAAGCACTTGGGGGCGGACATCTGTTAAAGAACTATGAACAGGCAATGAATTATATCCTGGGTTTTCCATATGCTCATTCTGTAGCAATAGGCATGCAACGCGTTGAAGAAGTAGATGCTAATGTAGAGTACATTACCAGTGGCAGTATTTCCCAAAAATTAAGCAGCCAACTGAAGGGGTACAAAAGAGAACTCATCATTGAGTTCTATTGTAAAGGTTGCGGCAGCTGTGTAAAAAGGTGTGGCCAGGGTGCTTTGTTTCTGAAGGACGGAAGAGCACAGGTGGACAGTGAAAAATGTGTTCTTTGCGGGTACTGCGGCACCCAGTGCAGGGAGTTGGCAATTAAAGTCATCTGAGCATATAATACTCAAACTGACAAGCTCTAATAAGGGGGATATCAAATTTTGAGGATTCTATCCATGGATGTGGGCGACAAACGAATCGGAATGGCAGTCAGCGATGCGCTGGGCTGGACAGCGCAAGGAATCGAGACCCTTGTCAGGCGCAGCAATCAATATGATATGGAGTTTATAAAAAATGTATTGGAGCAGTATCAACCTCAAACAATTGTTATCGGCTTGCCCAGAAACATGAACGGCAGTTTGGGTCCACAAGGAGAAAAAACGAAGGCCTTTTCTGAATCGCTTCAGGATTTTTACAGCGGCGAAATTGTGTTTTGGGATGAACGTCTCACTACCGTATCAGCACACAAAGCAATGATTGAGGCTGATATCAGCAGAAAAAAGCGAAAACAGAGAGTGGATCAGGTAGCAGCTGTCTTGATTCTACAATCCTATCTGGATTATCTCAACCGAAAATAAGGAGGCTTATAATGAACGATCAAATGACGAACATCATTGAATTAATTGATGAAAATGGCGAGGTGCTTAGCTTTGAACATATCATGACTCTTGATTACAATGAAACGGAGTACATCGTTCTTGCACCATTAAACCAGGAATCCGGTGCCGATGAAGATGAAATTGTTATTCTTCGAGTTGAGCAGGATGAAAATGGTGATGACTGTTATGCCGGAATTGAAGACGAAGAAGAGTTGGCAGAAGTGTTCTCAGCAGTAAGTGAAGTATACGAACAAGGACTGAATTAACTGAATTCGCTATTGATTCCATAATTCAGGTGTGCTATACTACTTTAGGAATTACACACCCTGTTTGGTTGTTACTCGGGTGCTTGTTACAAAGTAGCAGGGCAATTCATAACAGGGGAGGAAGAACTCGAGGAGGTGAAAGAAATGGC
>DURK01000184.1 GCA_012837325.1 Clostridiales bacterium
ACAAACAATTTATAGTAATAGTTGAACCTGCACTGGACACAGATCCGGCAGAATTAACCGCTATGCCGGACAATTATGCAGTAGCAAAAAATGGTTTTCTTAGTGTTTCCGAACAAGATGGTTTATTAGCCAATGACACTGGGGTTCCTGGGTATACGATGTTGGCAAAAGTAAAACCAGGTAGTGAACCTTCTTCGGGTACACTTACATTGAATCCAAATGGTTCTTTCACATACCAACCCCAAAATGGCTTTGAAGGTTCTGTCTTTTTCTATTATATTGTTTATTATGAAGAAGATGAAACGATATCAGATGAAGGCAGAGTAATTATTAACATTGGAAATAACAACAACGATGATAACGATGGGAATAAACCAAATTTCGAGTTGAGCTTGAGTAGTCAGGGAAATAGTAATGAGTTGACAATGGCGTTTATAACCTCTGATTATATTACCTTCTATAGTGTAAAAAAGAATGATGTAAGTGGAAGCAGTATTCGTACTGCACCGGATAATAGAGGGTTAATTATTGAATATACTAAAAAGCCGGGTAACAAAAGCTCGATTGTAATCGATGTTTATTTTAACCACAGCCCTACGCCTTATGAATATACAGTAAAATATCAAGGCAATAAATGGCAGAAGTAATGAGAACCTGAGTGAGTTCATTGTGATCAATAAAAAAGCCCTATCTACTTATCGTGTAAATAGGGCTTGAATTTTTGGGTATTTACAGTTACTCAAAGAAGTAAGTGCAGGTTTTTATTTTGAGCAAAGTAAGAATAATATAGTTTGGAAGGTGTGAAATATCTGGTATAATAGATTTTGTATAAAAAATAGTAATTTGTTTCTTAGAAAGGCTTAAACTAAATGGATTTGACAGGCGTTGTATTAGTAAATACATATTCCATACTGCTTCTGGCCATTATCTTTTATAATACCTATAAGCATAATGACAATCGATCTTTGCTGCATAAGCTGTATAAGGTGTTGCTGGTATGTACAGCGATTATGTTGTTCCTGGATATACTTGGCCGAATGGATGGAAATCCAGACACCATATATCCGGCTTTGAATTATTTGGGAAATTTTATGCTCTTTCTGCTCAGCCCGGTCATACCCTCCATATGGCTGTTGTTTGTTCATGATTATGTATTTCCAAAAATCAAGAACAGGTGGCTGGTTTATTCATTACTTGCTGTAAATGTAATACATATGGTGTTGCTGGTATTGTCGCTGTATAACGAATGGTTTTATTATATTGACTCGGATAATATCTACCACCGGGGTCCGCTTTATCTCTTGTCAGCATCTTTTGCAATTATCCTGCTGCTTGCTACCTACATGCTGGTTGTTTTTTGTAAGAATCGAATCAATCGAAAGCAATACTACTCATTATTGCTGTTTCCGCTGCCTCCTATCCTTTGCATTGGTCTGCAGATCCTTTTTTATGGATTACCGCTGATACTGAACAGCATTGTCATATCACTGCTGATCGTATACTTAAATGTCCAGACTCATACGATGCACACTGATTATTTAACAGAGGTTTACAACAGAAAAAAGCTTGGATTGTATTTGAAGCACAAAATCCGTTCAAGTAAGGTGAACAGCAGGTTTTCTGCCATCATGATAGATATCAATGATTTTAAGTCCATTAACGATAATTATGGCCATGATATGGGTGACGAAGCATTGCAGGCTGCAGCGAAGCTGCTTCGAAGCTGTCTCCGCTCCGATGACTTCATTGCTCGATTTGGAGGCGACGAATTTATCGTTATTTTGGATTCTGCAGATGAAAGGTATCTGGAGAGCATTGTCAATCGAATGCATGATTGCCTGATACAGCACAATGCAACCAGTGATCGACCCTATAAGCTTGGATTCAGCGTGGGGTATACCGTGTATGACGGCAGCTCACAAATGAAGGTGGAGGATTTCATCCATCAGATTGACAGATTGATGTATGAAAACAAGCGGGCCTGTAAGGAAAACAACGAGTATAAGGTAATTAAACTGGTATAGTTCAATTATCTTCGAAAAATCTTACGATATCTCTGGCCGATGGGGGGCACCCTGGTACATGTTGGGTGCAGCCCTTTGTACATTGCCCTATGCCAACGCCTCTATCGATTGATTTATTTTTGAAATATTGCCCGATAACTATTTTGGACTTGATTCTGCCCAGCTGTCCTTTTGTTTTCATCCTGTCCAGAGCATGAATCAGGCTGCCATAGCAGGCAGAACAGGCATCCCGCTCTTCGATATATTTGGCAAATTGTTTTGCTTGGCCGGTTGTGCCTTTGATTTTTGTACTTTTATCATTGTTAAACTCGACGATTCTGGTACTGTCCCAATTCGCACTTCCCACTCCGATCTCTTCTGCCATCGCTATGTATGGTATCTCACTTGCATCATACCCCAGTAAATTGGCGGCATAGCTGTCTATTAAAACCGGGTCTTTTCCTGCCAGGATTCGGTTCATTCGAACCGGATTGCCGCCTTCTTCAAAATTGAGGTCGCCCATGATTCCATCGACAATCACCAGATCCTGCTTGATGGCCTTGTTCAGGCAGGCAATGGGCTTGTGCAGTCCCATGGTGTGAAATCTTCTCTTTTCAGAATTGGGGATGCATCCCTTCAAATTTTTCAGGGCACAGGTGATGTTGGTCTGGCAATGTCCTTTCAGAACGGGTATGTTTATCAGGTAGCCAATTTCCTTCATTTTGCTGCAGATATTCAGCTTGATGCCGTTTACATTGCATTCCGTATGGCTGTCCTTTTGCAGATCGATCAGGGGTATGTCATAGCGCTTGGATAATTCCTCATATCCGCATGCCTTGAAAGCTCTTGAGGTCCGCTCTCCGATCCAGGAGCTTTCCAGAATGCAAAGATTTCTATAGCCCTTGGATTGGAAATACTCGATAATGCCTGCTGTCAGCTCCGGAGAGGTGGTAGCTCCGCTGGTGGAAGGCTTGGCTACGACCAGATTTGGTTTGATGCCGATGCGTGTATGCAGGGGCAGCCCTTCTTCCGGGTTGATCCTGCTTAGAAGGTCAAGGATCATGGATTTTGGATCATCGCCGTAAATGACATAGATATTCTCTTTTCGCATTCGATCACCTGCAAATCGTAATTTCACTCAATCTCTATTCTAACAGAGTTGAACCCTGATTTCCATGGATATCCCTGTGGTGCATTCTTGTAAAAAAATACTAGGCTTGCTATAATTACGGTAATGATGAGGAGGGCAGGTGCTGGCAAATGTGTGATACCTTTGTTGCCTTGGGCAATTCGACTGCAAGCGGACGGGTCCTGTTTGCGAAAAACAGTGACCGTCAGCCCAATGAATGTCATCTCATGATTCGGGTGCCTGGCAGGAGATATCCTAAGGGTTCAAGGCTGAAATGCACCTATATCGAAATCGAACAGGCAGAGGAAACCTATGAAGTACTCCTGTTAAAGCCGCATTGGATATGGGGAGCGGAGATGGGTTGCAATGAGTATGGATTGAACATCGGCAACGAGGCGGTGTTTACAAAAGAGCCCCATGGCAAGGAAAGCCTTCTTGGCATGGATATGCTGCGGATTGCTCTGGAGCGGTGCAAAACCAGCAAGGAAGCGCTGGAGATGCTTATCCAGCTGCTGGAGCAGTACGGGCAGGGCGGAAACTGCGGATATGAGAAGCCCTTTACCTATCATAACTCCTTTCTGATTGCAGACAGAAGCTCAGCCTGGGTGCTGGAGACAGCGGGGAAGTACTGGGCGGCTCTGCAGGTGAAGGATATCTACAGCATATCCAACCGCTTGTCTATCGGAAACGAGTTTGACATAGCTCATCCACAGCTGATCGATCATGCAGTTGAAAAAGGCTGGTGTAAGGGGAGAGAGGATTTTCACTTCGCAAGTTGTTACAGCAACCCGGTGATCACCCGCTTCAGCGGCTCAATGAACAGGCAGTCCTGCAGCTATGATGCTTTGAAGGAAAAGAAGGGCAGCATTACCGTTGAGACCATGATGGGCATCCTTCGATGCCATACACCTGGCTATGATAAGAAGCCGTATCGGAGCAGCTCCGTATCCAGTGTCTGCATGCATGCCGGCTTTTTGTTCGGTGACCAAACAACAGGCAGTTATGCAGCAGAGCTTGCGACTTCTGAAGAGGCCGAAGAACAAACCTATCTGGATACCTATTGGGTAACCGGAAGCTCTGCACCCTGTCTGAGCCTGTTCAAGCCGCTTTGGATGATCGAGAGGGAAAACCTGACATTTGGAGAAGACCATGCCGAGGAAGCGGCGGCCTGCTGGAAAGCCCGAGAGGAAATCCATCGCCTGATATTGGAGCACAGGATTGATGCAGAGGATTATTTAAAAGACAGAGACCAAATTGAGAAGGCTGTTATGAAAATAGCAGCCGATGCAGAGATCAAGTTGTCGAATACAAAGCAGCTGGTTGAGATCATGAACCACGCACTGGCTGAAGAAAGAAAGCTGCAGGACAGATATTTGTCCCAGGCAAAAGACAGAAAGCCTGTTTTTAGGGGGAACCTTTACTTCAACCATTATTGGAAAAAGACAAACGAAAGACTGCGCAAATCATAAACCTTTTACTCCTGTTGATATTGCTCGATCAGTTCTTTTGCCGTTTCATAGGCTTCCTGATCCACCAGAATATCGGTGCGAAAGAATCCGGTGTTTCCAGCAAATATTTTCATATATCCGCCGGCTCCGCGATCCTTCACGATGCAGGCAATGCCATGATCCTGCAGGATTCCTTTGACAATCTCCAATTCGATGGCATTGTATACCGTCTTTAAAAGGGCAAGGTTGTCATTGCTTTTTATTTCCCAAAACATTAAAACGCCTCCATTCGAGATCTGGCATATAACCTAGATCTCACTTTACTATTTATACCTCTCTTTTTGGCAGTCAACCGGGCCAAATCAGCCAAAAATAACACTTGGACAATGTAATGCTGGTATGTTAGAATAGGTTGAAATCCGAAAAAAAGAGAGCAGTATTCATGGTACATACAGCAATATTATATACTTAAATCAAATATAGATAAGCAGGAAGCAAAGCAAAGCGATGATAGGAGTAGGGTATGGATAACAACAATAGCAACAAAAAGTACAAGTTTCTCATTGTTCTGGTGTTTTTATGCATGGCTGTTTTTGGGTTCATTGAAAACTTTAAGGGAACCCTGATCCCTTCCATAAGAAGCCAATTCGGGGTGGACTATGGTGCGATCGGAATCATGCTTTTGGTATCGTCGTTTGGCTACATTTTTGCAACCTTGATAGGTGGATTGGTTGCTGACCGATTGGGCAAAAAGAGCATTCTTATGTTCGGGTTCATTCTCCTGATCGCCGCAGCAGCTTTGTTTTACACAGCCAATTCCTTTACCATGACTGTTGTGTTGATGCTCTTGATCAGCACGGGCTTCGGATGTATGGAAGTGGGGGTCAATTCCCTTGGTGCCCAGATCTTTTTAGTGAATTCAGCGGTCATGATGAATCTAACCCATCTTTTTTACGGGCTGGGCTCTACCGTGAGTCCCAAATATGTCGGTACCGTGCTGGCAAGAAACCTGCCATGGAACTATGCCTATGCCTTTTCACTGGTCATTTTGGTTCCAAGCCTTATTTACCTGGCCTTTTTGCGTTTTCCCCAAACATCTGAGGAGGATAAGAATGGGAAGCTCCCGATTACTCAGCTGGTACGGAACAAGAAGATATGGCTTCTCGTAGGCACCTTGGGCTTTTGCACGGTTGCAGAACTGGGAACAGCGAACTGGCTGGTCAATTTCCTTCAGGAAGCAAGGGGAATGAGTGTGGACAGCAGCTCCTTGTATATGACTTTTTTCTTTGCTTTCTTTATGCTGGGGCGTTTGCTGGGAGGGATGATTGCCGAGAGACTGGGTTATACAAAAACAATCCTTTACTTTACCATCGCCGGCATCGTACTCATTGCTTCGGGAATGCTCTTAAACAATCGTTTTGTTTTTCTTTTCTCCTGTGTAGGCTTCTTTGTGTCCATCTATTTCCCTACCATCATGTCCATTATTATGAAGGAGTTTCGCTATGGAACAAGCTCCATCATGGGCTTCGTTATTGCGGCGAATGCGGGAATCAATATGATGTTCAACTGGATTATAGGTAAGACCAACGATCTTATTAGTGTAAGCTTTGGTTATCTGAGCATTGCCATCTATATGGTCCTGATCATTGCCTTCATTATTCCTTTGGAGAGAAGCCTTACCTTTAACAAGAATAGGAATGAAGCAGTAAAGCCGGAGGAAAAGGTTTCGGCCTCTGTTTAGCTTAAGCTTCGGCTAGTTTCCATAAGTATAAAGACGCAACGGTGTTATAGGGTGAATATCTTTCCCGGTATAGTTCAAATGCTTCTCTGGAGAGATCCTCCAGGGAATGCAGCCGAATCAATCCTCTGCGGATTCCCAAGTCCTTGAAGCTTAATATATCCGGTCGCTCCAGAGAATGGATCAGCAGCATTTCTGCGGTCCATTCTCCTACACCCTTCAGCTTTGTCAGTTCTTTGACCACCTCTTGATCACTCAGCTTATCCAGATTTTTAAAGTCTACGGTTTTCGTAACAGCTGCCTGCGCGATGCCTTTTATGTAATCCGCTTTTCTCATTGACATGCCGCACTGCTGTATGCTTTCTATTGCTGCATGACTGATGCGCTCAGGGGTTACTTCCCCAACCAGCTGTTTCAGACGGCTTTTTACGGTAACCGCTGCCTTGATGGATACTTGCTGACTGATGATACTGGATATGAGGGCAGCAAATACATCGGGGTAGACTTCCCTTTTCACAAACCCGATTTTATCTATTGTGGCTGCTAATTTCGCATCTCTTTTCTTTAAATAGTCGATTTCCTTGCTGCCATATTCAAAATACTTCATTGCATCCTCCTGTATATGAATCATACTACAGCTATCAATGCTCATCTTCTATTTTACACGATATTACATAATAATTAAGGGATATTAAACAAAAAGTATCTATTTGGTAATCATGCCTGCTTGTATCCGTCAACCATCAGTGTTAGAATGAATTCGAATACTTCAAGGCAAATGCGTTTGCCAGATGTCAAATCTATGAAATGGAACTTTCTAGCACAAAGAGCGTCAATATCAGTAATAGTTAAATTTTTTGAATGCAATCAGAGCTTTGAAATTTGATAAAGTGAAAATAGAAAAAGTGAGGGAGGTTTGAATAAATATGAAAAGGCGTTTCCTGCTATTGGTAACTGTGATTCTGGCAGTCGTTTTGATTGCAGGCTGTTCCAGCGGCGGCAAAAGCACTGCACCACAGCCCGGAGCTGACTATGGGGACTCCAGCAGCGGTTATGATGATTGGGCAGAAGCACCTGCCCCGGCACCGGATGAAGGGCCGCAGCAACCTGCAGGTGAGGCGGAACCTGATGGCTTCATGCCGGGAACATCCTCTGATAAGGTGGATGCGCTGGCATCGCAAATGGGTGCCAAAATTATTAAGTCCGGCTATCTTGCCGTGGAAACCCTTGATTTTGAGGAAACCACCTCTGCCATTGCGCGCCGGGTTCAGCAGGCAGGAGGCTTTATTTCGTCCTCCAATGTGGAAGGCTGGTCCAGAAGTGATGCAAAATACAAGCCCTTGCGCCATGCTCATTATAAGGTCAGAATTCCCAGCGAACGGTTCGAGCAGTTTATAACCGATGTGGGAGAGCTGGGCAATGTAACCAAGAATGAGACCTGGGGAGAGGATGTATCTGCACAATATTTTGATACGGAAGCCAGGCTGCAATCGCTTACCCTGCAGGAAGAGCGTCTGCTTGCCATCCTTGCCAAGGCGGAAGAGCTGCAGTATATTATAGAACTGGAACGGGAGCTGGCCACCGTCCGCTATGAAATTGAGAACCTGACCGGAACCCTGCGCAAATACGATAATCTGGTGGCTTACTCCACTCTGGAGATCCAGGTTGATGAGGTAGAGGAAATTACCGAGGTTGAAGAAAAGCCGGTTACCCTCTGGGAAAAGATTGTACGCACCTTCCAGAATTCCATCAAGAATGTGACAAAGGTTGCGGAAGGCTTGCTGCTGTTCCTGATCGGAGCCATTCCCTTCCTGGTTCTGATTGGTGTCATCCTTCTTGCTTTGTACGGCATCGTAAGGCTTTTCATAAGAAAAAACCAAAAAATTCCTTTTAAGCCTGAACAAAAAGAAAAGGTGAAGGAAGAGGAGCCGGAAAAGAAATAGAATTTTTGAATATTTTGTGTTGTATGAAAGCGTTTGCTTCGCATGAAAATAAAACGCAGGAAAAAATGAATTGCGGCGGTACCAGCAGGATACTGATCATCCAAATAATACATCATAACTTTGAAATCCTTACGGGGAATACTAACCGCAGCGGGAAACTATCCAAAACGCATTGCATATAATGTAGCAGAATTGGTAGGAAAACGCTCTTTTCTCGATTTGGATGGTTGATTCCTCTAAGGAAGAAAAGCAAAAGGAAGATGGAAAGGGAGTGTTGTAATGCAGCTTTTTTCCATCGGGGTAGAAGAACGGGACACGAGTATCAAGGAAGCACTGGTACGCAAGGTTCAAACCAGAAAACCGGATGGATTGGATATTGAAGAAAAAAAAGCAGGAAACCTGTTGTTCCTCAATTATATCAGTAACCTGGAATACGATAGCAGCACCATAGGGCAGGTGCGTGGGAAGCTGCATCGATATATTGCCGATATCGTATCGGATATCATTATTGAAGACCTGCAGTCTCATATGGTGGAAAAGATTATACAGGATGAATACTTTTACTTTGGACGAGAAGAGCGTCATAAGATCTTACGGGATGCCATGGCCATCATGTGGGGCGGCAGCCCGGCTGCCCGCTCCGAGGCCATCAGAAGCAGATGGAAAAACCGGGTATGCCAGAGAATCATGGAGCATTTGCAAGACAATGATGAAATGATATTGGATGGCTTTATCAGGTTTCGGCTGAAGGATTTCAGACATGAACTGGAAGCGACGGTAGACCGGGCGGTGGATGATCTGCTGATCGAAAAGGAGTACAGTGAATTTATCAAGCTTCTGCGTTATTTTGTGGAAGTCCAGGAACCAAAGGTGGAAGAAGTGCATGTGATGATGGGTGAGGACAAGAAGTATACCCTGCTGGATTCCAGCCTGCGCATCATAAACAACGATATGCTGGAAGATCTGGCAAAGGAGATCAGTGACAGGGAAATCAGCCACGACGATTTACTGATCAGCTCCTTGATTACCATTGCACCCAGCAGGATCACCATCCATGAGTTTGACAGAATTCAAAACAAGGAGCTGTTGAATACCATCAACAACGTATTCAACGGGAGGGTAACCATGTCCAAGGAAGCGATCCTGCCCCGCTAGCAATTGGATTAAAGACGGAAGCACAAAGGCTGGTATGACAGCACCGGAATGAGTTGTTTGTTCCGGTGCTTGTTTTTTTGACAAAATTTGAGCCTTTTCATCCAACCTGTTTTGGTTTACAATGTACTCTGTATGAGTACTGGTGAATCCGGGGGTGAACATGCTTGACTGAAATCATCATCATGATAATCGTAGGGGCCTTGATTGGATGGTTTACCAATTATCTGGCAGTGAAAATGCTGTTTCGCCCCATCCGTCCCTGGCGCATACCCTTGACCAAAATTGAATTGCAGGGGCTGATTCCCAAGAGGCGGGAAGAGATCGCCGTCACCATCGGGGCAACCG
>DURK01000185.1 GCA_012837325.1 Clostridiales bacterium
AAATAAGACTTTTCTTTTTTTGTAATAAATGATAATATATTGACGAATTGAATAAGGGGTTTTGTGAGGAGGTGACTTCAATGGCCTATACAATCAATGAGGATTGCATTGCCTGCGGTGCTTGCCAGCCCGAATGTCCGGTTGATGCCATTTCGGAGGGCGATATCTATGTGATTGACCCCGATGTGTGCATCGATTGCGGAGCGTGTGCAGACGTTTGCCCTGTTGATGCTCCTCAGCCGGAATGATCCAAAACGAAAAGAGACTTGATCACTTGGATGACCAGGTCTTTTTTTATGTCCTTTTCCGGTACTTCCATAATGTAGAATGATAATATGTGACATTATCACAGAATCATATAAGAAGAGATGCTATTCTCTTATACAGGTTTGTTTGTTTTCTGCAGGAACAGGTTATTTATTAGAGCAAGGATCATATGGAGGTGTCTTTTTTTGCAGGGCAATATTTATTTTATTCCCGTCTTTCTGGAAGGGCTGGCATCCTTTTTGTCCCCCTGTGTCCTGCCGCTCATCCCGGCATACATGACCTATCTGACAGGCCAGTCTGCTGAAGTCATGTCGCAGGATAAGAGGGCGCATAGAAATTTAATTTTCAACTCCCTGTCCTTTATTCTGGGGTTTACCATTATCTTTGTGCTTTTGGGTGCAGCAGCCACCAAGCTTGGTTCCTATCTGCTGAGACATCAGCATGTTATCAGGCGGATCAGTGGGATTCTCATCATCATTTTCGGCTTGTTCCATGCAGGTTTTATTCCCATTCGTTTTCTAAACTATGAGAAGCGCTTGCATGTACAACGGGAAAGACAGGGCTTGCTGTCCTCCCTCCTGATCGGTATGGCCTTCAGCGTGGGCTGGACTCCCTGTATCGGGCCGATCCTGACATCGGTTTTGATCCTTGCGGCCAATACCCAGACACTGGTCAGCGGAATGCTGCTACTGGCAGTGTACGCCCTGGGCCTGGGGCTTCCATTTCTGGCACTGGCTGCAGGAATCCGTTATTTGTGGAGATACCTGGATATACTGAGCCGTCACATGGGTATGATAAAAAAGGTGAGTGGAATCATACTCATCCTGATCGGTATCATGATCTACTTTAATATCTTTGCCATTTTGGCGTTTTATTAATAAGGAGGAAGGGTGGATAAAATGCTGTCAAAGCTTTTCAATAAAAGAATGGGAATCGTGGTTCTGGCTGCTGTGATGCTCCTGATATTGTCAGCCTGTTCCGGAACACCACAAGGCGGAGAAGTGGGGGAACCTGCTGATCAACCTGACACGCAGCAGGTAGAAAACAAGGGTGATGAATCACCGGACACAGACATGAATCCGGACCAACCCGGCGAAGAACCCACACCGGAAGATATTTTGAAGGGTTACTCCTACAGTAAGGTGAATCTGCCCATTAAGGATTTTGAGCTGGAGGATTTACAGGGAAACACTGTGCGCCTGTCTGATTTAAAGGGCAAGATTGTATTCTTGAATTTCTGGGCTACCTGGTGCCCGCCCTGTCGGAATGAAATGCCTCATATGCAGGCATTTTATGAAAAATATCAGGATGATATGGTGGTATTGGCAGTCAACCCGAACAAGCTGGAAAACCAGGGGTTTGACGACAGTGAAAAAGCGGAGGAAAGGGCAAGGGAATATGTGGAGGAAGAGGGCTTTACCTTTCCCGTCCTGCTGGATCGGGACGATTCCGTCTGGGACATGTACCGGCAAAGGGGTATCCCGGCCAACTACATGATAGACAGGGAAGGAACCATAAGGTACCTGAAGCCCGGGGCATTTTTAACCCTGAAGGAAATGGAGGCTTTTGCCGCAGCCTTGGAACTCAACCCATAATCACAGCATCTGTGGTATAATAGCAGTACAAATGGTTTACATAACCAGGATGCAAACAGGGAGAATCTTGTCATGGCAGTAAACCTGCGGGAGTTTGAAAGAATTGACGACCTTCAGTTCAAAGGCCTTCGGATCATACAAAATACAAGAAAGTTCTGCTTTGGGACAGATGCCGTATTGCTGTCCCATTTTGCCGGGATCCGAAAAGGCGACAAGGCAGTGGATTTGGGAACAGGAACCGGCATTGTTCCGGTTCTCTTGGCCGGCCGGGAGCAGACTGCACAGGTCTGGGGTCTGGAAATTCAAGCTGACATGGTGGAAATGGCAAAAAGAAGCATTGTGTTAAACGGTCTGGAATCCCGGGTGGAAATTCTGCATGCAGATCTGAAGGAGGCACCGGAAATTCTGGGGAAAGGCAGGTATACCCTGGTGGTTTCCAACCCTCCTTATAAAAAAGCAGGCAGCGGAATACCCAACCCTGATGATATCAAAGCCATTGCCAGACATGAAATTCTTTGTACACTGGATGATGTTCTTGCTTCTGCTGCAGGGCTGCTCTGTCCGGGGGGCCGCTTTGCGTTGGTTCATCGACCGGAGCGGATGATGGATATTCTTACCGGCATGAGGCAGCACCGTCTGGAGCCAAAGCGGATCCGCCTGGTTCATCCCCGGGTACACAAGACACCTAACTTGGTTTTGATTGAGGCAGTTCTTTCTGGCAGGCCTTATTTAAATTGGATGCCGCCTCTCATTGTATATGATCAGAATATGCAGTATACGGATGAAATCAAGGAGATCTATCATCTGGCACAGCAGGCACCTTGAGTCGAGAAACGGCTGACAGACCGGGCAGGAAAGCGGGGGAGACATCAACATGACAACGACAGGCAGGGGATGCTTATACCTTTGCGGCACACCCATAGGAAATCTGGAGGATATCACCTTGCGAGCGCTGAGAATCCTGAAGGAAGCGGATTTCATCGCTGCAGAGGATACACGTCATACCATGAAGCTGCTGAACCACTATGCTGTTTCAAAGCCTTTAATCAGCTATCATGAGCACAACCGCAGGGAAAAGGGTCCTTACATAATCGATCTGGTACAGCAGGGTTACCAGGTAGCTCTTGTTTCCGATGCCGGCATGCCGGGAATTTCTGATCCAGGTGCCGATCTGGTGCAGCTGGCTTACCAGGCCGGAGTTTCCGTCACAGTCGTCCCGGGGCCCTCGGCTGCGCTTTCTGCCCTGGTGCTTTCCTCTCTGTCTACCCAGCGCTTTGTTTTTGAGGGCTTCTTGCCGCGGACCAAAAAGCAGCGGCAGCAGCGCATCCAGATGCTTAAAACGGAGGAGCGCACCGTGATCCTGTATGAAGCGCCCCATCGTCTCCTCTCCCTGTTGCAGGATATGCTTCACACGCTGGGGGACCGCAGGGTATCCATCGTTCGGGAGTTGACCAAGATCCATGAAGAGGTGCTGGTCATGTCCCTGCAGGAAGCGGTGAATTATTATCAGGAGCGAACTCCGAAGGGCGAGTTTGCAGTCATCCTGGAAGGCATGGAGAAAGACCCCGGCTTGAAGGATTTCAGTCAGATCAGCATTGAAGATCATCTGAAGGAGTATCTGGAGGCGGGCTTGAGTAAAAAGCAAGCGGTGAAGCAGGTTGCCAAAGACAGAAACATTCCCAAATCTCAGGTGTATCCTTTCAGCATTGGTTTGGAGTAACATAGAGCGCAAAAAAGAAGCAGCCTGAGGCTGCTTCAATGGTTTGACTTGTATTACTGAGTTTTGCTAAATTGTATATGTGTAATATATAGCTGAAGTTTCATGCTTATTTATCGCACATATCTGCAAAACAGTTTTTGCAAATATTTTTGCCTTTATACTGCGTAATATCCCGGGCATCATCGCAGAAAATGCAGGCTGGAGCATACTTTTTCAGAATGATGTGCTCGCCGTCCACGTAAATTTCCAGTGCATCCTTTTCTTCGATGTCAAGCGTTCTTCGAAGCTCGATGGGAATAACAACTCTGCCCAATTCGTCAACTTTTCTTACAATGCCTGTTGATTTCACTTTTTCACCTCCTTTTCTTGCAAAATTCGACAACTTATAACATTAAGTATTTTACCAATAATTGAAATAAAAGTCAAGAATTTTATCTTCATCCTGCTCTCCAAACATGCACCTGATACCGGTTCTATTGGACAACGTTTTGGACATATTTATCTAAGACAGGACAGGAGGGGGCAGGTGACGAAGAGTGGTGAATATCATCTGGCTGATTCTGATAACAGGAGGCTTTCTGGTGGCGATTTTTACCGGCCGGCTGGAGCAGACCACCCAAGCCGCCTTTGACAGTGCAAGGTATGCAGTGGAGCTTGGAATCGGTCTCATCGGAATCTATTGCCTTTGGCTGGGATTGATGCGAATTGCAGAAAAATCAGGATTGGTGAAGGCTTTCTCGCGTAAAATTGCACCGGTTTTAAGGCTGCTCTTTCGGGATGTGCCGGCGGACAGCCCTGCCATGGGTGCAATGTCAATGAATATCATTGCGAATATGCTGGGTCTGGGCAATGCCGCCACTCCCCTGGGCATCAACGCCATGAGGGAGCTGGAAAAGCTGAACCGAAACAAAAAGGCCCCCTCCCATGCAATGTGCCTGTTTTTGGTTATCAATACTGCCTCCATACAATTCATACCTACGACAGTCATTGCGCTGAGAAGTGCAGCCGGCTCTGCCAACCCTGCAGAAATTGTCAGCACCACACTGATCGCCAGCTTTTGTGCAGCTGCAGCAGGGATCACTGCCGCAGTTGTGTTGAAGCGATTCTATTGAAAACGAAAGGGAGGCGGAGTATGATTCAAGCATTCCAATGGCTGTCCCGGATAGCGGTACCCTCGTTCATTGTTTTTATTCTGGGTTATGGATTTTATAAAAAGGTGCCTGTATATGAAGCATTTGTGGATGGGGCCAGGGAAGGGCTTACCACTGCAATCCGCATTCTGCCTTATTTGGCAGCTATGCTCATTGCCATTGGCGTGTTCCGAGCATCCGGTGCAATGGAATTGTTGACATACGTGCTTTCTCCGGTAACCAGCCGGCTTGGTGTTCCACCGGAAATCCTGCCTCTTGCTTTGATGCGCCCCATGTCCGGTTCCGCATCCATCGGTATTCTTGCGGAGCTGCTTCAAATACACGGCCCGGATACTTTTACAGGCAGAGCAGCCTCAACCATGATGGGCTCAACAGAAACCACCTTCTATACAGCCAGTATTTACTTGGGATCCGTCGGTCACAAGGATACCCGCTATATCCTGGCAGCAGGTCTATTAGCCGATTTTATCGGATTCACCGCCTCGATTGTCATATGTGCCATGGTTTTCGGCCGCTGATGTCCGGAAAACAGGTATACAGCAAAGCAAACTGTAATCTCGACGGAATACTTGTTCTATGCTATAATTAAAGAAATAAAAAGACGGAGGCCGGTATATGAAGCTGAATGTATATGCGACACCAGACTGTGCAGCAGACAAAGATTTAAAGGACAAAATTGTCGTGGTAATTGATGTTCTGCGGGCAACCAGCACCATACTTGCTGCCTTGATCAACGGCTGTAAGGAGATCATACCAGCTGTTGAAATCGAAGAAGTAATCAATATGTCCAAAAATTACGAAAAGGATTCCTTTCTTCTTTGCGGTGAGAGGAATATTCAGGGGATTGACGGTTTTCATCTCTCCAACTCCCCATTAGAGTATACAGCTGAACAGGTTGCAGACAAAACCCTGCTGCTGACCACCACAAATGGTACCCGGGCAATCAAACGGGCAGTTGATGCCAAAGAGGTCATCCTGTGCAGCATGACCAATGTAGATGCTGCAGCCGAACATATTGCCGCACAGCAGGAGGATACCGTCTTCATCTGTGCCGGAACCGATGGACAGTTTTCCATGGATGATGTTGTCACGGCAGGAGCTGTCATCAACAGACTGAAGAACAAGGTTGAAAATCCCAGCTTAGGTGATCTTGCTGTGGTAGCTGAAGCCATGTATCGAGCGAACGCTCATGACCTCCATACCCTTCTGAAGGACAGCCTGCACTATAAAAGAATGATGGAAGCCGGGCTGGAAGAGGATATTCGCTATTGTCTGACTTTAAACGCCGCTCCGGTAGTAGGAATTTTCAGGGATGGTGTTATTAAAATAAGGGACAAGTTTCAAAATTAAAAAGAGCACAGGGGGTATGTACATTGCTCAAGGTTGTTGAAGTAAGAACAAAGAAGCAGCTTAAAAAATTTGTTACATTTCCATTTAAGCTGTATAGCGACAATCCCTATTGGATCCCGCCGCTGCTTGTGGATGAGATGAACACCCTCAGGTGGGATAAGAATCCGGCCTTTTCCTATTGTAAAGCCAGGTATTGGCTTGTATACAAGGACAACAAGCTTGCAGGGCGGATCGCAGGCATTATCAACCAACGTGCAATCGAAAAGTGGGGTAAGAAATACGCCCGGTTTGGATGGTTTGACTTTATCGATGATCCGGATGTGGCAAAATGCCTTCTCAAGCTCGTTGAGGATTGGGCCAGGCAGGAAGGGATGTCCGGTATCCAGGGCCCCATGGGGTTTTGCGATTTAGACAAAGAGGGGATGCTGATCGAAGGATTCGATGAGCTTGGAACCTTTACCACCCTGTACAATTATTCCTATTACCCGCGGTATATGGAAATGATGGGCTATGTCAAGGATGTGGATTGGTATGAGTATGTCCTGGAGGTGCCGGATCAGTTAAGCGACAATATCCTGAAAATAGCTGAGACGGTAAAAGAACGCAACCAGCTCAGGACCATTACCTTTACCAAAGCCAAACAGATTCTCCCCTATGCCACATCGATTTTCAAAATGATCAATGAGGCATACAGTGACCTATACAATGTTGTTCCGCTGACAGACGAACAGGTGGACTTTTATGTAAAGCAGTACTTCAGTGTGGTGAATCCGGACTTTGTCAATATTGTTCTGGACAGGAATGATCAGATGGCTGCCTTCAGCATTGGGTTCCCATCCCTGGCTAAAACCATGCAGAAGACCAAGGGAAAGCTGCTTCCCCTTGGGTTCATCCGCCTGCTAAAGGCTCTGAAGGTGAACAACAGTGTTGACATGCTCCTGGTTGCAGTCCGACCGGATCTGCAGGGCAAAGGCGTCAACTCCCTGCTGATGGAGGCTATGGCGGAAGCCTGCCGGAAGAACGGCATCAAAGTGGCCCACTTGAATCCCCAGCTGGAGAACAATCTGAAGGTTCGTTCCCAATGGAAGCATTTCAGCGGGCAGCAAAATAAGAAACGCCGCTGCTACTATAAGGAGTTACAGGCTCAATAAGCAGGAGTCATGTACCGGTTATCCGTCTATAGACAAACGCAATCATTTTGTTTATCATTTGCCTTTCAATGATTAGAAACCTTTCGGGTCTGTCTGACTGAAAGGTTTTTTTTATTATAAAACCATTATCAAGCACCTTTCACATAATATGAATCATTTATTTCTCGCAGATTGCATACATTAAAACAATGAAACAGCTATAATCCAATATAAATTCACAGAAATATACTTGACATTTCAGATGGGAAGTGTTAACTTATGATTAATAAAATCATTGAATAAATTATATCGGAGTGACGGTATGAAAAGAATGAATTTTGAAAAAATCCTCTTTTCACTCAAGCTCATGGGCATCAAGGAAAATGATATTCTCCTGGTTCATAGTGCCTTAACCAGCATCGGTCATGTAGAAGGCGGGCCGGATACGGTAATCAACGCACTTCTGGCAGCAGTTGGGGAGAAGGGCACTGTGGTGATGTCAACTCTAACCGGCTGGGATGCCCCCTTTGATCCCAGGAACACCCCTTCTGCCGTAGGGATCATTTCCGAAAGGTTCCGGCAGCGGCCGGATGCACTGCGCAGCTTACATCCTGTGCATTCGGTTGCGGCGATTGGACTCCAGGCCCGATATATTACAGAAGGTCATGAGCACTGTCCCACCGGCTGCGGCGAGGGAACACCTTATATGAAGGTGGCAGAACTGGGCGGCAAGGTGATGCTTCTGGGAGTGGACATGGATCGAAATACCATGATGCACACCCTGGAAGAGCTTGCAGATGTCCGCTATCTGCTGACCCTGGACATTCCTGCGCCTCTGTATCCGCATTATCATGGAAAAGGCAGCTTCACATTAAAAAAATTTCCACCCGGTCATCGGGATTACCTCAGCATTACCCCGCTTCTGCGCCGGGAAGGCGTCATGATTGAAGGCAAGATCGGCGATGCCGTAACCAAGGTGATCGATGCACAAGGGCTGCTCCGGGTCGCCCTGCCCATCTTAAGAGAAAATCCACTACATTTCATCTGTGAAAATGAACACTGCAATTTTTGCCGTTTTGCCAGAAATCAATACGGCAGCTCCAACCTGATTCATCATGAAAATCACTGTCTGGATCCGGTTTGCGAGATCTGTGCGGTACCCCAATAAAAAGGAGGACGTCATATGGCTCTCAATGCAATTTCTGCCTATATTCCTGACTACCTGGCGGCCTCTCTCCAAGAGAAGCTGGCACTCTTACATACCTTGAAGCTCAGCCATCTGGAGCTCTCCCATCGCGAAGCTGCTCTCGGAAGCCTGCCCGCCTCTGAAGTTTATGATATTCGCGATTTACTCATTGACGAGGGCTGTTCCGTCAGCCTGTACGAAACCTCAGTCAACCCGGCAGATAAAACCTCTTTGAATGCTTTGCTGCGCAATGCTCACCTCCTGGGAATTCCTTTCATCAAGCTGGACCTTTCCGACTGTGCAGACGATGACGCTGCATACTGTCTGGATGCTTTTGAAAGCTATGGCATCACTCCTCTTATAGAAAACAATGCGGACTCCGCTTTTCGAGATTCCACTCAATTGCAGAGCTTTCTCAAGCGTTTTGAGAACCGCAGCTGCAAGGTGATATTCAACCCGCTGGAGTATGTAAAAACCCATCGCCATCCCTTTTTTCACGTCTATTATGCAGGGCGGCTGAAAAATCATATCATGATCCTGCGCATCAATGATGGGCTTTATATAAACGGCAGTGCTGTCCCGCCCGCTCATGGCAATGGAGAGGTAAAGGAACTGATTTCCATTATGAAGGCTCGCTCCTTCAGCGGATTTTTTTCCATTTCACCCTACGTACCCTCAGCTTCAAAGCAATTCCTTTCTGATACCGTTATTTGGCTGCGACAAACACTGAAGGGCATCTGACACATCCCGCACAAGAGCAGCTGGATTTTTGTAAAGGAAATGGCATTGGTCATCTTTTAAATATTCACATAATGGAAGGGAGGAAGTCTGTCAGATCCTGACAGACGAGATCATGAAAAAAATCAGGATGGCTATTGTGGGTGCCGGAATTTGGGGAGAAACCCATGCTTCAATCTACAATGAGCATGTGTTGGCAGAGGTGGCTGCAATATGCGATACGGACAAGGAAAAGGCTCAAAGGGTTGCTGATAAGTATGGCATTAAAGAGGTATATACCGACTACCATGAGCTTTTTCAAAAGGCAGACTTTGATGCTGCAGCAATTGTAACACCTGACCATCTTCATGCAGATATTGCCATTGCATGTGCCAATTCGAAGAGACATATGCTGATTGAAAAACCTCTGGCAACTTCAAAAGAAGATGTCTACAGAATGGTTGAAGCAATCCGCAGGAATCATGTAAGGGCAATGGTGGATCTTCATAACAGATGGAGTCCGCCGTTTAACACAGCAAAACAGGAAATTTCCAGCGGAAAGCTTGGGAGGCCGGTTAGCGCTTATTACCGATTAAATGATATTAGATGGGTAGCCACTGACATGCTGCCCTGGGCATCAAAATCTTCTATCCTGTGGTTTCTGGGAAGTCATTCGCTGGATACACTCAGATGGCTTATGGATGACGAACCCCAGGAGGTGTACTCTGTAAGCCATGAGGGGATTCTCAAGGCTGAGGGCGTAGATACGACAGACATGTATATGACAACCATCCGATTCCGAAAGGGCGGAATCGCTCAGATGGAAAATGGCTGGATCACACCGAACGCCAATTCCTGCATCAATGATATCAAATTCAGCATTCTCTGTGAAAAAGGAAAAATTGACATTGATGCCTCCAGCCACAATATGATACAAATGACAACTGACGAAAAGGTAACCACTCCCGATATTCTGGTCAGAAACAATGTATTCTCAAAATGCAGGGGCTTTGCTTATGAAAGCATCAGAAGCTTTATAGATCAGTTATCCAGCGGTGAGGAGTTTCATGTGTCCCTGGAGGATGCGGCAAACACATCTCTTGCTATTTTATCCATTTTCGAATCCGCTGAAACCGGTCTGCCCGTTAAAGTAGAGACTCTGTAACATGGAAAAGCGGGGGTTGGAAATGTTAAAATGTTTTGATTTAACCGGAGAGACTGCCATCGTCACCGGAGCCGCCAAAGGGCTTGGAAGAGTATTTGCCAGGGCTTTGGCTCAGGCTGGTGCCGATATTTACCTGATGGGTCATGGCGAAGAAGGGATGGAGGAGACCGCAAGGGAAATAACCAGCCTGGGGGTGCAATGCGCATGGAGGTATGCAGAAATTACCGATCAAAGCCAGGTGGAGGCTTGCATCAAGGACTGTATAAACCGCTTTGGCAAGGTAGATATCCTGGTTAACAATGCTGCAGCACCCAGAATCAATATCCCTCCCGAGGAAACGGATCTGGATCAATGGAATCAGGTGCTGAATACAAACATCACGGGAAGCTTTATTTGTGCCCAGGCTGCCGGAAAGGAAATGATGAAAAGGAGAAAGGGCAAAATTATCAACCTTGCCTCCATTTCCGGTTTTATCATCAACAAGGGAGTCCATGGCGGTTCCTATGATGTATCCAAGCAGGCGGTTGTAGGGCTTACCCGGGCACTGGCTGCAGAATGGGCTCCGTATCATATCAATGTGAATGCAATTGCACCTGGGTATTTTCTTACTGATCCCAACAAAAATTTCTTCAAGCAGGATCCGGAATTTTATAATCTGGCCTTATCAATGATTCCTGCCCAACGAATCGGTGACCCGGAGGAATTAAGCGGGGCTGTTGTATTCCTGGCATCTGAGGCATCCAGTTATATGCATGGTTCTGTTTTGGTTATAGATGGCGGTTATACGATATGGTAATCATTTCAACATTCAGGTCGGAAAGAAACTGATCCCAACAAACACAGGCTTTCTTCATACAGAGAATGAATCTCATACAGGCATACACAGCATAGAACCCATAAGGTAATCAGCACACAACCTTGAACAAGGAAACAATAAACAGTCATCACGACAGGCATATGGCATACTAAGGGGGAATAGGGATGGATGAAGTAATACTAGAAGTCAAAAACTTGAGCAAGACATATTCCGGTATTACGGTACTCAACAAAGTATCTTTCGACCTGAAAGCCGGTGAAGTTCATGCATTGGTAGGGGAGAACGGTGCCGGCAAGACCACCATGATAAAGATTATAGCAGGGGTTGAGAAGCCTGACGAAGGAAGCGAAATATACATAAACGGCACCAGGGCTGTCAGACTGACCGCTGCAAAATCCATCCAAATGGGGATTACGGTAATATACCAGGATATTAGTCTGTTTCCCAATTTAACGGTTGCTGAAAATATATGTATCGAGAAGAGCAAATCTCATCTGATCAACTGGAAGGAGATGCGAAAGACTGCCCAGGATGTGCTGGACACCATGGGGGTTAAGCTGGATCTGGACGCAAAGCTGAAGGATATCAGCATTGGGCAGCAGCAGCTGGTTGCAATCGCACGGGCGATTACATTTAAGTCAAAGGTCATTGTAATGGATGAACCTACTGCAGCCCTTTCTTCAGGCGAGGTCAAGATGCTGTATGACATCATACGAACCGTTAAGAAGCAGGGCATCGGGATCATCTATATTTCACACAAATTAAATGAGGTATTTACTTTAGCTGATCGAATATCCGTCCTTCGAGACGGATGGATGGTTGAATGTGACAAGGCATCCAGCTTTGATGACAAAAAGCTGATAAACCTTATGGTGGGGCGGGAGCTAAGGTTCTTACCCATGAGAAATGAAGAAACAGGTCCGGAAGAATGCCTGTTTGAAGTGAAGCATATTACATGTGAACCCTTCTTCCGAGACGTTTCCTTCCGGATCAACAAGCATGAAATACTGGGTCTGACCGGTTTGGTAGGGGCAGGGCGCAGCGAACTTGCTCAAGCCATATTTGGAATGATGAAGCTTCAAAAGGGTGAAATTTTCATTGACGGGAAAAAAACAGAAATCAAATCATCTGAAGATGCCATCAGAAAAGGTATTTGTTACCTGCCCGAGGACAGGCGCAAGCAGGGGCTGTTCACAGGTCACAGCATGACATGCAATATATCAGCTGTAACACTGCACAAGCATGTTAACCGGCTGAAGCTCTTATCCAGAACAAAAGAAATAAAAACGGCAGAAGAATACATTGACAAGCTGAATATCCGCCCAAACCTTCCTTCCATCAACATTGAGAATATGAGCGGAGGAAATCAGCAAAAGGCATTATTCAGCCGATGGATCAATTCCAGTCCCAAGGTGCTGATTGTAGATGAACCAACCAGCGGAATCGATGTAGGTGCCAAGCTGGAGATCCATAAATTGCTGCGGCAGCTTGCAAGGTCCGGCGTAGGAATCATCCTCATTTCTTCTGATCTCCCTGAAATATTGGCGATATCGGATCGCATCCTTGTCATGAGAAAAGGTCTCATCGTTGATGAGGTTGTGGCAGGCGCTGCGACACAGGAAAGCGTCCTGGAAAAAGGGCTGATGGGAGCAGGAGGTGGAACGAATGGTTAAAATGAAGGATTTTGCACGATCCAAGACCAGGGAAATCATTCTTATGGCGGTTATTATAACGATTGGCATCGTTGTATCCTTTATTTCAGATGGCTTTTCGAGCATCCGGAACTTGACAAATATATTAAATAACAATTCCATAACAGGCATAATGGCCGTCGGCATGATGATCATTATTGTTACCGGAAACATCGATCTGTCAGTCGGCGCGCAATTTGCCGTATGTGCCATGACGGTTGCCGCCTATGTTGAAATGACTGACGGTGCCAATCCTGCGGTGGCTTTTCTTATCTCTATTT
>DURK01000186.1 GCA_012837325.1 Clostridiales bacterium
AATGTGCTGCGAGTACTGGCTAGAATAAGCGGACATTTAGGAGACATTCGCAGCAAGAGTGTGAAGCAAGACTTGGAAGACCTGGCTGTCAGGTTGTTGCCGGCGAATCGCCCTGGTGACTTTAATCAAGCTTTGATGGAGCTGGGTGCGATGATCTGTGTACCCAATGGTACACCAAAATGTGCTAATTGCCCCGTACTTAAACATTGTATAGCTTATAAGCAGGAGTTAACAAACAAAATACCCTTTATAACACCCAAAGCGCAACGGAGGTTGGAGCAGCGGACGGTCTTCGTTATTCTTTTTCAGAATCGAACTGCCATTTGTCAAAGACCAAAGAAAGGTTTGCTGGCAGGTTTATGGGAATTTCCCAATATGGAGGGCTGGCTGTCCAAAGCGGAATGCGAGGCCAGGTTGGAGCAATGGGGTATACATGCTGAGAAAATCCAAGCTTTGGCTGCTTCCAAGCATGTTTTTACTCATTTGGAATGGCATATGAAAGGTTATGTAATTCATGCAAAAAGCATTGAGCAAGAAACCGGCTTTTTTTGGGTTGAAGATCAAGATCTTCTGAATCATTATTCTGTTCCTTCTGTATTTCGAGTTTATCTGGATTCATGGAAAGCCATAAGGGAAAAGCTGTGAGTTTTAGAAGTTTATGATAAAAAGCCCCTATTTTATGGTATACTTAAAGGAAGGAAAGACAAATAAGGAGATTCGGGAGATGATTCCTTGTTTTTTATATTCGGCATATCAAACGGCAGGAAACAGCTGGATTATCATCAGTCAACGGTATGCAATGTATGCGGCAGGTATGGGAGTTATCAGGTTTTCATGGAATACATGTTTTTCAGCCTGTTTTTCATTCCTGTTTTCAAATGGAACAAAACCTATTTTGTAAAAACAAGCTGTTGTGAAACCTTGTACACCATCGATAGTGAGCTGGGCAGACGAATCGCAAAGGGAGAAAACTTAACACTTGGAGAAGAGGACCTGCATGTGGTCCAGAGGGGCAGGTATTTTGGCATCAAGAGATGCAGACAATGTGGATATACTACAGATGAAGATTTTCAGTACTGTCCAAAATGTGCTCAACCACTGATCTAAACACTCTTTTAGGCAGGTGATATTATGGGAGAAATATCGGCATACTATGCCTTACCTCATCCACCCATTGTCATACCGGAAGTCGGCAGAGGAAGAGAGGCGGCGATTCAGAAGACCATTGAAGCCTTTCAGCAGGTTTCAAAGGAAATTGAAGGTTTGAAGCCAGATACCATCATCTTGGTTACCCCGCATGGCCCTGTGTTTCAAGATGCGGTTGCTCTTATGGGTGATAAGGATATTCAAGGCAGCCTGGCTGATTTTCGAGCTCCCCGTGTCCTATTTCGTACCAAAATCGATATGGATCTTGTTGATCAAATACTGCATTTGGCTGAAGGGTTGGATATTCAAGCAGTAAAGATCACCAAATCATCCGCCAAATCGTACGGAGCTGCTTATATGCTGGATCATGGCGCGATGGTACCAATGTATTTTATCAATCAAAAGTTTACTGACTACAAACTGGTTCATATTACCTATGGCCTCTTATCCAAAACACAGCTGTACCAATTTGGCATGTGTATAAAAAAAGCGGTAGAGCAAAGTGAGAAGAAAGCAGTATTCATTGCCAGCGGTGATCTGTCTCACAGGCTGACCAGGGATGGACCGTATGAGTATAGTCCCTACGGGGAGATGTTTGACCAGGAAGTCCGCAAATTACTGGAAACAGGGGATGTACCGGGTGTATTCGGTATGGATTCCAAAATGGTAAGGGAAGCAGGAGAATGTGCTCTTCGCAGCTATTACATACTGTTAGGCGCATTGGATGGATGTGAATTCAAAGGACAAACCCTGTCGTATCAAGGTAACTTCGGAGTGGGATATCTAATTATGGTTCTTGATGTGAAAAGCAAAAAAGATTCGGGCCAAGACAACCTGGATCAACAAGCAGCTAGTACCCTGGATAAAATTGTCCAGCAGGAAGAGAAGCAATTCCAGGATAAACGTGTGTCCCAAAATCCCTATGTCAGGCTGGCTGGAGACAGCTTACTGTACTATCTGATTAACGGGGATTTTATGGAGGTTCCTTCCTATGTTACACAGGAGATGATGGATCAAAAAAAAGGTGTTTTTGTAACGCTTAAGAAAAATGGTGACCTTCGGGGCTGTATCGGCACCATCCGGCCGGTGACAAGCAGCCTGGCCCAGGAGATTATCAGGAATGCAGTGGAGGCAGGTATATTTGATCCCAGGTTTTCGCCTGTTACACGAGAAGAATGGGGTGAGCTGGAATTTTCAGTGGATGTGCTGGATCGACCGGAACCTGTACAGATTCATCAACTCGACCCGGAAAAGTACGGAGTGATTGTGCGAAGCGGTATGCGCTCCGGACTGCTGCTCCCAAACCTGGAGGGAGTGGACACAGTGGAGAAGCAGTTGAACATTGCACTGCAAAAAGCCGGAATAACCCCTGATTCCCCCTACATGATAGAGCGGTTTCAAGTAAGCAGACACAAGGATGAGAAGGCATGATACGGGATGCCTTGTTCTGGCACAAAGAAAACGATCGAATCCGCTGCCGCTTGTGTCCCCATCAATGCTTGGTTTCCGAAGGAAAAAGCGGGATCTGCTCTGTTCGTGTCAACAATGGAGGCATGCTGCAAACCGAGAATTATGGTGAAATCACCTCCATGGCGGTGGATCCCATTGAAAAAAAGCCCCTGTATCATTTCAAACCAGGAAAAAACATTTTATCTGTGGGGACCTTTGGATGCAATTTATCATGCAGCTTTTGTCAAAATTATTCGATTGCTCATTTTCGCAGCAGAAGTGAGTATTTACCTGCCGAACAGTTGGCAGCAAGTATCACTGCACTTGACCAAAGCGGGAACATTGGCATTGCATTTACCTATAACGAACCGGCTGTATGGTTCGAGTATGTTTTTGATACAGCAAAAGGCTTGAAGGAAGCTTTTCCTGAGCTTTGTATTGTACTTGTAAGCAATGGGTATATAGAAGTTGAACCATTAGAAACACTCCTTCCCTATGTGGATGCTATGAATATCGACTTGAAATCCATGGCTCCGCAGTATTACAAAGAAATATGCGGAGGAAGCTTGCAGCCGGTTTTACGTACCATCGAAACAGCCCAGTCCAAGTGTCATGTAGAGATTACAACCCTGTTGGTTAACGGGATGAATGACTCCGAAAAGGAAATCAATGAAATAGCCGCTTACCTTTCGAGCTTGGACAAGGATATCCCCCTCCATCTTTCAAGGTATTATCCATCGTATAAAATGACAAGGCCTGCTACCGATGTAAACGTAATGAAACGGACTGCTGAGATTGCAAAAGAATATTTGAATTATGTATACTTGGGAAACATACCTGGTCTTGACAACTCAACCTATTGCAAGGTTTGCAATGAGCGATTGATACATAGGGCAGGGTTTGCGGTGAAAGTATTGATGGACGAGGCAATCTGCAGGAATTGTCTTACACCTGTTCCGATTCGGTTATAGTAAATTTATAATTTAAGAGGTGATCAAATGAAAAGAATTGGTTTTATTGGGATTGGCGTAATGGGAAAGTCCATGGTGCGCAACCTGATGAAGAAAGGTTTTTCTGTCTCAATTTACACAAGAACCAAAAGCAAGGCGTTGGATGTTATCGAAGAGGGTGCAGTCTGGTGTGATAGTATCGCCCAATGTGTTCGGGATGCAGAGGTGGTGATTACAATCGTCGGATATCCGAAGGATGTTGAAGAGGTATACTTCGGTAAAGATGGCATTCTGGAAAATGCAGCTTCCGGAACCTACCTCATCGATATGACCACCACCAGTCCAAAGTTAAGCAAGCGCATCTATGACTCAGCAGCAGATATGGGAATGCATGCATTGGATGCACCAGTAACAGGTGGTGATATAGGTGCCCGCGATGCCAAACTGTCAATCATGGTAGGCGGTGACCAGGAGGCATATGATATCTGTTATCCGATTTTTAAAGCCTTGGGCAGCACCATTGTTTACGCAGGACCGGCAGGCTTTGGGCAACACACCAAGATGGCAAACCAGATAGCCATTGCAGGTGCAATTTCAGGAGTATCGGAAGCCCTCACTTATGGAAGAAGATTCGGGTTGAACCTACAATCCATGCTGGATAGTATTTCAACCGGATCAGCAGGAAGCTGGCAAATGAGTAATATGGCTCCCAGGATATTGCAGGATGATTATGCGGCCGGCTTTTATATGAAACACTTTATCAAAGATATGACAATCGCCATGGAAGAGGCAGAAGATGCCGATTTGAGTCTGGTCATTTTAAGGGATGTTTTGAATATGTACAAAGATTTGGCAGATAAGAAAGGTCTGGGGGATCTTGGCACACAAGCCCTGATCAAATACTATGATGATGAATCGAATGCCTAGAAAACAATTTGGTTGTTTACACATTGTTTACATATTGCTAACATGAAATTCACATTCAATGTGTAGTATCATATCAAGAGTTAAAGACGCTTTGTCATTTTTTCGTACCTCCTTTTAATAAGTTCCCCTATGTTCGAGCCCTGATCCCGGATCAGGGCTTTGAAGTTTCAGCCTTACCAAGCGCTATACAGGTCTGCTCCAAGCAACACTGCCATTCCTGATTGTTTCAGACCAATAAAAGTGTTTAACAATATCTTATGGTTGGGAGCATTCCCAAATCAGAAAAAACCACAGGAGGGAATGAAAGCGTGCATCCATTAAGAGTTTCAGACGATACCTATCTGCTTTCTGTAAATGTTGAAAATATATTATTTGAAGGTCTATGGGAAATGCCCAATGGGGTAGCCCTGAATTCCTATATCATAAAAGGTGAGAAAACCGCCATAATCGATGGCGTATGTGGCTGGGACGGTGTACCGGAACAGCTGTATCAACTTCTTGGCGAGCTTGATATTAATCCTCAATCCATTGAGTATCTGATCATCAACCATATGGAACCGGATCACTCAGGATGGATTGAAGACTTCAAACGCATCAAATCCGATTTTAAGGTAATTTGCAGCAAGAAATCCGCAGAGCTGCTGGAGCATTTCTATGGGCATACTGAGAATGTAGTCAGTGTTGGAGACAACGATACTCTTGACTTGGGAAATGGCCATATTTTACAATTCTATGAAATTCCCAACGTTCACTGGCCTGACACCATGGTTACCTTTGATACCTTGACGGGAACCTTGTTTACCTGCGATGCATTTGGTTCCTTTGGAACAGCTGAACAATCCAGCTTTGACGATATGCTGACAGAAGAGCAGCTGACTTTTTTTGAGAAAGAAGCGGTAAGGTATTATGCAAATATTGTGGCTGCGTTTTCAGGTCCGGTGAAAAAGGCCATCGAAAAATGCGCACTGCTGCCCATAAAGATTGTTGCACCAGGGCATGGCATTATCTGGAGAGAGAATCCTACTCGCATCATACAGGATTATTCCGATTATGCTTCCTATCAAAAAGGGCCAGCTCGTGAGGAGATTACTGTTATATGGGGTTCCATGTATGGGATGACGGAAAAGGCAGTAAACCACGTTGTACAAGTACTGGAAGACGAAAGCATTCGCTTTCACATTCATCGACTACCGGAAACTTCCTGGGGGACGGTTCTGGCTTCCATATGGATCTCAACTGGTGTGATCCTGGCTGTGCCTACCTATGAATATAAAATGTTTCCTCCCGCTGCTGCCGTTTTGGAGGAGATCGGAAAGAAAAAGGTGCAAAACCGCAAAGCATTTCTCATGGGTTCCTTTGGATGGTCCGGAGGAGCTGAGAAGGAACTAAATGAAATTATTAGCAGAAACCGAATGAACTGGACTTTGCTTGAACCCGTAGTTTTCCGAGGCAATGCTCAGGAGGATGATTTTAAAAAGATAGAGGAACAGACCAGGGAGCTGGTTAAGCAAGTAAGGGAAGAAGTGAACCAGCTAAAGGCTTAAACAAAAGGAGCAAAGATGAACTTAGCAGCCTTGAACCATCTAAAACAGGTACAAACCTGCAGGATTCATTTCCTGCAGGTCTTTTCGCTGCTCAAATAAAATATTCAGCTTATTCTTCAATAACAATGTCATAGGTGACAGGTGCAGCTTTTTTCAACATGGCGGATACACCGCAGTATCTTTCCTGGGACAAAGTAACAGCTCGTTCCAGCTTATCCATAGGTAAATTCTTCCCCTTGAAGCGATAGGTCAGATGGATTTCTGTATACACCTTGGGATGTTCCTTTGAACTTTCAGCCTTTGCTTCCAGTCTTATGCTTTCTGGCTCTACCTTCATTTTCTTCAATATGGATACCACGTCCATTCCGGTACAGCCGATTAAACCTGCAAGAAGCAGCTTTTTAGGCCGGGGACCCAGGTCATTTCCGCCGGCTTCTATGCTTGCATCCGTTATGAAATCGTGGCCGTCCAAATCCATTTGAAAGGCTGTGTTTCCGGTCAGTTTGGCTTCCACTATTGTTTGAGTCATAGGCTTGGTCACTCCTTTATTGAAGGATTTGTAATATAATATACATAGACCTATCATGGACACTTCAAACAGCCGGCTGAGAACACATTGTCGACAACTGTTTGGTTCAACCGCTGTGATCGGTATTTACAATATCTGGACAGTCACCGACCAGCATGGTACAATATGGCTAAAGCATAGATCACTGCAGGTTTTTGACATTTGATGAATGACTGTCCTGTGCGAAAACCACTTCGGCTGCTTACATAGAAAAAACCCATACGGGCATTCTAATTCGCAAACCAGAGGAGAGTGTTGTCTGTTGGAGTCAGATAGTATATGGCGATTATTGGTCTTAATCTTTTTATTGGGATGGTCTGCTTTTTTTTCAGCTGCTGAAACCGCATTTTTTTCCTTGAATCGAATCCGTCTGAGAAGCATGGTAAATGAGAAGGCAGAAGGTGCTGCGAAGGTGTGGAAGCTCCTGGAGACACCGGACAAACTGAGAAGGGCAATTCTGGTTGCAGATAATTCTGTGAATATCGGAGCAACTGTCATTGCTGTCCAATTGGCTTTCCGACATTTTAATAACGAAGGAACAGCTATAGGGGTATCTCTTGTTGGAATGATTTTAATTGTGCTGATATTTGGTGAAACATTCCCCACCCTGTTGGCTGAAACCTATCCCAAAGGGTTTGCCTTTCGTGTTGCCGGCTTTTTTATCGTGTTTATACGAGTTTTGAATCCCATTATTATTTTTCTTATCTCTCTCAGCAACCTGATGATGCGGTTGTTCGGCTGGAAAAAAAGGGAGAGAAAACCCCGTATTACCGAAGAAGAACTGCGCTCACTGGTAGATGTAGGGCATTTGGAGGGTATCATTGATCCGGAAGAGAAGAAAATGATCCACAATGTCTTCCAGTTTGGTGACTCCCAGGTTAAGGACATTATGATTCCCCGCACTGATATTGTAGCGATAGAAGTGGATTCCACCTTTGATGAAATTTGGGAACAATTTCAGAAGGAACAGTATTCCCGCATACCGGTTTATAAAAACACAATTGACAATATTATTGGAATTCTCCATGTAAAGGATGTCTTTTTCTTTCATGGCAAACAGGAAAACTTTGATATTCATAAAATTATCAGAAAGCCCTACTACACCTATGAGAATAAAAGAATTGCAGACTTATTTGAAGACATGCGAAAAAAGCGTCTGCAGATGATTGTTGTAGCTGATGAATACGGTGGCACAGCCGGTATCGTAACCATGCAGGATATGGTGGAGGAGATATTTGGAGATATCGGTGATGAATATGAGGATATCATTGATGAAATTCAGCAAGTTGCGCCCGGTGAGTATATCATAGACGGGTTGACCAGACTGAATGTTATAAATGATGAATTGGGCACGGATTTAGAGTCCGAGCATTATGAAACGATTGGCGGGTTTATTACAGGAATTATTGGGCGCTTCCCGAAAAAGGGAGAAGTGGTGGTATACAATGATTTGAGGTGGGTAATCTTAGAAGTTTATCGTACCAGGGTAAAGCGGCTGAGATTGAGTATTATGGAGCCGCTCTTGGAGAATCTGCAGGAACAATCCAATTCCAAAGATGAGAATGATTGATACATAAGGATAGAAGTTAGACAGATTATTCTCCTCTATGTTATGATACTTGTATAAAGTATCGTTGAAGCATATAGGAGGATGGGACTTAAGCTTTGATATTTGATATACGCAGTATTTTTCGTCGACGAAGAAAAAAGAAAACTCCCAAACCGGTGCGCATGGCACTGGATCTGGTGGATGCCGGAGACAATGAAAAGAATTACAGCAAAATACAGAAGGTGACACACCATATTCCAGAAGGTGTCACTTCTCGTATGTTATACCGAGATATTATACGAATCGCCTGGCCCTCTTTTATAGAGCTGACTCTAACCCAATTGACCTCTATGGTTGATATGATGATGGTTGGGGGACTGGGTTCCTGGGCTATCGCTGCTGTTGGCTTAACAAATCAACCCAAGTTTCTTTTGATGATCATGTTTATATCCATGAATGTGGGCGCTACTGCATTGGTTGCCAGATACAAAGGGGAAGGTTCACCTCAAAAGGCCAATATGATTCTGTGGCAGGCTCTCCTTCTCACATTTGTTCTATCCTTGATTAGTTCTATAATAGGGTTTGTGTTTTCGGAGCAAATGGTACGTTTCATGGGGGCAACCGAAACCATAACCCTTGAACAGGGAACAATTTATCTTAGAATCCAGATGGCAGGCTTTGTCATACTGGCACTAACCAGTACAGTAACCGCTGCCCTCCGGGGTGTTGGTAATTCGCGAATTGCCATGATTTATAACCTGACAGCCAATGTGGTGAATGTCATCCTGAACTATTTGCTGATCCATGGTAATCTCGGATTTCCTAAAATGGGGGTGGCAGGTGCATCGCTGGCTACGGTCATAGGTCAGTTTGTTGCCTTCATGCTGGCTATGCTTACTGTTTTGCGCGGAAATCAATATCTTACTCTTCGCATTTGCGATGGTTTTCGGCCTGACTGGAAGGCTGTAAAATCGATTTTCAAAATAGGAATCCCCGCTATGGTTGAACAGGCATTCCTTCGTGCAGGTATGATTCTCTATGTAAAAGTGGTTGCATCTCTTGGTACGGTAGCCTATGCAACACATCAGATTGCTATGAACATCCAGGCCATGTCCTTCATGAACGGGCAGGCCTTTGGCGTATCTGCCACTTCTCTGGTAGGACAGAGCCTGGGAAAACGTCGGCCGGATATGGCACAGGCATACAGCAGCCGCACCAGAAGAGTTGGCATGTTGGTTTCTCTTGGTCTGGCTTTGATCTTCTTCTTTTTAGGGAAATTCATCGTTTCCTTGTATACCAAAGAAACGGAAGTCATAGCACAAGGTGCACGGATTTTAATGTTCGTAGCATTTGTTCAGCCCCTTCAGTCATCTTATTTTATTTTGGCAGGTGCA
>DURK01000187.1 GCA_012837325.1 Clostridiales bacterium
AATCCGCTTATCCTCTGTCCGATGAAGAACAGGAAGCCATTAAAAGGGCATTCAGCTAATGCAGTTTTCGAATAAATAAGGCACCTCCCCGGAATACTAATACAATCACAGGGGAGGTGTTTTTGTGAAAACGATTGCATTGGAACGAGGTCTGGAGGAATTAAAACAAGCTCTGGAGGAAAGAGGATACCATACTGTTTATGCGGATGCAATGGATGCTCCTGTGTCTGTATATATCTATCAGGAACAGCATACCTTGGATCAGGAAAGTTTTCATTCCTCTTTGAACAACAGCATGGTGTCTGGACCGGATCAGTCCGGTATCCTGCTGATTCATGCAAAAGATACGCCCGTCGATCAAATCATCGCCATGATAGAAAACAGATTGTACAGCCCGCTTTTTTATTACTGATCCCTATTCCATATATTCTGCCAGCCTTGATTCCTGCTTTGGTTTGGGCTTCAACATATTATTTCTGTTGTGATTCTTCACGTATTTCCATATGGTAAAATGGATGCCGCTGCTGATGGTCTCTGCCATCCGCATAACCAGATTCAACCTGGTGTTTTGCAGGATTAAATATTCTACAAAGCCGCTCATGTTTACAACGCCGATGATATGCATGTGCCCGATTTCGGGCAATGACTTGTTTACTCCTGCCCCTGGCCGCAAGGGGCCTTTGCCAATGCTGATGATACCGATCCGCTCTGTCCTTCCCAGGCATGCGTCTATGGCAATGATAAAAGGCCGTTCATGGCTGTCTTCAATTTTTTGAATCACTTCCGACAGATTTTTGGCATGAACAGGATGGTCCAGCGTTCCATATATCGCAATGTTCTGATATTGGATCAGCTTCAGCTTGTGTCCCACCAAAGGGCCCAAACAGTCTCCGGTAGACCGGTCCGTGCCGATGCACAAGATGACTACATCTTTGAATTGTTCTGTATAATGCTGCCTGAACAGTTTCTCAAAGCCTCTGCTGAAGAGGGTTAATGCATGAGAATGGTTCACATCTACTGAAATCTCATCCCGGATCCTCTCCATACCTACCTCCTGATGAATTCGCGCCTGCTCCGTATTTTCTCCCGGAAGGAAAAAAACATGTGGCAGGGAGCTTGAAATGTCGTACTCACAAATAGCTTATGTTGGCAAATCGTCCACTTATGCATGTACGACAGCAGGAAGGATACGGATTCCCACGTACAGGATATTTCTCATCAAGAAGGAATTTAATGATTTATAACGAATTATATATAATAATGTTTTAAAGGAGAAACTCATGCGTCGCAAAAATAAATTGCTTTTGACAGTCATCTTACTGATTGCAGCTGCAGCCGCTTATTTTATATATCCCGAAATACAGAGCAAACGCACTCCTGATTTCCATCCGGTTCTTGCTGCCCAGCCCATCCCCTTCAACCAGCAGGAAGACCTCCACTTTTATTCGGATGGGTGGGTTGTATGCAGCGCTCCGTCACGGTTCTATAATTGGGATCAGACCGAACAAGAGCCTCCCTTCACCCAGGATGATTTGGCAGCAGAAAATAACAGAATTGATATCGTTGCCCATACTCTGCATTATATCGCCACAGCAAACAATCGGATTTACAATACCCAATCCGTACCCTTTGAGCTTGTTTATGAAAACAGGGATCGGGTTCTTCATGATTTAAAGGAATATGATGGTTTTCTTGTTCTTCTTATACAGGAAGAAGAATCCTTAATCAGCTGTCCATATATTCTGATGAAGGGCAGTGATTTTCTGATCCCTCTGGAGGGCACCGGCAGTGCAAATTATGTTTCGGTTGATGTTGATGAAACCGACCTGTCTCTGCTCACCCTTTGCCTTGACTCTCCTGTCCCCATTACCCGGGTTTTTCATTATATCAGTCAAAATGAGCTGTATGGCGTGCTAAGCCTGGAAAACCAGTTGTTGTATAATGTATACAGAATGAAAAATCAAGTCATTTTGATAGGAATTAAGGATGTATTGTGTTACAATGTGGAAGGGGAATTACAATGGTCTGTATCCCATGAATCGGAAGGCGTCTTTGAGGCCTTGTCCACAGAACAGTCTCTGCTTCTTTACTTCCCCGAAAAGTCAAAGCTGGGAGAGAGCCAGGGAAATGCATTGGAAGTGAATGAGAAGGGGTATGCTGTCAAGGCATTTCCCAGATACCTTTCCAACCTCAATGTCTTCCAATCAGGATACCTGGCTGTGGAATCCAGTCAAAACCTTGTCTTTTTAAATAAAAATGGCAAGCTTGTAAAAAAACAGCCCTTACAGGAGCCGGTGGATTGGATGAAATATACTGCCGCACAGCCGGACTGCCTGTATGTCCGTACAAAAGATAATGTATTGCATGTGTATACAACCGATAAACAGGAGGAAGACACCGAATGAATATAGTTGATATTGTTATCTTTCTAGTTATGAGTATGACTATGGTGGTGGGTTTGTACAATGGTTTTGTTTTATCCGCCCTTCATACCGCTTCTTTTTTTATATCGTGGCTGATTGCAGTTATCTTTTATCCCATGGTTACCAAGCTGATACTGGGTATGTTTCCGACTTTGCTTCAAATCATTACCCTGTACGCAGAAGGCAGCAGTCACATTGCCCTGGTAGAAGACAGACGAGCGAGTCTTCAATCCTTTTCCGTTGAAAACATCAGTGAGATCGTGGAAAAGGCCAAGCTCCCCAATCCATTCAGTAAAATTTTAGTTTCCGATTTTTCTCAATCATTGGAAGGGATTCAAACCCTGGGTGAATATTTTGACACCACCATGGCGATTGTTATTATTAACATTGTCAGCTTTTTAATTCTCTTTCTTCTGGTCAAGGCCATTTCAATTGCTGTCGTCTCACTTTCCAAGACCCTTGCCAGCCTGCCTGTGCTGAGAAAGTATGACGGCTTGGCCGGTGCCGGATTCGGGCTCGTTCGCGGCTTCTTTATCGTATATCTGATTTTCGCATTGATTCCCATATTGTTGGTGCTGGCCCCTACAGATATCGTCAACGAGTATCTGGATGGCTCGAAATGGGCTGGCTTCTTCCATCACACCAACATCTTTACAAATTTTGTCAGGGGAAGCTAATAAAAAAATGTTTCACGTGAAACATAAATGCTGGATTGTTTCACGTGAAACATTTTTTTGTCCTTTTATTCTCTTATGATTTGTTTCACGTGAAATAAATCAATGGGCAGTTACCCTTTCAATGATTCGCTCTAAATCTTCATTGCTGTAATATTCAATTTCAATGATCCCCTTCTTTTTTCCCGGGCAAATCTGCACTCTGGTACCAAGAGATTCCTCCAGCTCTGATTCAATGTCGAGAATATAGTTGGGTTTTTGCTGCACTTTGACTTTTTCTTTTTTCTTGCCAAGCCTTTGAATAAGCTTCTCCGTTTCTCGCACACTCAGATCCTTCTCAATAATCACTGCTGCAAGCTCATCCCTTTGTTTTTCATCGGTAAGAGCCAGCAGAGCCCGTGCATGCCCGGCAGAAAGCTTATTATCAGCGAGAAGATCCTGTATCTTTCCGGAAAGGTGGAGAAGCCTTAAGGCATTTGCTATGGCAGGTCTGCTCTTTCCCAAGCGGTCTGCTGCCTCTTCCTGTGTCAGCTTCAGACGGCTTACCAGAGCCTGTATGCCCCTGGCTTCTTCAATGGGGTTTAAGTCTTCCCTTTGGAGATTTTCAATGAGACTGACCTCTATGATCTCTTCTTCACCTAAATCCATAACAATAGCTGGAATCGTTGTTTTGTTGGCTGCCCGGGATGCCCTCCATCTTCGCTCACCAGCCACTATGATGTACCTGTTGTTATGTGGACGGACAATAATCGGTTGGACCACTCCATGAATTCGAATGGAGTCTGCCAGCTCCTTTAGCTTTTCTTCATCAAACTGGTTTCGAGCCTGTTTGGGATTGGGATCAATATCTGTTATTTTGATCTCCTGTACAGTCACATGATCCGGATCTTGATCGTCCAAACCGATTTCTCCCTTGTAGCTTTCAAATAAAGCATCCAAACCTCTTCCCAAGCCTTTTTTTACAGCCATCCGTCATCCTCCGTTTCATTGTCTATCATTTCCTGTGCCAAATCCATATAAGCCTCTGCGCCAGCACACTTTGGATCGTATACGATAACAGGTACTCCATGGCTGGGCGCTTCACCCAATCGAACATTCCTGGGTATAATGGTGGTATACACCTTGTTTCGAAAATGCCTTTTCACCTCATCCACTACCTGAATGGAAAGATTGGTTCTGGAGTCAAACATGGTTAATACAACACCTTCGATTTCTAGACTGGGGTTTAAATTCTTTCGAACCAGTTCAAATGTGCTAAGCAGCTGGGTCAACCCTTCCAAAGCGTAGTATTCGCATTGAATGGGCACCAGAAGCGTATCCGCAGCAGTAAGTGAATTGATGGTGATCAGCCCGAGTGAAGGGGGACAGTCGATGAGAATATAATCATACTCATCTCGGATTTCCTCCAGAGCTCTTTTTAATATGGTCTCTCTGGCCATCATGGGCACCAGTTCAATTTCCGCTCCGGCCAATTGTATTTTGGAAACAATAATATCCAAGTTGTCATAATCGGTATGATATATGGCATCCTTTGCAGGTATCCCATTTATAATCACATCGTATATGGATCGTTCGACCTGATTCTTGTCGATTCCCAGGCCGCTGGTTGTATTCCCCTGGGGATCAATATCGATGGTTAGCACCTTTTTGCCAAGTGAAGCCAGACAAGCACTCAAATTTACATTTGTTGTAGTCTTACCCACACCGCCCTTCTGATTGGCAACAGCAATGATCCTGGACATGGTCGACACTCCCTTAACCCTTTGTTATACCTATTATAGTTTATATTTCGTATAGTTAAAAGGGTTAAGGCATATTTTTCAATTAATTATCGTATAGATGCATAGATGACCTTTACAGCACAATCAAAAAAATGAATAAAGGAGACAGATTGGCTGTTATGAAAACGCTTATCATGACATTTTGCCTGATATTTCTGGCAGAGCTGGGGGATAAAACACAATTGGCAACCATGCTGATGGCTGCCAAGTCCGATTCGAAATGGATTGTATTCATAGGTGCCGCTCTTGCACTAACCGCTTCTTCCCTGATTGGTGTGCTTGCAGGCAGCATCATAACCAAATTTGTACCCAGGAGTTATATTCATTATGCATCGGGCATTGCCTTTATTGTAATAGGCATTTTGCTGATCAGCGGAAGAATATGAGACGAGCTACTTGAAGTGATTACATTTTTGGAATCATTACAGTTATTTCGACCTGATCCTCCTTATCCACTTGGAAATACTGCACTTCCAGCCCATAACCCTTCAGCAGGTTTACGGCATTGCGAATGGTGTTAATAAATATTCTGATATCCTTGGTTCTCTTAAATACCCTTGTTTGCCTTTTCCCGTCCTGTGCTTCCTTTTTTCGGCCTGCTCTTTGCTTTTTATCCTGCAGCTCCTCCAAAAATTCGTCGATTACCACTTCGGTATCTCTGACATTCATCTTTTTTGCTACAACCTGCCTGACTGCTTTGAGTCGCAGCTCATCGTCAGGCAGCTTCAGCAATGCACGTGCATGGCGCTCGGTCAGGTTTTCTCGGATCAACAGTTCCTTTATGGAATTGGAAAGCCGCAGAATGCGCAGCTTGTTGGCAATGGTGGATTGACTTTTGCCTAATTTGACCGCCAGCTCTTCCTGGGTAAACCCATGATCCTGGATTAAACTGGCGTATCCCTTGGCCTCCTCCAGATAATGAAGATTCTCCCTTTGCAGGTTTTCAATCATGGCAAAAATTGCAGAATCCTGCTCGCAGCTATGTATGATCATGGCAGGGATATAATCAAGCCCGGCCAGCTTAGCAGCTCGCAGCCGCCTTTCGCCCGCTATCAATTCGTAGCCGCTCTGTGACGAGCTTCTGACGGTAATGGGCTGAATAATGCCATATTGCCGGATGGATTGCGCAAGCTCTTCCAAACTATGAACTGAAAAGCTCTTTCTGGGCTGATATGGATTTGGCTTAATCATATGTATTGGAATGTTTTCGATTCGCCTTGATCCGCTGGCTGATGCAGGTAAGCTGCTGCCGCGGATACTCACTATTTTTCTCATACATATCCCTCCATATTTTATTACCCAAAACCCATTACCCGATATTGGTATCATTCTCTATTTTTTATCATATTCCTTCTATTTTAGCGTATATTTTTATCTACCTCTTTCTACATCTGTATTGCTTCTTATTCCTCTATTTTTCTATCTTTTTCTATAGATATTTGTGTCATTCTCCGTAATAAAACAAAAACCGCTCCATATAAGCGGTTTTTTTGTATTTTATAATGGTGTTTTCTTGGGCAGCCCTGCGCTTCTTGGGTAGAGCTTTGGCGTTTTACCTGTCTTTTTGACAACCACCAGATTGTGGGTCCGTTCTGAAAAGGGGATGTCCACCTGTCTGGTTTCAAGCCATTTTCCCTTCAGTATGCTGAGGGCCTTCCCAGCAAGTGCCAACTCATCCGCTGCTCCAGGCCCTTTATGAGATATAAAATATCCATCCTGTTTTACAAAAGGCAGGCAATACTCTGCTAACACACGCATCTCTCCGACCGCCCTGGATACAACCACATCATAGGCTTCCCGCTTGTCGGCCTCTCTCGCCAGATCCTCAGCTCTTGCATGAAGGGCTTCGGATTGATCAAGGTTCAGCTGCTTGATTGCTTCATTTAAGAACCTTACCTTTTTCTGCACCGAATCAACAAGAGTCAGGGATATTTGAGGGAGCATGATTTTTATGGGAATGCCGGGAAAGCCTGCGCCGGAACCCAAATCCAATACGGAATCCTCTTCCTGGATAATATCCAGCTGCAGAAGGGATATGGAATCTAA
>DURK01000188.1 GCA_012837325.1 Clostridiales bacterium
GGGAATTCATCTGACAGATCATAACGATTCACAACTCCAAACTTCTTTATTGTATAAGCAGGTGTACCGTCATCCCAAACAGGCCGCACCTTTTGTCCTTCTGTACTCGTTCCATTTTCCAGTATATCCCGGCACATATCTATAAATATCTGATCTGCTTTGCTCATGCTGCCGCCTCTTTCCTGATCTATACAATTTATTCTTCTTTATTATAACAGAAATTCCTTTGGTTGGACAGGATGGTGGCAGCCAAACTTCTTCAGTGATTTTGTATATGCTGTAGAAGAAAATCAAGGTTTTGAATGTTTTCTGATTTGTTAAGTTCCTGGAATAAATCTCCCTTTTCCTTCAGTCTGGTACCGGCATTCAATAGGTGAAAGTCTTGAGGATGAATCCCATTTTGCACCTCTTCCCAGGTGACAGGCATGGAAATCAATGCATTGGTTGCAGCTCTGGGTGAATAAACCATGGTGATGGTCTTTCCCGCCCACATTTGCAGATAATCGAAATACAGCCTGGATCCCCTGTTTTTAATCCTGCGTTCAATGGTGATTATATCAGGATACCTTTGGCTGAAGTACCTGCCAAAAAACTCATTGATGGTTCTAGCGGTATCATAGTCATATCGGCTGCCCACTGGTATATAAAGCTGCAGCCCGGTTGCCCCTGATGTTTTGATCCAGCTTCGGATATTCAAATCCATCAGTGTCTCATGAATCAGAAGCGCGGTCTCTGCTACATCATCAAAGTGCTGCCCTTCAGAAGGATCCAGATCAAAAACCAGGTCGGTAGGATTGTTTTGTTTTTGAATCCGGTTGAATCCTGTATGGAACTCCAATACAGCTTGATTCCCCAGCCATACCAAAGCCGCCAAGGTGTTTAACAGAGTATAATGATTTTTATTCCATTCTGAGGTTTCCAGCCAGTCCGGTGCATAATCCGGTGTGTTTTTTTGAAAAAAAGACGTTCCGTCTACCCCATCCGGATAACGAACGACAGTCAGCAAACGATTTCTTGCATGGGGAAGAATATAAGGTGCCAGCTCTACCAGCTTGGTAATGTAATCGATTTTTCGGATTCCCATCTTTGGCCACATCAGCTTGTCCGGATTGGTGATGTGCACAGGATATCCGTCTACATTGACCTCACTCATCGATGAACCATTCCTTGCCATTTGCTTGAGCAGCTGAGCCCTCCGAAAAACCCAATATAACGGGATGTCTAAGCGCTCCATCATTGGTCCACTCCAGAAACCGAACCCAGCATATCAATAAGGGCTTCAACCAGGTAACCTGCTTTCCTTTCCATCGTCTGATATCCTGAAAAGGGCTTGATTCCATCTTGAACGCTGAAGCATATCCTGTTAACCGGTACCAATCATCTTGTGTCAGACCCAATGAGGCATTTCCGATAAAAATCCAGTTGTTTTGCTGGTAGATACCCAGAATGAGTGACCTGGGGAATGAAGCATCTTTCCATTCTATTCCGCAAACAACTGCCAGTATCTTCTTCAATCCCTTATGCTTGAACCATTCCCGATGATTTTTAGCTGGAAGATAAAGGCTTTCCCTTTTCTTTGAAACCATACCTTCCCAGCCCCTCTTTTTCATTAAATCAAACAACTCCGGTCCTTCCGTGTAGTTCTCAGTGATGATCGTATTTGGGCCAGGCCGCAAGGAATGAGAAAGAACTTCATAACGTTGATGTAAAGGCAGACCGGTCAACAAGCGATCCTGGTAATACAGAATATCGAATATGACGTATATAACCGGGTATCGACTGGTATAGTATGCCAATCTCCCAGGGTCTCCTACTCTTTCTCTGATCAGGCTCAACTGGAAGGAAGGCCTTCCATCCAGCTCAAGCACTACTATTTCGCCATCAAATACTGCACTGTCAACTGTTATCAGATCTGTTAAACAATGAAGTTCAGGATAGAATACCGTTCTGTCCCGCCTTTTCTTTGTAAAGATTCTGATCTGCTTTTCATCTCCATTTTTTTGACAATAGACCAGTCCGCGAATTCCGTCCCATTTGATCTGGTAAACCCATTCTTCACCAACGGGGATCGTCATGGAAGAGATGGGTTCCATTGGCATGATCCAATCCATCGGTTATCTCCGTCTGTCAACCTGCTGTAGTGGTCTTTTTCTTCCTGCCCGGCATTTCTTTCCTGGGAGGAGAATCGGTATGCTTCAGGTGTTCGGTTTCCTTCAGACTTTCCTGCAATGCCTGCATCAAATCGATGACATTTCTCTCAGGCGCTTCTTTCGGTCGTACGGTTTCATCACCTTCAATCTTTCTATGAATGAGGTCAAGCAGCTCCTTCCTGTATTCATCCGTGTATTTTTCCGGTTGAAAGGCTGTGGTCAGGTTTCCAATCAGCTGGGTTGCCATGCTCAGCTCCTTTTGGTTGATCTGGCTGTTATCGGTAATATTCGGAACCTGTGCCAGATCTCGAACCTCGTCCGGGTAAAAAATCGTTTCCATAATCAGCAAGTTTTGATAAACCCGAATGGCAGCCAATGATTGCTTATTTCGGATGCTCATTTTGCAAACAGCTATTCTGCCGGTTTGCTTCATCGCTTCCCGGAGTAGGTTGTATGCCTTTTCTCCTGTTTCCTGGGGTGAAAGATAATAGGATTTGATGAAAAAAACAGGGTCAATTTCATCCAGATGAACAAAGTCCAAAATTTCAATTGCTCTGCCAGTCGACTGGTGCAGCGAATCCAAATCCTTGTCCTCGATAACAACAAATTTACCTGGTTCATACTCATAACCTCTTACGATATCCTCCTGATTGATTGCCTTGTCGCAGGCAGGACATCTTTTCTCATATTTGATTGGGGTCTTGCATTCTTTGTGAATATACTTAAATCGAATGTCCTTGTCCTCTGTAGCTGCAAACATTTTTACAGGAATATTAACCAATCCGAAGCTGATGGAGCCTTTCCACATTGTATGCATTGATCCACACTCCTTTCCTCTGAAATTCCTTCTTATTTTCTGACTAAAACCGATTGTTATACCGAAACCAGTGATGGATTGCCAAGTTGATTTCAAAAAAAGACATCAACCAATTTTGGTTAATGTCTTTCAAACCGCTCTTTTCATTGAAGGCGTACTTGTAAATTAAGAATCAGATCAGTCTTCCTGGAACAAAGCTGTGGAGATATACCTTTCCCCGGTATCCGGCAGCAAAGCGACTATGGTTTTCCCTTTGTTTTCGGGCCGCTTTGCGATCTGTGCTGCTGCATAGGCTGCCGCCCCGGATGATATCCCTACAATCAGACCTTCATGCCTGGCCAAAGCCTTTGAAGTTTCAAAGGCATGTTCATTCTTTACCCTGTAAATTTCATCTATAATTGAAGCGTTTAAAACCTGGGGAACAAATCCTGCGCCTATTCCCTGTATTTTATGGGGTCCAGGCCGTTCACCGGATAATACTGCTGAATCCATCGGTTCGACCGCTATCACTTGAAAGTCTGGTTTTCTTTGTTTGATCACTTCACCTACACCGGTAATGGTACCTCCGGTTCCAATCCCCCCGACAAAGATATCCACTTCACCGTCTGTATCCTGCCAAATTTCTTCTGCTGTCGTGGTCCTATGAATAGCAGGATTGGCTGCATTTTGAAACTGCTGTGGGATAAA
>DURK01000189.1 GCA_012837325.1 Clostridiales bacterium
TTAAAGTGTTTTAACGGTTTGTTTGCTTAGCTCAAAAACTTTGCTTCGCTTTTTGCTTTGCGTTGTTCCTCAGAATTGACTTCAATTCTTTTCATCTACACTGTTTAGTTTTCAAGGACCAATCTCGCCCCCGCTCTTGGCGGCGACTTTTATATCTTAGCAAATTCCGGTGCAGGTGTCAACAGCTTTTTTTATGGTAATTACTGCCTTTCCTTCGCTGCTTCCGAAACCGCAACTGGATCATATCTTAACATGTACCATCGAGCATGTCAACATACTTCTTTTTCTTTTTTTCTTTCCAAAAATCCTGATAGGACTTTTGTCGATTGGACGAATAGGGTCGTCAGCAGCCAAATTAGTCGCGGGTCAACTGGGCAACCCTGTTGATAACAAAATCCGCTTCTTCTTTATTCTGAGCCTGAATGACCAAATAAAGCCCCTTGGATGATAAATTCTCCATCAAGATTTCCATATCCCTGGGATTTGTCTGAAGGAGCAAGTTCTTTCCTGCAGCCTGTATCTTCCTGAAGACAGGTATAAAGTGTACGGGAGAAGGCTGCCCGGCTACATGAGTCCATTGAATCATTTTCAATTTCTCAATAGAACACAAGCTCTCCAAGTGCCTTGTTTGTTCAGATCCATCCATGTGATAAAGCGGAAAATCCAAGTGCTCGGATTGCTCCAACAGTTCAGGATACACAAATTCATGAAAAGCTTCCGGTGAGAGCATCGCTGATATATCACTGGACATTTGGCAATGAAGCCCGGGTGCCCAGGTATACAGCCATCCAACACAGCTGCCGCCCTGATTGGTCAGCCTGACCATATCATACAGCTGATCGATCGTTTGTTTCCATACCTTCTGAATTGTATCCAATGCCTCCTTAACCGGCTCTGGATCCACCAGAATATCTACCAGTAAATTTTCACTGCCTCGCAAATGTGCAAGAGCATCCAAATTGCCGCTGATATCCGGCATGGCGACAAAAAATCGTCCTTTGCTTTCTTCGACGAGATACTGGGTCAGCTCCATGGTCTTTTGAAGCAGAAAGCTGTCTTTGTCAAAAAGAATGGAGTCGAGAGCCCATTCCTCAATAGAGGGAAAGTACCATACTGTATTCTCCAGGTGGTATTTTGCACCGCGAAAAAAACTCGCATGTCCAGCTGCACCGATATCGGGAACAATCATGGGAACAGCATCCCCGGCAAAATAGGTTTTCTCAATGATATCCAAATTCCGTTTTAGCACCCATTCCCCATCTGTTCGAAATCGAACCAGATCTTCCGGGTTCGCCGGCAGTCTGCGTGATTTGCTTGTGTCTCCCATGGGAGCAATAACAGCTGCACAGCACCTGTCGACAATCTCTCCCTGCCAAAGGGCTTCAAATCTCGCTTTCGTCTTTTCCCATCCTGGATGGTATTCCATTTCATGACCTCGTTTCTGTTATCAGTATCTGTATGACAGAAGAAAAAACGTATCAGTGATGGACTTACAGTAAAAAAAGACAAACCCATCTTCTAGAACAGGTTTGTCTCATCTGGCTCCCCAGACTGGGCTCGAACCAGTAACCCCCCGGTTAACAGCCGAGTGCTCTGCCATTGAGCTACTGAGGATTATGATTTCTTATCTTATCAAATTTGTCAGCTGATATCAATAGCACTTTTAGCAATTTAAAACGACTCATTCCCTGACATATGTTATGAGACAATTTTCAGTAAAGAAAAGGATGCGTTATTGCTGCTGTGAATGATTCTTCTGCAGTTCCTGCCTTTTCCTTTCATATTGCTCCTGATCCTTATGTTCGATGATCCATTGCAACACTTCAATCGCTTTCTCACTATTTTGGCTGTAAGACGCTACCCCCATTATCGCATTTTCTGTACTGAAAAATTGATTTTTCATTGGCTCAACATCCAATATGGGTACTCCATATATTCTTGGAGTCGCATCTTCCTCTGTGGTAAACGTGCATTCCTCCAGCTGAGCTTCTGTAAAATGCCGAAGCAGGTCCGGATAATCATCCAACGGCATAAAGGCATTCATTTGCGCCATGCTCTCAAATTCGTCCTTCGTATAGGAGAAGATATCACCGGACTGACTCCCTACCGTGACCATAAGCTTTTGCCTGCCGGCATACTCCAAATCGCCCTCCAAGCTGATATGATATATATTTACTTCCAGAAGGTCCGGAAAATCAGCTAGAATGGTATCAGCATATTCCCCGGCAGGTTCATCTAAGACAAATCCACCTACAAGGTAGATATCCACTTTTTTATCAGCAGGCGTTCTAGGGGCTGTCACGGTAGCGAGAATGCTCCAAGAGAACACAGCCAATACAATGCCCAGCAAATACTTCCATTTGTCATAATGAAAATGATTCTTAATCTTTTCCTTACTTAACTGAACTCGATACAATTGTTACCTCACCTTATTGTATGCGTTTGGCTTTAAATGATCGTTTCATTGATCCTTCGGCTTCATGGTCGGGAACAATATGACATCGCGAATGGAGTAGGAGTCGGTCAGCAGCATGACCAGTCGATCAATACCGATTCCCAGCCCGCCTGTAGGGGGCATCCCAACTTCCAATGCATTGACAAAGTCTTCGTCCATCATCTCCGCTTCTTCATTTCCCGCAGCTCTCTGCCTGGCCTGTTCCATGAAGCGTTCTTTTTGATCGATGGGATCGTTTAATTCAGAAAATGCATTTCCAAATTCCCGCCTGGTAATAAAAAATTCAAACCTTTCAGTCAGCCTTGGATCGTCCTTTTTCTTCTTTGCAAGGGGTGAAACCTCGATGGGATAGTCCATGATAAAGGTGGGCTGCACCAAATGTTCCTCCACCTTCTCTTCAAACAGGAGGTTCAACACTTCCCCCCAGGAAGGCTTTCCTTCTATATGAAAACCGGCATCCCTGGCAGCTTGCCTTGCTTCCTCATCGGTTTGGAAGGACGCGAAATCGACACCTGTGTATTCCTTCACGGCATCAATCATGGTTATTCTCTTCCAGGGAGCAGCCAAGTGGATTTCCTCACCCTGATAGGTTACGACATCCGTGCCCAATACTTTTTTTGCAACAGTGGAAACCAAATCTTCAGTCAGATCCATGATATCATGGTAATCCGCAAAAGCCTGATATAGTTCGATAGAGGTAAATTCCGGATTGTGCTTAATGCTCATTCCCTCATTCCGGAAAATGCGACCGATCTCATAGACCTTGTCAAATCCGCCTACCACCAGCCTTTTTAAATGAAGCTCGGTGGCGATTCTCAGATACATGTCCAGGTTCAGTGTATTATGGTGTGTGATAAAGGGACGTGCAGCGGCTCCTCCTGCTGAATTATGCAAAACCGGAGTCTCCACCTCCAGAAAGCCCCTGTCATCCAGGTATCTGCGTATGGCCTGCAAAATTTTGGATCGAAGTACAAAGGTTTGACGCACATCGGGGTTGACGATTAAATCAACATATCTTTGACGATATCTTAAATCCGGATCCTTTAAGCCATGCCACTTTTCAGGCAGAGGCTGAAGAGATTTTGATAAAAGTGTAATCTCCTTCGCTTTAATTGAGATTTCTCCCTTTTTGGTTCTGAAAACTTCCCCGGAAATACCGATTATGTCTCCTATGTCATAGGTTTTAAATGTTTCATAGGCCTCTTTACCCAGCTCATTTATTTGTACATAGGATTGTATTTGACCTTTTGCATCCAAAATATGAACAAAGCTTGCTTTGCCCATAATTCTCTTGGACATAATACGACCTGCAAGGGTGACTTCCTCCCCTTCCATCTCATCAAAATTTTCCAATATGTATTGGGAGTAATGAGTGGGATGGTACTTTGTTATTTCATAGGGGTTGTTACCCTCTTGCTGCAGCTTGAAAAGCTTTTCCCTTCGTATTTGAAGAAGTTCTCCTAAGTCATCCTCTGTTTGCATTTGTTCGTTAATTGACTGTTCATCTCTGGTTTGACTCATTACTTCACCCTCTATTTATTGATCTCTAGTATCTTAAACTGAATTACCCCGTCGGGAGTAATGACCTCCACTTCCGTATCCCGGGTTTTTCCAATCAGGCTGCTTCCTACAGGGGACTCATTGGAAATTTTATTTTTAGAAGGATCCGCTTCCGCAGAGCCTACGATGGTATACTCGATCACATCATCAAATTCCACATCCAGAAGCTTTACTGTAGAACCGATGCTGACAACATCCGTTGTAATATCATCATCATCAATTATTTTCGCGTTCTTCAGCATGTTCTCAAGAGATACAATACGTCCTTCTATAAAGGCCTGTTCATTTTTGGCCTCATCGTATTCGGAGTTTTCGGTTAAGTCGCCAAAGTCGATGGCTTGCTTGATTCGAGAGGCAATTTCTCTGCGCCGTACTGTCTTGAGGTATATCAGTTCCTGCTCCAGTTTCGCAACTCCTTCTGGCGTCAATATGGTTTCCCTGTTGGTCATGCTTCCATTCTCCCCTTTAAATATTCTATACCAAAAATGATATGTTGCTAATATATGCCCCTTAATCATTTTTATTCTTTGGTAATCTGTGGGAAATGTCCTAATTATAAAGAAGGCACTGCAACGGAAATCGTCACTGTGCAGTGCTCTTACACCCAGATTTTAATCATGATTATTATAATTGCTGTCCCCTCTTATGTCAAGGCTATTATTGAATTTTAACAACTCCCGGCCCAGCCTTGAAGTACTCACGCCGAAACCGGTCAAAGTGTATTCGGCTTCCCTGATGTATAAATCCCTGTAATTTGACAGGGTATAATTCATATAAGGTATGAAGTCTTTTTATGCGGTTAAAGGTAAGGGAATTGATCCGAATGTCTTCCCGGTAAACCCGACTGACAACATGAAATAATCCATCCAAAACACCGAGTTCTTCCCAGGGGTCCAGTTCTTTAAGAACCTCTACATCCCGGGGAGGTGCCATCCAACCCATCTCTATATTGTAGATTCTTTGCATATTGTCACCTGCTTCACAGAAAAAATCAGAAGCGCGATTGCCCGGAATGGATAGGAAGTGAAAAGACGGCTGGATTTTCGAAATAGATATTCCCGCCGGTTCCGCCAGAACCGTAATGTTCTTATCACTTAAGCATATCTCCGGTTTGTCGGTCACCTGGCATGCAAGACCCGTGGTTCTTAATGTAATCTCGGCCAGCCTTTTCAGCTTTCCAATATCCTGACCTCCGATACACATCCGGTTCACTTCACCGGCTATGGCTTCAACCCATATCTGCCCTGTATGGGTATCCGCACCCCAGATGCCAACTTCAAAGTATGGTGCTTGCGCAGCGGTAATGGTAAGCAGCTGCTTAAGCACCAGCAGCATAGCAGCCAGGCGATGGTGAAACCCGTCCGATAATACAATGTCTCGCTGCTGCAGGCAGTGAATCTCCTCCTCTGTGAAAAATCGATGCATCTGAGGGAAGCAAAGCAGATGAATTTTCATTTTCTCCAAGACTCGTACGATGCCTTTTACGGTTTTGATTCTATGTGTTTCCTCCATCTGATTCCAGTTTGCAAAGAAACCCGGTACATCTATAAAAGCACCCAGTGTTTCATGATGATCTGTATCTACAATCACGCCGGCCTTTTGCGCAGACAGGCAGGGAAGACACTTTTGAGCTGCTCTTACCGGCAGCCTCTTCAATATCGGGTGACTGCCGATCAGCCTTTTCCCGCCATCAGGTTTTAATATGACTGCGAATTTTTCCATAAACAAACTCCCGGTCTGATATCAAATGTATCCACTATCAGATTTATTACCGGAAGATTAGAAATAGACCACGCGATGCTTGAAATAGCCTTGGTTCAAAAAGGCCTGATATTCCTCCGGGGTAATGTTCTCAGGTCTTTTACCTATCATCACGGAAGCCAGCGCCTCCATCACGTTGGTACCGAAGGAGCGGCCGTCCAGCTCCGGCGTTGAGGTTATCAGAAGCTTTGCACCTCGCTGCCGAAGCATTTCAACATCCTGAGGAGTAATTGAATTGGTTACGATGATTTTGCCTGAAATGGACAAGGGCAGGTATTTCTTGATATACAGGAAATCTCCTGCAATAATATCCGCCTGCTCAAAGATCTTCTCATATTTCGGGGTGTTGGTATCCTGACTTTGGCCGCTGGGATACAGCACCTTCAGGGGCAGCCTTTGAACCACCGGCATCAGCATTGCGGCAACGCTGTGCAGGCTTTTCAAGGATTTGATGACAAATGGTATGCCCAAAACAAATATCAAGTCACCATACAGGGTTCTGCAACCCATCTGCGAAAAGGTCTCAGCCATCCCCAGCCGTTCCATGCCGCAAACCATCAATACGGTTTTGTCCTTCAGGGAGATCCCCAAATCATCCTTCAGGAAATGAACCACCTGACGCTCCAAAGTATTTTTCAGCCCGGAGCCGTCAGCCATTGGCGTTTTGCGAGCCTCGTTAAGGATGGGTACGGCAGAATGCAGGATGTACCGATGGTTGTTCCTGCCGTAGAGATACAGACTGATTCCGCCCATTCCAAAGGCATCTACTTTTCCGTCCAGCTCTCGTATCAGGGCAAATGCCTTTTCATAGCTTCCGTCGGTTCCGATTCGTTCTATGGTGAATTCCTCATCGCCGATTCGGGCAACAACACTGTGATCCCGGGCAGATGAACCCAGACTGATGCTGACAATTCGTTTCATAGCCATACTCCATTTCTTCTCAGGTTAAGTGATCCAATATCTCTATAATGCGCTCCGGGTCAACATAGACATCTTCCGTCAATGGTGAAGTTCCGATATCCACCAGAATTGTCTGGCAGTTAAGCAAGGACTCAATCCATTTGGTGCGCATATCCGAAGCCAAAACAATAACTGTATCAAACATTCGGAATTGTTGGATTAACTCCATCATCTCATTTATGATATCCGCACCTGGTTTTCCTTCAACAAAGGAGGTTCGCTCCGCCTCGCTCATGAGAAGGGTATGCTGAATCCCTTTGGCAGCCAGTATTCTCTGGATTTCGTCCTTATTTTTAACAGGGAAGCCTACTACTCCGATTTGCTTCGCCTTGCGCAGCTCTCCCAGGGTTTCCAGCCGGGAGATAAAGCTGCGATCTACGCCTGTGATGTCAGCAACCTCGTGCTGGGATTTTCCCTGACTTCTCAGCTTAAGGATTTTTTCCAATGCGGACAAAACCTTTTTCTGGCTGATCAGCTTGTCCCCAATACGATAAATATCCATTCTGCAGCCCTCCCTGCTTCTCAAGGTTTGTGCACATCTTGTCTACAGCTTCTATATTACTCCTCTGAGAAAATATTTTCAATGCTAAAGCTGCGATTGATTCCCAATCTCCAGCCTTTTCTGATAGGTAAGCAAAGCATCCTCCATTTCAGAAGCAGAGGAAATGGTGTTCACCTGCATGCGAATTTGGCTGGAACCCTGCAAGCCTTTCAGGTACCATGCAATGTGCTTTCTTATTTCACAAACTCCAACCTTTTCCCCTTTTATCTGAATCAACATGTGCATATGCCGAAGGGCGGTCTGAATCCGTTCTCGTGGAGCAGGAGGCGGCAGCACCATCCCCTGGTCCCTTAGTGCCTGGATTTCCCGAAACAGCCATGGATTGCCTTGAGCTCCCCTTGCTACCATAATCCCGTCACATCCCGTCTGCTCCTTCATATCCAAGGCAGCTTGTGCAGTAAAGATGTCTCCATTCCCAATTACCGGTATCGACAGCCTGGACTTTACCTGTGCAATAAAGTCCCAATCCGCTGTCCCTGAATAGTATTGCTCCCGGGTGCGTCCATGGACGGTAACAGCAGCCGCGCCTGCCTCCTCCGCAATCAAGGCAATCTCTGTTCCGTTTATTGACCCCTCATCAAAGCCTTTCCTGATTTTCACTGTTACCGGCTTGGAAGATGCTCTGGAAACCTCCCGAACAATCTCACCAACCAGCCTGGGATTCTTCATTAAAGCACTGCCCTCTCCATTCTTAACAATCTTGGGTGCAGGACAGCCCATATTGATGTCAATCAAATCCGCACTGGTTTCAGAGATTTTTTCTGCCATTCTGGCCATGAGCAGGGGTTCTGAACCAAATATCTGTATCCCGATGGGATGCCCATCCGGATGGATTCCCATCATATTTTCCGTGCGTTCACTTCCATAGTAAAGCCCTTTTGCGCTGATCATTTCTGTATATACAACCCCGCAGCCCTGTTCTCTGCACAGCAAGCGGAAGGCCAGATCTGTAATGCCTGCCATGGGAGCCAGGAATACTGGATTTTCAATTGTCAGACAGCCGATTTGCATTGCCATCCTCCCTTGTGTTCATAGAAAATAAATACCGGCGTAATGCCGGTATTTGTTCCATTGTTCGGTTCCAAATCTCAGTCCGATGCCTCTTGCTCCGGCTGAATGCTTTTTACAAATACGATTCCATCAATCTTCCAATGCCCGTCTACCTTCCTTAATTCAATCACTTTTTCACCATTCTGCCAATAGGGGTTTGGAATCTCCAGCTCAAATTCCTGATCTTGCTGCTGGGTCTCTGTTTGTGCATTTTCCTCTCCTTCAGTGCCTTCCTCCAGGTCCGGGTCACTGACCTCATCCTGCTCTTGTTCCGGAGGCATTTGTGCAGCAATCAAGCGATCCCGCATTTCTTCGGTTATGGAAAACTTCCAGGAGGATTCTGGTATGGACTCTTCTACAACCATTTCGGTCTCAGACTCCCAGGGCCAAACCCATAGCTTTTTTATTTTCAGTTCATAGTTATAGTCCTGAATATTATAGTCCTTGAATTGCTCACTGCGGAACATGGTATCGGAATTGAGATATTTTAATGTAAAAAATCGATTCAAGTCAGCAGGATCGTCTGACTGGATGATTGTCTCAGCTCTTTGTGAAAGCCCGTCATTCACCACTACATAAATATTGGCCATGTCGTATGCTATGAAGGTTGCCAAAACAATGAGTAATATGATAATCGCTATACCGACCAGTTTTCTAGCAAGGAAGAATACCAGTTTTAAGGCGGTATTCATGTTCAAACACCTCTTTCGTTTGTTAAGCCAGTGAGCAGACAGCATTTCATGCAGAATGACACACCTGTGATGATGATCATGATTTAATAGTGACATCTTAACATAAAAAAAAGACTTTGTAAATTTACAAAGTCCAGTAAGGAATAAAACAAATTACCCCGCAATTTCCAAAACTCGGATCAAATCCAGAGGTTCAACCCGGAAAGGTGACCCTTTCCCCTCATAAAATCCATGTTCCCGAATCATATGAACATTCAAAGCCGTCCAAAATATGCTCTCTCCGGTTTTCCTGTTCACCACTGTTACATTTTCCTTGGGATACATCCCCATATGTCGAAAAGGACAGGCAATGGTTCCCCGGGAGTCCTCAACGGTTACCAGGAGAAACCCATCTACCAGAACGGGATTCCCGAAACCTTTTCTCCCTTCCTCTGACAGCTCCTCCATGCGTGCAGCCAGAATCTGATGATTTAATTGGAGGGCAGTTACGGCCTGACCATCATCCAGCAGAATATCTACCAGCTTTCTTTCATCATGACCAAGGAAGCCTGTACCGCTGATCTCCCCCGGTTTCATATTTTTTTCAACCCAGTCCAGTTTCGGATCTTGTTTCATCGTCTCCATCCCCCTTTAGAACTTATCAAAGAAGATTTGATCTTCCGGCATCCCTTTTTGAAGCAGCACCTTGATGCATGCATCGATCATGCCCGGGCTGCCGCATAAATAAGCTTCCATCCGGGAGCCGTCTTCTACATAACGATCAACCACTTCTGTAATCAGTCCGGTTTCCCCTGTCCAATTATCCTCTTCCCTGGCTCCTGATAAAGCCGGAATAAATCGAAAATCCGGAATCCTGCTTTCAAAAGCCTGCATTTCATCTATATAATATAAATCCCGTTTTTCGACACATCCAAAGTAAAATGTTGCCTTGCGCCGGATGCCTTCTTCCTCCATTTTATGAAGTATGGCCTTAATAGGCGCCAGCCCGGAACCTCCCGCAATGCATATCATTTCGCGGTCAGAATCCCGCAGGAAGAAATCACCGTATGGACCATTCAGATCCAATTGGTCTCCCTCTTTCAAATAATCAAATATATAAGTGGTACAGATTCCCTGCGGCACCCGTCGGATAATAAGCTGGATGACCCCTTTATCGGAAGGGGGAGAGGCAATCGAGTAAGCCCGGTAGACTTCTTCTGAGTTTTTCCCATATTGAGGAGCTTTGATCTGCACATATTGTCCTGCCTGAAAGTCCAGCTCCTCCCCATCCTTAAATCTGAGAAACAGCGTTTTCGTGTCATGATTCAAGTCTACGATTTTTTCTACCGTTGTAGTATATTCCCGGATGCTGAAAAGCTCTTCCGGTATTTCAATGGCTACATCTCCCCTGACCTTTACTTGACAGGATAAACGAATCTGACCCTCCTGCTCTTCTCTGGAGAGATAAGGGGTTTCAGTGGGAAGCAGCGGCCCGCCTCCTGAAAGCACCTTCACCTTGCATAGTCCGCAGCTGCCCCTGCCGCCGCAGGCGGAGGGAATAAAGATATCGTTTTGCAGCAAGCTGCTCAGCAGGTGATTCCCGCCTTTGACCTCCAGCTCCTTTTCATCGTTAATGGTGATTTTACATATTCCATAATTCAGCAGGTAGCGTTCCGCCAGCGTTAAAAGTGTGGCAAGAAAGACACCAATGCCGGATATAATGGAAACCGTTCTGATTACTTCTGCTGCCATCATTACTCCCCCCTACTGAATGGACAAAATACCGGAAAACCCGATGAAAGCCAATGCTATAATACCGGTAACGATCATTGCAAAGCCTGCGCCCTGCAGACCTTTGGGCACCTTGGTTTCATCCACCTTCTGCCGGATTCCTGCCAGGGCCAGAATAGCCAGCGTCCAGCCGATGCCGCCGCCGGCACCATAGGCAAGGGATTGCAAAAGATTGTATTCGCGGATCACAAGAAACAAAGCGACGCCCAGAATGGCACAGTTTACCGTAATCAAGGGCAGAAAGATTCCCAAAGTGTAATAGAGGTTGGGCATAAAGCGCTCCAGCACCATTTCCACCAACTGGACAAAGGCGGCAATAACGATGATGAAGACAATGAACCTCAGATAATCCAGGTTATATGGTACCAGAATATATTGATAAACCAAATAGTTTAATACTGAAGTAACGGTCATGACAAATATGACAGCCTGACCCAGTCCCAATGAAGACTTCAGGTCACGGGAAATGGACAGGTAGGAGTACATGCCCAGAAAGTTGGTTAACAGTATATTGCTGGTAAAGATTGAAGCAAAAAATATAACAAACGGACTAATTTCCACTTGCCTGCACCCCCTTGTTTACTGGTTTCCCAGCCGCATGCAGCTTTTTATCGGTTATAGAGTTTGCAACCCAAATAATGATTGCCAGTACGAAAAAGGCACTGGGAGCCATGACCATAACGGTCCATGGTGTCCACCATTCCCCTAATATCTGAATGCCTAAAATCGTTCCAAAGCCCATAAGCTCTCGAACGATGGCAATGGTCGCCAGGACCAAAGTATACCCGAGTCCCGACATGAACCCATCATAAAAGGAGATGAGCGGTTTGTTCGTTTGAGCAAAGGCTTCGCAGCGACCCATGATAATGCAGTTGGTAATGATTAAACCCACATAAGGCCCCAGAGCTCTGCTCATGTCCGGGAAAAAGGCACGCAGAATGATGTCTACCAGAATCACATAGAAAGCAATGATCAGGGTTTGAACCATCATCCTGACCCGATTGGGCATGATTTTGCGCAAAGCGGATACGGTCAGACTGGAAAATGCAGTGACCAATGACACCCCGATTCCCATAACCAAGGTGTTGGACACCAGGTTGGTAACCGCCAAGGCGGAGCAGATACCCAGAATCTGCCTGATTACAGGATTATCGGTCCATAGCGTTTGCTTTGCAATTTCACGATATTGGGATTTCATGAATTGCCACCCCCTACCTTGGATTTTGCATCCTGAATGGCTGCATTCATAATATCCAGCACGGCAGATGACGTTGCTGTTGCGCCGGTAATCGCATCAATCTGCCCTTCGCTGCCTGGAGCGGCGTAGCGGATGGGTTCGCCATCCTCATACAGGGAAATGCTCCGAAACTGTTCCTTGAACCAGTCCTCTTCAATGCGGCCTCCCAAGCCAGGTGTTTCGTTCTGAGAGATAAAGTCCATTCCCAGTACTGTTTTCAACTCCTGATCCAGTGCAATGATACCGGTGATTTCCCCCCAAAGACCTGCGCCTTCGAAGGGAATGGCATAGTTGATTTTGCCGTCAACCGTTTTATACTGATACAGGGTCAGCCCGTTTATGTTGACTTCATCGATATTTTGCTCATAGCTGGATTCCAAATCAGCTGGGCTTACATCGGCAGGTATGGTGATGTCAAGAGCATGTAATTGGGCTGTTATTTCGTTCAGCCGGGCATTTGCCTGAATCAGAGGACGTGAATAAACAAAAACACCGGATAGAATACCAGTAAATATCGCAGTGCATATCAGCATAAACACCGGACTAAACCATGTCTTGTCCTTCATGCGGCAACCCTCCTCTTCCCTGTGTTGGTTTTTGCCATCTTAACAGCAATATCCAGCAGCGGCACAAAGGAGTTCATAATCAGAATGGCAAACATCATTCCTTCTCGGAACAGAGAAAATTCCCGGATAACGACAGCAATTACACCGACCAACAGGCCAAAAACCCATTTCCCCTGTTCTGTAGATGGAGCTGAGATGGGATCAGTTGCCATGAACACGGCACCGAACAACACCCCGCCTGATAAGATGGCATATAAGGGATCCGGGAAGAGAGAAACGCCTGAGAAATAAAGAATGGTTTCCATCCCCAACACTCCGATCAGAACCGATGTGATAATTTTCCAAGATGCGGTTTTCCGTACAATCAGGTAAATAGCAGCCAATAGAATCAGGACTGCACTGGTTTCTCCCATGGAACCGGAAATATTGCCGAGAAACAATTCAAGATGATTTGGCAGGATTCCGCCTTGTGCAGCAGCGGCCAGCGGCGTTGCACTGCTGATGCCGTCGGTCAGATCCGGCACCCACCTTAGAAAGCCCCCTGGAAAACCAGAAAACGGCTGCGTCCAGCTATTGGTCATAGAAGCAGGAAAGGTAATAAATACAAATACCCTCCCCAGTACAGCGGGATTGAATACGTTTCTCGCAAAACCTCCAAATACTTGTTTGCCGAAAATGATGGCAAAGATAATGCCAACTACAGCTATCCAGTAAGGCACGGTAACCGGCAGGATCAAGGTATACAAAAAGCATGATACCAGTACGGATTCGGTTGGTTTCCCATTTCGGGATTTCTCAAAAAAATATTCCGTTGTTACCCCTGCTGCTGTTACCAGAGCCAATACGGAAAGAACTCTCCATCCAAAGGAATACACGGAAAATATCAGGATGGGGATCAGGGAGACGAGTACTCTTCTCATCATAGGTTGTTTTCTAAGGAATGTTTTTAGAAATGAAAGCAAATTACCGTTCTCTGTGCGCATTTTTGTCTGTATCTGCGCAGCCATATGCTCACCCCTCTGTCACAATATGTAGTTTGTTCTATTTTATATACACCATTGTTGCATCCTTATAACACTAATTTTCTCGAATACTCTTGGAACGAGATAAAAGGCTATTGAATTGTCAAGGAAATTGGTATATGATAGCCATAACAACAAAATAGAATATCAGTAGTACAGGTTGCACTCATGCATTAATAGGGAAACAGGTATCAATCCTGTGCGGTCCCGCCGCCGTGATAGCAACACGATTGTAGCAGCCAATAAGCTGCAGCCACTGGGTAACTGGGAAGGCCAATCGAGATCAATTGCTTCAGCCGGAAGACCTGCCTGTACTGAAAACACCAGTAACTTCACGGGGAATGGGGGGTGTTGTGTAATATGCGTTTTTTCAGACTTGCCAATGCATATTCTTATCACAGCAGCTGCCCCCTTCAACCACTGGTTGGAGGGTTTTTCATTTTGTTGCAACAAGAAAAAACATCCTCATAAAATGATTCAGGATGTTTAGAAAACAGGAGGAAAAAGAAATGAAGAAAAAAATACTTGTGATCCTCGCCGTTATAGCGGCAGCTGCTCTGCTCTTTACCGGGTATCAGATGTTTTTAGCCCCTAAGGGAACAGAAGGATCCAAGGAAGTAACCGTACAAATCGTGGTAGAAAAAGAGAATATCGATGAAACCTTTCACTTCAGGACAGATGATGAATTCCTGACCGATTTATTGAAAGAGCAGCAGGAAAAACTCGGCGTCACCCTTCAATCATTTGATTTTGGGACAATGATAATCGGCATGATGAATTACACTGCCGACAGCAACAGTGAATATTTCCATTTTCAAGTAAACGGCGAGGATGCCATGGTTGGAACAGATGACACGCCCATACAGGACGGGGATACCTATAAGTTTATTCTGACCCCGTTCTCATAAAGAGAATCGCCATGAAAATTCATGATATCGTCCTGATTGGACTGCTGAGTGCTGCCACCACTGCCGGCAAACTGGCGCTAAGCTTTCTCCCCAACATTGAAGTTGTCACCTTGTTTTTTATCATTTTTACAACTGCACTGGGTCTAAAGAGAAGCTTACTGATTGCAGTGGTGTTTGTCACCACAGAAATCCTCTTATACGGTTTCTCCACCTGGGTCATCGGATACTATCTGATCTGGCCTTTGTTGGTACTGATTGTTTCAGCGCTTGGTAAAAAGGCTCGCTCCGAATACAGCTATGCAATATTAGGTGCCTTGTTCGGCTTTTTCTACGGCATGTTATTTGCCATAACCGAATCCTTTTTCTATGGGCCGGCATACGGGTTTGCATATTGGATCAACGGCCTGACTTTTGATTTGGTTCATGGTGCATCCAATTTTGTTATTATACTACTGCTTTTCAAGCCTCTTAAAAGAATGATGGACGCACAAGCAGCCAAGCTTCAGATCTCTTAACAGTAAGATTTTTGTTTGCTGCTTCACCAAATGGGTATAAATATAATTGTGAATAAGAATTAGGAGGTTATCAAATGAAAAGTCTAGTAGGAACCAAAACAAGAGAAAACCTGATGAAATCCTTTGCCGGCGAGTCTCAAGCAAGAAACAGATATACCATGTACGCCAAGGTAGCGGAAAAAGAAGGCTACAGGCAAATCGCCAAGCTGTTTATCGAAACTGCTGAAAATGAATATCAACACGCCAAAAGATTCTTCAATTTCCTTGCAGAAGGCCTAAAAGATGAATTGCCTACCGTTGTTGAAATTGAAGCGGGGTTCCCTGTAGCTCTGGGCAATACCGCAGAAAATCTAAAAGCTGCTGCAGCCGGCGAAAAGGAAGAATGGGATGAGCTGTATCCGGAATTTGCAAGAGTAGCCAAAGAAGAAGGATTCCCTGAAATTGCTGTTGCCTGGCTCAAAATTGCCGACGTAGAACATAGACACGAAACTCGGTTTATCAAGCTAAAAGAAAATGTTGAAAACGGGGTTGTCTTTACGAGAGAAGAGCAGAGGGAATGGATTTGCCAAAAATGCGGCCATGTACATACCGGTACTTCTGCACCGCAGATTTGTCCCGCCTGCCTGCATCCCCAAGCACACTTTGAGCTTTTTGTTGAAAACTATTAAACTTAACTTCATAGATAGCAAAACTCCTCTAATACAAAAGAGGCCTTAATGGTGCTTTACCATAGGGATTTATAATTCTAAAAAAATTGGCATAGTCGGTTTATATATAGGCTATGCCGTTTTGCTTTCTGTATTAGGAAGTTCTATAGCACCGATGCAGTTATAGTATATCCTTATTTTCTGCTGTCTTTTGCCATTAACTTTCTCAGCTTTAAAGACGATTATCTTGTCCACAA
>DURK01000190.1 GCA_012837325.1 Clostridiales bacterium
CTCCCGATGCTGCATCCGCTGCCGAGTTGGCAAAAGAGTTGGTCTCCTGATTGCATCAGTTGTTCTATAATTATATTTGTTAAATAACGGCAAAAGCATCTGCATGAAATGCAGATGCTTGCTTTTTCTATTGAATGAAGGGGAAAAACATGGGAAGAATGTAGAAAGCGATGAATAATAAGGGAGTATTTGTAAGTGAAACGAAGGATTGCTTTCATTCTGCTATTACCCATGCTTTTGATCCTGGTTTCCGGACAGGCTCAGGCAGACATCCAATTGAAACCGCATGCTTCAGCTATGGGAAAAACATTTCTGGTTGTAATTGATCGAATCGGGTTATCTGATTTATTACATGCAGACACCCCCTATATGGATTTTCTTATGGGAAAGGGCGGAATTGCCCTGATGACAACCAATACAGGCGGAAGCCGCTCCCAAAGGGATGCTTACCTCACTATGGGCGCAGGTACAAGAGTGGCTGCTTCTGATAGAACACCTCTTGGATTTCACGCGGGTGAAGTATTTAATGGAAATGCCGCTGGCGATTTGTTTTTGCAGATTACCGGTGTTTATCCTCCAGAAGGTGCGATTATCAACCTGGGCTTTGCACAAGCCGTTCGTATTAATAGCCAAAGACCCTATACCGTAACCATAGGGGCACTGGGGACAGCATTGCGCGACGCAGGTTTACGCTGTGCAGTAATCGGTAACTGCGATACACCTGGTGAGAACAAACGATACTTGGCATCATTTCTGATGGATGATCAGGGATTGGTGCCTAAAGGGTGTGTAGACAAAAGCTTGTTGATTACCGATCACCGCAGGCCATTTGGTATCTGTAATGACTATAATAAGCTGATGCAGGCTGTAGATGAATTTTGGAGCACCACCGATGTTTTTGCCATACAATTGGGTGATACTTCGCGGGCTGAAGATTTTCGATATGAAGCTACCGATTCGATGAACGAACAGTACAAGCGGACTGCCTTGGAAGAAAGTGACGCATTTATCGGCAAACTGATTCAAAGGATGAATTGGGAACGGGATCGTATTCTGGTTGTTACACCTCTGGGACCTGCTAAAGAATTGTCAGAAAACAACAGACTGACTCCGGTGATTATGGCAGGCAAGGGATTTACAAAGGGTTTACTGTCATCAGGTTCTACCAAACGAGCGGGAATCGTTACAAACTTGGATATCAGTGCTACCATACTCAGTGGCTATCAAATTCCTCGTTATGGGGGACAATTGGGCTCAAGGGTATTTTCGACCACGGAGAGTATGGGAATTCAGGAACTGCTTAACTATAATCAACGTTTGAAGGAGGTCAACAACCAGCGGTCGTACTTGTTAAAAAGTTATGTTGTCGTATTGGTTATTCTTCTTGCAGCCTCTTTGCTCAGTATATTCTTTAACAGAAAACTCCTTTCCCTGGCAGGTGTATTTCTGCAATTTATCATGGCTGTTCCTGCTTCCTATTTGCTTTTACCTCTTTTTCATCAAACGACTTACTTAGGAAGCTTGGTACTTTCCTGGGTGCTGGCTATGACAGTAACCGGACTGATAGGTTTGTGGAAACAGAATACCTTCTTTAAAATCGGTTTCATGTGTGCAGGGACTGCCATTCTGCTGATCGTCGATCAGCTTACCGGTGCAAATTTGATCTCCTATTCGCCTTTGGGTTATGATATCATAAGCGGTGCAAGGTTTTATGGCATTGGAAATGAGTATATGGGAATTTTGATTGGAGCTGTATGTACGGGAACCGGTATTTCTTCCGAGATATGGAGTAAAAAAGGCAAACCGGAATCCATATGGTTTACCTTCCCAATATTTACTGTTTGCCTGGTTGTGTTGTCTCATCCTGGGCTGGGTGCCAATGTAGGGGGCACCATTTCGATTGCGGCAGCCTTTGCTTCCCATCTAATTCCCAATTGGCAGGATAAAATTCGACTTCGACATTTGATTACGGTGGGGGCTGTCACCGCTTTGTTTGTTGCAGTGCTATTTTTGTTCGACAACAGTCGTCCCGTAGACAGTCAATCTCACATGGGGCAGACCGTATCTCTCATTCGAGAAAATGGAATACGGGAGTTTTTTCTGATTGTAAAACGAAAAATCGAGATGAACATAAGATTGTTCCAATATACAATTTGGACCAGGGTTTTTCTTTTATCACTGATAAGTATTGTATTGTTGTTGTTCCGACCGGTAGGGATCTTTCGAGATATAGCAAAAAAGCACCCTTACTTTGTAAAGGGAATCGCTTCCGGTGTGATCGGATGCATTGCCGCCCTGCTCGCTAATGACTCCGGAGTTGTGGCTGCCGGTACTTCAATGATCTTTATCGCCCCGCCTGCGCTTTTGGTTGTCATGAACCACTTGGTGGATCGAAAAAACGAGCTGCTCTGTAAGAAGCAACCTCTGTAAGAAGTAACGACAATGAGAGTTATAGAAATCATTCGTGATGCAGAAGGCGGAATGAAAACACATTTTACCACATTGACGAAGGGGCTGGCTGAACAGGGTATAGATGTGACAGCAATATGTAATTTTGAAGAGCGATGCAAAAAGGATTTGGAGGCAGCAGGTATTCGTGTGATTTCCTTTTCATTCCATAAAACCATAAGGCCATTGTCGGATTGTATTGCTATCTTCAAGCTTGTATCAATCATACGAAAAATGAAACCGGATATCGTGCATTGCCACGGTTTCAAAGCCGGTTTGCTGGGAAGGTTGGCTGGTAGGATAACCGGGGCCAAATTGCTGTATACCGTTCATAATTTTGTTACCTATGGCCGGGGGATATGTACAAGCCTGCTGATACGTTATTTTGAAAGTTGGATGGGAAGCAGAACCCATGGGATCATATGCGTATCCAGGGCTCTAAAAAAAAGTATGATGGAGGAGATGGGTTTAGATGAAATGAAGCTCTTCGTCATTTACAACTCCATTCCAGACTGGCCTGCCGGCAATAGAAGGGTGACACGGAAAATACACTGTATTGAGGGGAATCATATTCTGATTGGAACCGCAGCAAGACTCATACCTTCCAAGGGAATTGAAATCTTGTTAAGAGCGGCTTCCGGAATTCTATCGGTCTATCCTCATGTCAGACTTCTGATTGCTGGATCCGGCCCCCAGGAAAGCGGTCTGAAAGAACTTGCGCGAATACTCGGAGTGGAGGCACAGGTTGTGTTCACAGGCAGGGTTTCTGATATGCATAACTACTATGCTGCCTTTGATATTTTTGTACTGCCTACCTTAACGGAAGGATTGGGCATAACCGTACTGGAAGCCATGTCCTTTGGGCTTCCTGTTATCGCAAGCTCAGTCGGCGGAATACCTGAATTTGTTATACATAAAAAAAATGGAATCTTGGTTCAACCTGGTAATGTTTTTGAACTGCGTACCGCTTTGCAGTTTCTGCTGGATAATCCTATAAAAACCCGATACTATGGGTACCAGGCCAAAACAGACATACAGAAAGGGTTAACCCGAGATCAAATGATTGAACAGACAGTATCTGTCTTGAATACGATTTATCACTTAAGTTAATAACTCCTTTGCTTGCACCGTTAAAACTTAAGCTGAAGCAGAGCATGAATGGAACAGGGGGTAATGGATTATGAAAACGCAAAAGACAGTAGTGAGGCACGACTGTGATCTCTTGTCCTGGCTGAGAGAAAGGGGGCACCATCTTTCTTCTCCCTGCGGGGGGAAAGGTGTATGTGGTAAATGCCGGGTTCGAATACTGGAAGGGAAAGAAATATTGGCTTTACCTTATCCCGGTCTGCGCGGGATTACACTGGATGAATGGGAGGATGGTTGGCGTCTTGCTTGTAAAACCATGCTAGATGAGGAATTGACAATAGAAATACCGGATTCCTGGAATACAGACGCCAATGTCCTGACAAGCGGGGATTATGAGGTAACACTTCAGCCCAGCATTGAAAAGGTTTATTTGGAATTACCCAAACCTTCCGTTGAGGATCAGGTCAGTGATACAGATCGATTACACAAAGCATTGAGTTTTACTGGAATATTGGATTTATCATTGCTGCAATCTCTTTCCAATATACTGGAAGAAAACGAATATCAGGTAACAGCTGTTATCCAGGATAATATCCTTATTGGAATAGAAGGCGGAGACACTACGAAAGAGCTTTATGGTTTAGCAATTGATCTTGGAACAACCACCATCGCAGGAACATTGATTGACTTGAACAGCGGCGACGAAGTTGGTGTCTATACCAACCTTAATCCCCAGAAGGATCATGGCGACGATGTCATATCCCGTATCAGCCATACAATAGAGAAGAAAGATGGCCTGCAAAATCTGCAGCAGATGATATTGAACGAATTAGATAGAATGGTTGATTTCTTTGAGCAGCAATATGATATTTCCGCTAAAAACATCTATCATATCAATGCGGTGGGAAATACTGTGATGATTCACCTCTTTGCAGGGCTGCCAGTTAAAAACATTGCTTCTGTACCTTTCAACCCCATCACAACCAATTTGCCGGATATCCGGGCCAAAGAGCTGGGACTGAAGGTTTACCCCAATGCCGCCGTTACATCCCTACCCATGATTGCAGGCTATATTGGAGCGGATACCGTAGCGTGTATCCTGGCAACTGATATGCTGGAAGGGCCTGGTTATTCGTTGTTGGTAGATATCGGTACCAATGGAGAGATTGTATTGGGAAATCAGGACAACCTGCTTTGCTGCGCAGCAGCTGCTGGTCCTGCTTTGGAAGGTGCTCACATACAATGCGGATTAGGCGGAATTCGAGGCGCCATCAATAAAATAGAGATATGTGAAAACGGAATATCCCATACCACAATAGGAAACAAACCTGCCATTGGTATTTGTGGTTCCGGGATTGTAGATGCAGCAGCCCAAATGCTGGACAGAGGCTTGGTAGAATCTTACGGCCGCATGCTTTTAGCAGAGGAAGCATCAGAAAAGCTGTCTGCTGAGCTTGCATCAAGAGTAAGGGAATACAGTGGAAAGCCCTCCTTTTTGATTGCCAGCAAACTGCAGGGAGCTTCCACCGAAATATTTATAACCCAGAAGGACATACGAGAAATTCAGTTGGCCAAAGCAGCCATTGCAGCAGGTATTCAAATTTTGATGCAGGAAATGCAGATAAAATTTGCAGACGTTGAAAAAGTATATCTGGCAGGAGGATTCGGCAACTACATCAGCCATGACCATGCTATGAAAATCGGACTGCTGCCGGTAGAATGCAAGGACAAAATCATACCGATTGGAAATGCCGCTTTAACCGGAGCAAAGATGGTAATGAAGTCGGCAATGCTCAAAAAGACTGCTGAAAAAATCCGCAAAGCGGCAAGATACATTGAACTGTCCACCAGAGCGGATTTTCAGGATATTTTCGTAGACAATATGGAGTTTAAGTGATTGCTGAGTTATCCTACGATGTGGTATCCTGCATCCACATGTATGATTTCTCCTGTAATGCCACGGGAAAGATCACTAAATAAAAATACGGCTGTGTCACCTATATCCTGTTGATTGACGGTTTTACGAAGTGGAGCCTTTTCTTCGTAAATGCTTAGAACAGAGCTGAAGTTTTTAACACCCTTGGCGGATACGGTTTTAATCGGGCCGGCTGAAATGGTATTAACCCGGATGCCTTCCGGTCCGAGATCGTTTGCCAAATATCGTACGGAAGCTTCTAAAGCAGCCTTTGCGACTCCCATTACATTGTAGTTGGGTACAGCTCGCTCACCGCCAAGATAACTCAATGTCAAGATGCTTCCGCCTTGTGACATCAGAGGCCTTGCACCTTTGGCGATAGCGGCCAGGGAATAGGAACTGATATTTTGAGCCAGCAGATAGCCGTCCCTGGAGGTATTGTAATAATTGCCTGCCAACTCTTCTCCTTTTGCGAAAGCCAGGCAATGAGCCACCCCATGCAAGACATCGTGATCCTTCTGAATGAAGTCAAACAATTGTGAGATCTCGTCATCGGAAGATACGTCGCAGGGGTAGAGAGCCGCTTTTGGAAGTGCAGAGCAAAGCTGTTTTACTGCATCTCTAGATCGTTCGTTTTGATATGTAACAATCAGGCTTGCTCCTTCCCGTGCGCAGCATTCCGCAATTCCCCAGGCGATACTCCATCTGTTTGCAATGCCCATAATCAGTATGGTTTTGTCCTTTAATAGCTCTGTCATAGGTTATCGTCCTCCCATTGTGTTTTGTGTTAAAAGCAACAGTGATAATAGAAAAATAATCACACGAATCACCTTATGTGGATTTTTATTATTATACTATAACAAGCAGCAAAAGAGCCAAGCAATTTTAAATAAAGGATCCTGGAAATGTCCGGGAATGCGCTATTGCAATCGAATATCAATTATGTTAAGATACACTTTAGGAATTTTAGTATCCGTTTTCCGTTATTTGCAGGTTGACAGGTTAGACCCGGGCTGATCCGGGTTATGATATAATATACGGACAATCGTAATAACAGGAGTTTCGGATGGATTGTTAAGGAGGACATGTTGGTGAAGGTTACGAAAGAAATCCTGGAAAACAAAAAAGTGAAATTGGAAATTCACGTTGAACCAGAAATATTTGAGGAAGGAATGCAGAAATCCTATCTTAAAAATCGGAAAAGCATCTCCGTACCGGGATTCCGTAAGGGGAAGGTGCCCAGAAAAATAATCGAGCGTTTTTATGGAGAAGCTATATTTTATGAAGATGCGATAAATGAAGTGTTCCCAAAGGTTTATGATGAAGCAGTTCGAGAAACCGGTATTATCCCGGTTGACAACCCCGATGTTGATATTGCCCAAATAGGAGAGGGGCAGGATCTCATCTTAACTGCAGAAGTAGATGTAAAGCCAGATGTTGAGCTTGGCCAATACAAGGGAATAGAAGTGGAAGAGGTTGCGTATACTGTATCGGATCAGGAAGTTGAACACCAATTGGAGCATGTTGTTCAAGACAATGCTCGCTGGGTTAATATAGAAGATCGTGGCGTGCAAAAGGGTGATCTGGTCACACTGGATTATACCGGCACCATCAATGGTGAAGCATTTGAAGGAGGAACTGCCGAAAAGCAGACCTTGGAAATTGGATCCGGACATTTTGTCCCCGGTTTTGAAGAACAGCTTGTGGGGCTGAACCTTGAGGAAGAAAAGGATATCTCCGTTGTCTTTCCCGATGAGTATCATGCCGAGGATCTGAAAGGCAAAGAAGCTGTATTTCATGTTAAAATACATGAAATCAAGGAAAAAGAACTGCCAGTCCTGGATGATGAATTTGCTAAGGATGTCAGTGAATTTGCTACACTGGAGGAGTATAAGGCAGATTTGAAGCAGAAGCTCCAGGAAAGTGCCCGGCAAGATGCCAGAAATCGGATGGAAAACCAGCTGCTGGCCAAGGTTGCTGAAAATGCTTCCGTTGATATTCCTGATGTTATGATAGAGAATGAAATTAACAGCATGCTGCAGGATATGGATATGCGCTTACGTTACAGTGGAATGAATCTTGAAAACTACCTCCAGATGAGCAATACATCCATGGAGGATTTCAGGGCACAATATAAAGATGATGCATACAATAGAGTTAAGACGCAGTTGGTTCTGGAGGCCATTACCAAAGCTGAAGGTATTACCGTAACCGATGAAGATCGGGAGAAAGAATATCAAAAAATAGCGGAGCAATACAAGAAGGATGTAGAAGACATTAAGAAGTCCTTCGGTGCTAGTTCAGAATATATAGATAATGGAATTTTAGTACAAAAGACGATAGATATGCTCATGGAAGAAGCTGTCATAGTGGAAGGGAAAACAGAAAATATCGATATGCATGATGGTCACAATGACCCAGATCATCACGAGCATGAAACCGGTGAGCAGGAGGAAAACAACAACCAGGAATCGTAACAGATTCAGTGCGATTGGAGAACCTGGAATCAAGTAAGAAGGAGGATTCAATATGAGTCTGGTACCCATTGTAGTAGAACAAACAAATCGAGGAGAACGATCCTATGATATCTATTCCCGATTGTTGAAGGAAAGAATTATTTTCTTAGGTGAGGAAATCAATGATGTCACTGCCAGTCTTGTTGTAGCACAGATGCTTTTTCTGGAATCCGAGGACCCGGATAAGGATATCAAGCTTTACATAAACAGCCCCGGTGGAATGATTTCTGCCGGATTTGCTATTTATGATACCATGCAATACATCAAATGCGACGTTTCAACCATCTGCATTGGAATGGCGGCTTCCATGGGAGCCTTCCTTCTCGCTGCAGGTACAAAGGGAAAACGTTTTGCATTGCCCAACAGCGAAATCATGATTCATCAGCCCCTGGGAGGAACGAGAGGTCAGGCATCCGATATTGCGATTCATGCCGAGCACATTCTCAAGATGAAGCAGAACCTGAATAGAATTTTGTCAGAGCGGACTGGGCAGCCGCTGGAAAAAATAGAAAAAGATACAGATCGGGATAACTTCATGTCAGCTGAAGCAGCTAAGGAATATGGTTTGATTGATGAGGTTATTGCTCCCCGTAAATAGCCGTAAAGAGGTGAAGATATGGCAAGATATGAAGACAAGAAACAGCTTAAATGCTCATTTTGTGGAAAAACGCAGGATCAGGTAAGGCGTCTTGTAGCCGGTCCCGGTGTTTATATCTGTGATGAGTGTATTGAACTATGCCAGGAAATCATCGAAGAAGAATTTGAAGATGCTTCCGAGCTGGAGTTGAAAGATATTCCCAAGCCTTCTGATATCAAGGAAATATTGGATCAATATGTAGTTGGCCAGGAACGTGCTAAGAAAACTCTGGCTGTTGCGGTATATAATCATTATAAACGCATTAACAGTGATACCAGGAGTACAGATGATGTGGAGCTCCAAAAGAGCAATATCGTTATGCTTGGACCTACCGGTTCCGGTAAAACCTTGCTGGCGCAAACTTTGGCAAAGATCTTGAATGTTCCCTTTGCTGTTGCAGATGCTACCTCACTGACAGAGGCAGGCTACGTAGGGGAAGATGTGGAAAATATCCTTTTAAAGCTGATTCAGGCAGCCGACTACGATGTAGAAAAGGCAGAAAAGGGAATTATATACATTGACGAGATAGATAAAATTGCAAGAAAGTCTGAAAATCCCTCTATTACCAGGGATGTCTCCGGAGAAGGTGTACAGCAGGCGTTGCTGAAGATCTTGGAGGGCACCATTGCCAGTGTTCCCCCTCAAGGGGGCCGCAAACACCCTCATCAGGAGTTTATACAAATTGATACAACCAATGTCCTGTTTATATGCGGCGGGGCCTTTGATGGAATTGATAAAATCATACAAAACCGTACTGGGAAGCAGTCCATTGGGTTTGGAGCGGACATTCGCAGCAAGTCCAGTGATGATGTAGGAGAGGTACTTAAAAAAATACTCCCTGAGGATTTGCTGAAATATGGTCTAATTCCCGAATTTGTAGGTCGTCTGCCCATCATTGCCACACTCCAGACGCTGGATGAAGAGGCTCTGATAAAAATACTGAAGGAACCCAAAAATGCCTTGGTGAAGCAATACCAGAAGTTGTTTGAAATGGATAACGTTGTTCTGGAATTCGATGAAGAAGCTCTTAGCGTTGTTGCCAACATGGCTATTGAGCGGAAAACCGGTGCCAGGGGTCTGCGGGCAATCCTTGAGGACATCATGCTGAATGTCATGTATGATATTCCGTCTCGTGATGACATTGAAAAATGTATTATCACCAAGGAAACCATTTTGAATCACCAGGAGCCAATGCTTATTATTGCAGATGGTCAGAAACCCAAAAAACAGGTCAGGAAAACCAAGGAAAAGAAAGAAACCGCATCCTGACTTTGTGTCAGCTTCATATTCTAACATGTTGAAAAAGAGCATCACCTGCTCTTTTTTTGTCCTTAAACCCGCTTTCAGTTGGATAAAATATCTGCCCTTACCACATAATATTTTTACACCTTTGTTTTGTTTTGGAAAAATTGGGAAGGCAGGTACCGAAGCGGTGACAGAGATCATTATTATCATACAGTTCTTTTTTGTAATCGTAATAGGACTGTATTTTTTGAACCTTCTGCGAGGACAGCAAGGAAACAAATCGGCAGTTGAAAAGGAATCCAGAATAGAGCTGGAAAAGCTGCAGAGGCTGCGAGAGATAACATTGAGTGAACCGTTATCGGAAAAAACGCGTCCGAAAACCTTTCAGGACATTGTTGGACAGGAAAGTGGAATCAAGGCTCTAAAGGCAGCCTTATGCGGCCCCAATCCACAGCACATCATCATCTATGGTCCTCCTGGGGTTGGGAAAACCTGTGCAGCAAGATTGGTACTGGAGGAAGCAAAAAAAAATGTGAGTTCCCCCTTTCAGTTTCATGCAAAATTCATAGAAATGGATGCAACATCCATTCGTTTTGATGAGCGAAGCATTGCCGATCCCTTGATTGGATCGGTTCATGATCCCATCTATCAGGGAGCAGGCCCGTTGGGCATAGCAGGTATACCTCAGCCAAAGCCTGGCGCTGTAACAAAGGCTCATGGTGGTGTGCTGTTTTTGGATGAAATCGGCGAACTGCATCCCATTCAAATGAACAAACTGCTGAAGGTATTGGAAGATCGAAAGGTGTTTCTGGAAAGTGCTTATTACAACTCGCAGGACAGTAATGTCCCCAAACACATACACGAAATTTTCCAAAACGGTCTGCCTGCCGACTTCCGTTTGATAGGTGCCACCACGAGGAATCCTTCTGAAATACCTCCGGCTATTCGTTCTCGCTGCTTGGAGGTGTTTTTCCATCCTCTGACCCAGGATCAAATCGGCTGGATTGCAGAAAATGCTGCAAAAAAAGGCGATTTCCAAATCGAAAAGGGTGCTGTTTCGGTAGTCAGCAAGTACGCAGACAATGGACGGGATGCAGTGAACATTATACAGCTGGCAGGAGGTATTGCTCTGTCAGAGAAGAGAACTGACATTACAGTTCAAGACGTGGAATGGGTTGTCAATAACGGGAACTATTCACCAAGGCCGGAAAAAAAGGTTTACGACAAACCTCAGATTGGCTGTGTGAACGGATTGGCTGTCTACGGCCCCAACCTTGGAGCTGTGATGGAGGTAGAGGCTTCGGCAGTGCAAGCAGCCAAAGGCAAGGGGATAGTAACTGTAACCGGTATAATTGATGAGGAGGAGATGGGCAGTGAAGGTAGAAAAATGCGGAGGAAAAGCACAGCCAGAGGATCTGTTGACAATGTTATGACTGCAATCCGAAAATTTTTGAATATAGATCCCAGAGATTATGATGTACATCTCAATTTTCCCGGCGGCGTGCCGGTCGACGGACCTTCAGCCGGAATTGCGATCCTGAGTGTTATCTATTCAGCTATAACCGGGCTGCCCCTTGACAATAAGACCACCATGACAGGCGAAGTTTCCATCAGTGGAGATGTAAAGCCTGTAGGCGGAGTACCTGCAAAAATTCAAGCAGCTATACTGGCAGGAGCAGAAAGGGTGTTGATACCAGCTGAGAACTGGCAGGAAACCTTCTCCAGTTATGAAGTGCAAGTGATTGCTGTAAAAAGGGTGGAGGAAGTTATCCGGGCTGCCCTGTATTCTGCGGATAAGACTTCATCGTCTGCAGCTTTGATTCAGGAAGCCGGCGTCCTGTCTGCATCTAGCTCGCGAGAGAAAGGGTATGATTGCACATATTGACAAAATTCGGTATAATGAAATTGGTTATTTTCTGTTTTTCATAAGGGAAAACCATACTGATAGAGAAGAGATCTTGCAAGGAGTGAGCACCTGAATGAGTGATAAACCGGTTAAAAGGCTGCCGATGCTGCCTTTGAGAGGTTTGACCATATTTCCATACATGGTTTTACATTTTGATGTAGGACGTACCCGATCCATTGCCGCTTTGGAGGAGGCTATGGTAAACAATCAGGAAATTTTCCTGGTTACCCAGCAGGATATTAAGGTTGATGAACCAGAAAAAGAAGACATTTTCGAAGTGGGCACCATTTCAAAAATCAAACAACTGCTTAAACTGCCTGGTGAAACCATTCGGGTCCTGGTAGAGGGATTGGAAAGAGGAAGAATACTTGAGTATACAAAGGAAGAACCTTATTTTGAGGTTAATTTGTCAACCCCCAGGCAGTATGACGAAGCAGAGTTGGAACTGCAAATAGAAGCAATCTCAAGAAACGTACTTTCCAGCTTTGAGGAATATGTCAAATTGAGCAATAAAATTTCGCCGGAAACTTTGCTGACCGTCCATAACCTGGAGGATCCAGGCAGCTTGGCTGATATAATTGCGGCCAATGTTCTGGTTCGCATTGAAGACAAGCAGAAGGTGTTGGAAGCGTTTCATCCAGTGGAAAGGCTGGAAACCTTATACGATATTTTAATTCGAGAAATCGAGATACTGGAGATTGAAAACAAGATCAATCGGCGGGTAAAAAAGCAGGTAGACAAGGTACAGCGGGAATATTACCTTCGAGAACAGCTCAAGGCCATTCAAAAGGAATTGGGCGAAAGCGAGGGAGTGGCTGGCGAAATAGAAGCCTACGAGGAGAAAATTGAGAAGGCCAATCTGCCGGAAGAAGCCAATGAAAAGGCGGTCAGGGAATTGAACCGGTTGTCCAAGATGGGAGCAGGTTCGGCTGAAGGGTCGGTGATTCGAACTTACCTTGATTGGATTCTGGATTTACCCTGGAATATGGAAACCGAAGACAGTCTGGATTTGAAAAAAGCAGCCCGTATTCTGGATGAAGATCATTATGGCTTGGAAAAGGTGAAGGAGCGGGTCATCGAGTATCTTGCTGTTCGCCAGTTAACCAAAAATATGAAGGGACCGATTTTGTGTTTTGTAGGCCCGCCCGGAGTCGGGAAGACATCCATTGCCAAATCCATTGCCCGTTCCCTTAATCGGAGGTTTGTACGGATGTCGGTCGGTGGAGTTCGAGATGAAGCCGAAATCAGGGGTCACCGCCGCACGTATGTTGGTGCCATTCCTGGCAGGATCATTGCATCTATCAAACAGGCAGGCTCAAAGAACCCAGTATTCCTGCTGGACGAGATTGATAAAATGAGCAATGATTTTAGGGGCGACCCCGCTTCTGCCATGCTGGAAGTACTGGATGCAGAGCAAAACTTTGCATTTCGGGATCATTACCTGGAGCTGGCTTTTGATCTTTCCAAAGTGATGTTTCTGACCACTGCCAATACCTTGGATACCATTCCCCGACCACTTTTGGACAGGATGGAGGTTATACAGATTTCAGGTTACACAGAAGAGGAGAAACGAAACATTGCCTCCAGGTACCTGATACCCAAGCAGATGAAGGAACATGGTATACCCGAAAAAGGTTTGGTTTTGTCTGATGCGACGATAGGCGATATTATCAATTATTATACCCGGGAGGCAGGAGTGCGGAATTTAGAGAGACAAATAGCTGCCATCTGCCGCAAGGCTGCCCGTAGAATATTGGAGTCCGGCAAATCCGGTGTCCGGGTAACAGGAAGCAATCTGAAAAAATATCTTGGGGCTCCTCGCTTCCATTATGATAAGGTAAAGGACAATAATGAAACGGGAATTGTAACTGGTTTGGCCTGGACTTCGGTAGGAGGGGACACCTTATCCATCGAAGTCACACCCATGCCCGGTACAGGAAAACTGGTACTGACCGGACAACTGGGAGATGTAATGAAAGAATCCGCCAGAGCTGGATTCTCCTATATTCGTTCAAGAGCGAAAGAATTTGGCCTCAATGATGACTTTCATGAAAAATTGGATATTCATATCCATATTCCGGAAGGAGCCATTCCTAAGGACGGCCCTTCCGCTGGGATCACCATGACCACTGCGGTCATATCCGCATTGACGGGAATACCTGTTCGAGGCGACGTGGCTATGACAGGAGAAATCACCCTTAGGGGAAGAATTCTTCCCATCGGCGGCTTAAAGGAAAAAATACTTGCTGCTCACCGTGCAGGAATCAGGAAGGTTCTCATTCCCAATGAGAACAGCCGGGATTTGGATGAAATTGGGGAAATCGTTAAGAAAAAAGTAAATATTGTGCTGGTTGAAACAATGGATGATGTACTTGCCCATTCTCTTGTTCGGATGCCAAAGCCAGTATCAGGGGGTCAGAATCATGGAGATAAAAAAGGCTGAGCTTGTAACCAGTGCGGTAAATGCAGCCGGATATCCGCAAGATGATCTGCCGCATATTGCCATGGTGGGAAAATCCAATGTAGGGAAGTCTTCTCTCATCAATGCTTTAACCAATCGAAGCAAATTGGCCAGAGTCAGCGGAACGCCGGGGAAAACCCGGCTGATCAATTTTTTTCTCATTAATGATCGTTTTTATCTGGTAGATCTGCCAGGTTACGGCTTTGCCAGAGTATCCAGGACAGAAAAGGAGAAATGGGGAGGCATGATGAATGAGTACTTGGAAGACACCTCCAGATTGAAATGTATCATTTTAATTGTAGATATTCGGCACAATCCAACTGAGGAAGACAAGCAAATGGCCAAGTGGATCCAGTATTACCGGATTCCCGTCCTATTGGCCGCTTCCAAGGCGGATAAGCTGGGAAAAACCAGAATTAAAGCACAGATTGTCACAGTGAGAAAACTACTGGGTTTTTCAGATAAAGTACCGATTGTTTCCTATTCCGCAGTCACCAGACAGGGGCTGAAGGATTTGCTTGAACAGCTTGACACCTTTCTGCCGGATCTGGAATCTGAATAAAACTGTTAATCGTTTTCCGATGATTCCTCATCGTCCGGGTTAATTATAATGCTGACATTACCCAGTTGGATTTCTCCGCTGCCCAAATCGATGTTTTTAAGCGGTGCTTTATATTGATCAAGCTGTTCCTTAAGGACATCTGATTTATCTGGAAGCTCTGTTTGCATGTTTTTTTGTTCATCCGGTGGTACCGGTTGTTCTATGGAAATCAGCTTCTTCTCTTGCAGATCTTCATTTCTTTCTGAACAGATGGCAGGGGCGCTGGTTCTTAAGGTTTGAAGCTGCTCCAGCTCGAAAGCCAACTTTCGAATTTGGGCTTCCTTTTGAAAGGAGCTTTTGTCTTTTTGTCTGATATAGTCCTGCAATTGATAAAGAGCATCCTGAAAATTTTCCAGCCTGTCCTTCATCTCATCTATTTCTCTCTGGAATCCGTCCATTCTGGCTTGAACCTGGTCTATTGAATCAAGCAGGGTCTGATCTTTCCTTTCTGCTGATGATGAATAGTTCAGCATCACCACAGGCCTGCTTTCCTTCTGTAAACCGATTTGATTAGAAGGATTGCTTTTTTCTATTTCATGATATTTAGGCTTTTCCCCTGATAGCAGAGTTTTCAAGGTCCATCCAAAGACCGGATATCCATCCCCCAATTCCAGGCTGAAGTGTGCATTTCCGTCCAGAGTTTTGGTCACTTTTCTATATGCTTTGACCGAACCTTTGTACAGCTCCTGGGGCAGGTCCCAATTTTTACCGAGGGACGATCCGCGGCTGACCAGTCCTTTTCCGTCTTGAATCCAAAAACAATGCAAATCATTGCCCGCTTGAACACAAGGGTGATGCAGCTGTTGAGTTTCATCCAGGATACGAACTGTTTCCGTATCCACATTTGGAGCAGCAGGATTGATTCTCCTATAGTTCAGGCGGTATTCAGAGCCTCCTTTTTCCACCCACACCATATGAAAGCTTCCGGAAGAATCGCTGTGGCCGTCAAAACCACTGCATGTTCCAGGCTGCTGAAACAGAGTGAAGGGTTTTGACCAGGAACCATGAAAATTGTCATAGTAAATAAAGTAGCAACGGGTTTCATTTCGGACGACTCTGGTATAAATGCCAAATAGATTACCAAGCGCGTCATTTTGGATCAAACGAAGCATTACTTCCTGATCAGTCAGAAAATGCATCAATACAGTGCTCTGCCATTTTTCACCCTCCAAATAGGAATGAATCAAGGATTCTTGTGCCCTTTTCAATGCATTTTCAATATAATAGAAAATGTGAATCTTATCACCGGTGGATAGAATCTCCAGATAGGAAATATTCTCAAATCGAGATTGAACACGATATAATAAACGGTGGTACCATTGTTGACCATTCCATTCGTAATAAATCAACTGCTTTAAGTTATTATATGCAAGCAGGCAGACTTTATCATTCCGATCAATGGTAACACTGAATTGTCTCACAGTCTGCCCATCCACCTGTGCGGGCTGTGTCCAACCGCTTCCATCCTTCCAAGAGTATTCGATGATTTGCTGATCGGTCAAGGTAAAATACCACTGCTTGCCCAATGATTCTTCCACCAAGCAGGAAAAATCTACATGAGCCATTCCAATCCCTCCCTGTACCAGGGTTTTATTTAAGCATATGAAAATCCCATGCAAAATATCACCAGCACAGACACAATCAGGCCAACTCTGACATATCATGCTAATGAGAACAAAGTTCTCTTACGATTCCACTAGGAAAAGGGGGTTAATTGATGTCTTTTTATTCCTATAAGAATGAAGGTAATCCTCGGTGTCCAGGAAGAATTGGATTTGACGGATTAAGGAAAATACACGAGAAGGTCTGCATTCAGGTCAATAAGGTTTATGATTCCTGTCTGCAGCAGGAAACACTGAATGATGTGAGGATCGTGTTGACTGAGATAAGCAAAAGCCGTCACACCTTCGTGCCGCCGCTAACTTTCGTAAGCTGCAGGAGCACCACCACCAAGGGAAAACTTGTGCATACCCGGATTGACAGGCTTCCGGATCGCCCTAACTTTGCTCGGGTAAGAACAAAGGTAGAAATTCCTATTGAGGTTGTGTTTGAAGACTGTGAAGGTCGGCAGGGCAGCGGAATGGCTGTCATAACTGTGCCTAAGGATGTAGTTCTTTACGTACCCGATGAATCTGTAATTCCGTTCCAATTGGAAAGCATTGTGAATGCTGTATGTGTATCAGGGAGATTTATTCCCGGGGAAACCTTCCGATTTGATGTTGACGTATGTATCACAATTATCCTGAAGATCGTTGCCAAGGTCGAGTTATTGATCCCTGCCTTTGGCTTTTGCGAAATTCCTCCCTGTGAAGAGTTCGCAGAATCGGTTTGCGATGATATTTTCAACCTGCCCTTGTTCCCGCCTCAGCTTGAGGACATTCTGGAGAATAAGAGAGGAAGACAGAGAAGTCTGGGAAATGAAGAATCTGAGGAATAATGTGAGGAGTAATCAGGTAAAAGAAAACACGAAAAAGGACTTCAGTATTCAGCTGAAGTCTTTTTTATGGAGGTGAAGATTTTGAAATGAAACGGTCTACTTCTATAATTCGATAGCTTAAAGGAGCAAGGTCATAACCTATGATACCATCTGACATGGGAATGCTGTTATGTGTACCCAGGTTAATTGCATGGGAAGGATGGAAGCGTGCCAGATCCAGCCGTGTAAATACTTGTTTTTCTGTATTCATGTTGACCGAAACAACAATAAGTTTCTTCTTGTCATATCTTGCAAACGCAAAACAGGATTGATACATGTAAATAATTTCGAAATCACCTTTTACAAAAATGCTGTGTTCTTTTCGAAGGTTTATCATCCGCTTATATATGGAAAAGACCTTCTTATTCTCTTTTCCCCAGGGATAGGTAGTGCGATTAAAGGGATCATCATACCCTTGTAAGCCGACTTCATCACCATAATATACAGAGGGTACACCGGGAAGGGTCATTTGAAGCAATACAACATTTTCTAGGCGTTTTACAGCCAGAATCATTTTGGCATCATCCAAGGCAAAGACCGCCTTTGCGTCTCGAGAAAGCTGATCTGCTGGGGGTGCGTCTCCCAATGCGGTAAGAATGCGCTCTACATCATGGGTAGACAAAAAGTTCATTAATGAATAAAAGGCTTCCCTTGGATAGTTCTCATGTAAAGATGCGATCAGCATGCCAAACTCATAAGAATCTAAATGCCCGCAGGCGAAGTTAATCAAAGCCTTTCTCAGGGGATAGTTCATTACTGAATCCAGTTCATCACCCAACAGATATTCCCGCTGCTGACCATAACTGATTTTGTTGGAAGCATCCTCCCATACCTCACCAATCAGGACAGCATCTGGTTTAACAGATTTTACCTCCTTGCGCATGGTCTTAATAAAATCCGGTGGCAGCTCGTCAGCTACATCCAATCGCCAACCTGAGGCACCGAGATGCAACCACCTTTTCACTATTGAATCAGGGGAGGTAAGAATATAGTCCATAAATGACGGATTTAGCTCATTTGTTTGGGGCAGGGTTTTAAAGCCCCACCAGCTTTCATAATCATCCGGATGGTTTTGGAAGGTATACCAGGGATAATAAGGAGATTCCTTGGATTGATATGCACCAAGAGAGGGATACGTACCTTCTTTATTAAAGTATTTGCTGTTGCTCCCGGTATGACTGAACACACCATCCAAGATGATACGTATCTCATATTTGGATGCTTCCCTGCATAATTGCTGAAACAGCACATTACTCCCGAACATGGGATCAATGACCTCATAATCCCCTACATCGTATTTATGGTTGGAGTAAGCCTTAAAGATGGGATTCAGATAAATTGCAGAAATGCCGAGATCGTGAAGATAAGGGAGTTTTTTAAGAATCCCATCCAGATTGCCGCCGAAGAAATCATTTGATAAATACGTTCCACCAAACTGTTCTTTTTTATAATAAGGCTGTTCATTCCAGCTGCGATGAATGATGTCACCTTGTCCGGCTGTGAAGCTGTCCATATCTCCCTTGGCAAACCGGTCAGGGAATATTTGATAGATAATGGCGTTTTGAAACCATTTAGGGGTTTGAAAGTCCTGTTTGTATATCGTAATTTGATAAGGTGGAGGAGGTTCAGGGTAAGCTTGTCCCAATCCTCCAAGCCTGTTTGGATTGTTGCCGTAATACCAGGTTTGACTGTTGGTATGGATGATAAAATAGTACCATAGCAATCCTGTTGTTTCCGGCATAACGATTTCTGTCTCATACAGGCTGCCTCTGGCAATGGAATAAGCATAATGCATAGGAAGAGTGGAGGGCTTATTGCTCCCAAATGCGTATACCAAACTGATTCCGCGAGGGATTTCATCAGTTTTAGCAAAAAGCCTGAGCACAACAGTACTCAGGCATGGGACGGCTCCGAAAGGGATGCGATATAGAGGATTTCTCGAGTTATGCTCGATAATCATTTTGATGCCTCCAAATGCCAGATCTTTTCATTATAGGTCTGTATGGTTCGATCGCTGGAGAAAAAGCCTGCAGAAGCAGTGTTCAGCACTGCTTTGCGCCACCAAATATCAGGTTTGGTAAACTCCCTGGAGATTTTTTTCTGCATCTCAACATAAGCACGGAAGTCTCGGATGACCATATAGGGATCGGGCATGCCGTAATCACCAAATAAAAGGGATTGATAAATGTCACGAAACCCTTCAGGATCATAATCTGTAAGGCTTCCACAAATCAACTCGTCCAGCACCTGGTGAAGGGCTATATCCGACGTATAAATTTGCTGTACTTCCTCAGACTGATACCCGTATCTTTGCTCCACCTCTTCTGCCCGCAGTCCGAAAAGGTAAATATTATCCTCCCCGACCTGTTCGGCAATTTCTATATTGGCACCATCCAAAGAACCGATTGTTAGTGCGCCGTTCAGCATAAACTTCATATTTCCTGTGCCGGAGGCCTCTTTGCCTGCAGTGGAAATTTGTTCTGACAGGTCTGCAGCAGGAATCAGCATTTCAGCAAGACTGACATTGTAGTTTTCCAAAAACACAACCTTCAGTTTGTTATGAATACGTTGATCATTGTTAACCAATTGTGCAATGATGTTGATCAGTTTGATGATTTGCTTGGCTCTAGCGTATCCTGGTGCTGCTTTTGCTGCAAAGATAAAGGTTCTGGGTGTAACAGGTGCATCAGGATTTTCAAGAATATAGCTGTACAGATATATAATATGCAGGGCATTCAATACCTGTCGCTTGTATTCGTGCAGCCGCTTTGCCTGTACATCAAAGAGGGAACGGGGATCGACGTCAATCCCATTGCGTTCTTTGATATAGGACGCCAGTTTGTTTTTGTTATTCTGTTTGATTTCAGCAAACAGCCATCTGAATTCCTCATCGTCTGCATAGGGTTTTAAGCGAGTGAGTTGAGCGGGCTGCTTTAACCAGTCAGAGCCAATGCGGCTGGAAATCAGGTTGGAAAGAGCCGGGTTGGCCTGATGAATCCAGCGTCGGAAAGAAATACCGTTTGTGATGGAGTGAAATCGTTCCGGTGACGCTTTTGCATAGTCTGCAAAGATATCTTCCACCAGTATGCGGGTATGGAGAGCAGAAACCCCGTTTACTGCAAAGCAGGCAGCAAGGCAGAGATTTGCCATATTGACCTGTTGATGGGATATCACTGCCATATATTCATGCTTGTTGCGATCGCCAGGAAAAATCTTGGACAGTCTTTCGGTGACTCGGAAGTTGATCTCTCTTATGATGGCGTAAATACGCGGGAGTAAAGACTGAACCAGATAGACAGGCCATTTTTCCAATGCCTCACTCATAACCGTGTGGTTGGTATAAGCGAAAGTGCGGTTTACAATGTTCCTGGCATCATCCCATCCCAGGCCTTCCTCATCCATCAGAATTCGCATCAACTCCGGGATGGCCAGAGCAGGATGAATATCGTTGATGTGAATGGTTACTTTATCAGGCAGATGAAATAGGTTGCTGCCATATTTCTTTTTATAGTCGTTAACAATCCACTGAACAGTAGCAGAAGAAAGGAAATATTCCTGTTTCAATCGCAGCAGCTTACCTTCCTGGCTTTTGTCTTCAGGATACAACACCTTCGAGATCAGTTCGTCTTTTTCCCTTTCTACAACTGCATTGACATGTTCACCTCTGTTGAAAACTTCCATATTCATTCTTTCCGTGGATTGCGCCTGCCAGAGCCGCAGATAGTTGACACGTTTTGCGTCAAAGCCGCTGATAGGGAAATCGTATGGAATGGCTTCGATGGTTTTGTAATCGTGATAATTTACCTTCAACTTGCCATCCATCCAAATGTTTTCAACGGTACCGCCGAATTTTACTTCCACCTTTTCTTCCGGCCGTCTGATTTCCCATACATTTCCACTCTCCAGCCACCAGTCAGGTACTTCTACTTGATCTCCATTATGAATAAGCTGCTTGAACAAGCCGTATTCATATCGAATACAACAGCCCACCGCAGGTAGTTCCATGGTGGTAAGGGAATCCATAAAACAAGCTGCCAACCTGCCAAGGCCTCCGTTGCCAAGACCGGCATCCGGTTCATATTCTATTAATTGATCCGGATTGATACCAAGTTCTCTCATTACGTTTTGAAAGGTCTGTGTTTTCATGAGATTGAGTATGTTATTTGCAAGGGACCGCCCCAATAAAAACTCCATGGACAAATAATATAGTTTTTTGTTTTTGTCCTGCTTGTCCCTCTTGTTGGCTTCAGCCATCTTAAAGAGCAGCTTGTCACGCACCACCAATGCACATGCTTTATAGATCAATTCGGCAGCTGCTTCCTCCAGATTCGTTCCAAACTCACAATGTAATTTGTTTATGATAGCAGCCTTCAGACTGCTTTCATCGTTCCAGTTGATGTGAACCTCCATAATTCCTCCTGAATATTGGTATAGATTGTATCAATTATTTCCTTGATTACATCATAAAACAAAGTATAACAAAATTTCACCATTTACTTTATTTAAGTAACCTTCTGTTGCTGCATCAAACCAGAATATATTTTAGCGTATTTTTGCGCAGCCTCCCTCCAAGAAAAATCCCTGGCCATGCCCTGCCTGACAATCCTGTTCCATGCTTTTCGATTTTTGTAGGTTTCTTCCGCAAATAAAATGGTGTTCCACATCTCATCGACGTTGAAATTCCGGAAGGAAAACCCCGTACCTTCGCCAGTATACATGTTATAAGGCTCCACAGTATCCCTCAAACCTCCGGTTTCTCTTACAATGGGAACCGCGCCATACCGCATGCTGATCAATTGACTTAATCCACACGGTTCAAAAAGCGAGGGCATCAGAAAAGCGTCGCTGGCTGCATAGATCTTATGAGCAAGCTCATTGGAAAAATAAATATTCGCTGATATCTTATCGGAATGAGTATGAGCATACTGCCTGAATAGATCCTCGTAACGGGATTCACCTGTTCCCAACACAACCAATTGCATATCTTGTTCGCACAAATCTTCCAATATGCCGCTGACCAGATCCAAGCCCTTTTGATCTGTGAGTCTGGAAACCAAGCCGATTAAGAAAGTGTGTCTGCTTGGACGTAAACCCAGCTGTCTTTGCAGAGCCAGCTTGTTCTCACTTTTTCTGCTGGGAAAGTCCCTGCGATTGTATTTTGCATGGATGTATCTGTCTGTCGAGGGATTGTACTCGGTATAGGAAATTCCATTTACAATGCCGGATAATTCATTCTTTCTGGCACGAAGCAGGCCGTCCAGTTGTTCTCCGTATTCAGGTGTCTGTATTTCCTTCATATAAGTATTGCTTACGGTTGTAATGTGGTCAGCATATACAATACCGCCTTTTAACAAATTTGCTGCCCCGTTGAACTC
>DURK01000191.1 GCA_012837325.1 Clostridiales bacterium
GCCATCAGATTCAGATGCAGGCCTGGAGTCCCTTGATGAAAGGCCGGCTGGATATTCCTCTGCTCAAGCAATTATCTGAGAAATACGGCAAAACTCCGGCTCAGATTGTCCTTCGATGGGATCTTCAGAACGGAGTCGTCACCATTCCAAAATCGGTAAGGCCGGAGCGTATCGTGGAAAACGCACAGGTGTTTGATTTTGAGCTTTCGGATGATGATATGGAAGCCATCGACAACCTGAATGAAAATCACAGGTTTGGTTTTCATCCCGATGTGCCTTTCTTTGATCAATGAATGGAAGCATCAGATAATTTCCAGTGCAATTTCCACCATGTCATGAAAGGTGGTCTGCCGTTCTTCAGCGGACGTCTGCTCGTTGGTTATGATCGAGTCGCTGACAGTCAACAGGGTCAATGCAGAGACACCATGCCTGGCTGCCAGGGTGTAGAGCTCAGCTGTTTCCATTTCCACAGCCAGTACCCCGTAATTACGCAATAGAGCCACCTTTTCCTGCAGGCGGTCATCGTAAAATTTGTCACTGGTGTATACATTGCCAAAGGTAACATGAATGCCATGCTGCTTTGCTGCCTCATATGCACGGCGCATCAATTCAAAGTCAGCAGTGGGGGCATAGGAGATGGTGCCAAAGCGGTCAATATTCACATTGGAGTCGGTAGCTGCGCCAATCGCCGCCACGACTTCTCTTAACCCGATATCGGGATGGATGGTGCCGCAGGTTCCGATTCGGATAGCGGTTTTCACTTTGTAGGAGGTCATCAGTTCATAGGCATAAATGCCTATGGAGGGCACGCCCATGCCGGTACCCTGTACGGAGACTCTCTTTCCTTTATAGGTACCGGTAAACCCCAGCATATTGCGAACGGTATTATAGCATACAACGTCTGTTAAAAAGGTTTCAGCGACATGCTTTGCTCTCAGAGGATCTCCGGGCAGCAGGACCTTGTCCGCTATTGCGTTTTCAGGAGCGTTAATGTGAATACTCATTTTAAAATCCCCTTTCTTTTTCGGTTTTCGTTGGACTGCTTTGGTGCTCTACAATCATTATGTACACCAATATTTTAAATATTAACACCAAGGATGAATTGCAGCCCAAAAGTCGTATCGTTTTTATCAATCTTTTTCTCGCAGCAGGTAATTTCGAATCTTCATATCTGAAATGAGGATATGTCTTGAAATCCAATCCGAGACAAAGGAGACCAGCTTGACAATGGTTTCATGATTGGGATGACCCAGACGATCGATTTTCAACAGCTTTTTACGTAAAAAATCATGCTCCATGATGTGACTGGCCAAGTCAGGATAACCCTTATCCCGCATGAATTGCTCTTCCCTGGAAAAGTGTTCGATCGTGTAGCTTTTCAATTCACCCAGAATCTGCTTAATCTCATTGAAATTGGTTAGGATATCCGTGGTTTGGATCAGGACAGACAGGTTCCTGCCTATGCGAAAAAGCTTATTATGCTGCTTATCAACTTCTTCCACTCCCAGCTCATAAGCATTCTTCCATTCAAAATACATGAGAGTCCTCCGTTAAATTTAAGTTCATCTCATTCACTTTAAGCTTTCTTAAGCCTTCTTACTTCCATTTCTGTTTTTTTGGGGATAAGGATCATCAAACTAGGTAGGGGCAGATTTCAGCAAGTCAATGATGCCTTGCTCCGGCAGAGGCTTGCTGAACAGAAATCCCTGCATTTTTTGACACTCCTGTTTCTTAAGATAGGACAGCTGGTAGTTTTTCTCTACACCCTCTGCTACAGTACTTAAATCCAGCCTCTTACACAGATACAGAATGCTTTCTATCAGACCTTCCTGGTTGGTTCCTATCTTGTCCGTAAAGGATTTGTCCAGCTTTAATGTCGAAATAGGCATTTGGGACAGATAGCTTAAGGACGAATACCCGGTGCCGAAATCATCCAGCGCTATCCGCACACCATACTCTTTTAACTGCTCCAGCTTGGGCAGCACCAGATGAAGGGTCTCCATCAGCATGGATTCCGTTATTTCCAGCTCCAGGTGTTCCGGAGCAAGTTCTAAAAATTCCAATGTTTCCTGGACTGTGGAAACAAAGTCTGCCTGCATCAGCTGGACAACGGATACATTGATGGACATATTGAGGGGACCATAACCCATTGTTTCCAGCTTTTTGAGAAAGGCACAGGCTTTCCTCAGCACCCAGTTGCCCAAAGGAACAATCAGGTGCGTGGTTTCTGCAACCTTAATAAACTGATTGGGCGGGATGGATCCGAGCTCCTTATTTGTCCAACGCAGCAGGGCTTCAAAACCGTCTATCCGATCAAAAGCCAAATCCAGCTGGGGCTGGTAATAGACTTCAAATTCATCCTGTTCGATGGCCTGCCGGAGATGATTCTGTATCAGGGTCTCGTTTTTTATCGCCTGAAATAAAGACTGGTTAAACACAACATACCTGCCTTTGCCGGTCTGCTTGGCACGATACATCGCTGCTTCTCCTGCTGAAATCATCTGTGGTATGTCCATGTTTGAAGAGCCGTGCTCAACGATACCGATACTCAGATTCAGGTAGATTGTATTTTCTGCGATTTCAAAGCTGTCCTTGAATCCTGCCAGGATATTGGTTGCCATGATCTCACCGATCCCCCTGTGGGTGGTATTGGTGAACAGAACAAGGAATTCATCCTGACCGATATGAAAAACCTGACCCTTGGGTTTGGTTAGTGCAACCAGGCGTTCGCTGATTCCAGACAGCAGCAGATCACTGAAATCAAATCCCTTGAGCTCATTGATGCTTTTGAAGTGATCGACATCAATATACAGCAGAGTCATATTTTCAACCGGGTATCGATTCGGGTTTTTCTCTATGATTTGTAATAGAAAGTTCTTATTCGGAAGGGAGGTTTGTTTGCTGTACAGGGTAAGCTGCGTATTTTTCTGTTTCAGCTTGCAAAGCTTGGCAGTGATCCATGCCAGTACGGTCAGCAACATCACTATGACCAATAAAAAAAGGATATGGATTGAATCCCATTTGGCAGTATTCATATTCAGCATACAGTTTTTCCAGATTAGTTGATCCATTCGCTTGCTCTTTCCATGAAATTTCGGGGATGAATGATTTTTTGGAGTTTCCTTGTACATTATAGCAAAGAATATTGTTTTATGCTACATATTGCCATATAAATATGCCTTATCATTCATTGGAGGAAGTTTTGCGGAGGGGAAGGATTTTACAGGAACCAGATAGAATGATTGTACGGAATGTCATCTCAAAAGATGCGGAACACTATACTCTGTTGTCATGGGTAAGCGGGAAATGCTCGACAATGGAAATTTATCGGCAAAGGATGATAAGGAAAAAATGAAGGTAGATGTCATCGGTGTACCCATTGACCTTGGTGCCAGCAGAAGGGGCGTAGATATGGGGCCCAGTGCCATCCGATATGCAGGTTTGCGAAGGCAGCTGCTGGAGATGGGGTTGGATTACCGGGATAAAGGGAACATCCCGGTGGATGTGATCGACTACGACGAGGAGAGCCCAAGAAGGCCGCGGCACATCGAACAAATCAACCGGGTCAATGAAATGCTGGCCGATCAGGTCAGCAAAAGCTTGCAAGAGGGTTGTTTCCCGGTGGTTCTGGGTGGAGACCACAGCATTGCCGTGGGGACGATTCTGGGTGTACAGCGGGAGTTTAAAAACATCGGAATCATCTGGATGGATGCCCACGGCGATTTCAACAGTCTGGAATCCAGCATAACGGGAAACCCTCATGGAATGTCCCTGGCAGCATCCACCGGCAGGGGCGCAGCGGAGCTGACCTCCTTTCGCTCAACCGATACCCCTTTTGTGGATCCCGAAAAGGTGGTGATTGTCGGAGCACGGAGCATCGATAAGGAGGAGGGAAGGCTGCTGCTGGAATCCGGCGTTACCATCTTCACCATATCGGATATCGATATGTATGGCATGCGATGCATCATGGAAAAGGCAATCAGAATTGCCGGTGAGGGCACCTCTGGTTACCATGTCTCCTTTGATATGGATGTATTAAACCCCAATGAAGCCCCTGGAGTAGGCACCCCCGTCTACGGCGGGCTGACCTATCGGGAAGCGCACTTAGCCTCCGAAATGATAGCCGAAGATGGGAGAATCCTTTCGCTGGAAATGGTGGAGGTAAACCCCATACTGGACCAGCGCAATCAAACTTCGGAAATAGCAGTTTCCCTGGTGTGTTCTCTGCTCGGCAAGCAGATTATCAAACGTTCCGGTTAACCTGCACCAGGAAATCCTGGATATTGGTTACAATGGAGGTAACCGAAAGGCTGCCCCGATCCTTCAGTTTGTTTACCACAAATTCGGAAATATCAACGGTATAGATGAAGACCGGCCGAACTGTATCATCCTGCACATGGTAGGAGGGAGTCATATTACCGGCAGCGATGGTATGAAGCTGTGTAGCCAGACCGATGAGGGTGGTGGCTTTTCGGGTGTGCTTCCGCATTGCATCCTGTGCCTGATAGACATCGGAATAAACATCCGGCAGCGGACCGTCGTCACGGATGGAGCCTGCCAATACCAGAGGGATGCTGTTTTTCAGGCAGGCTTGTACAATTCCGGTTTGAATGTTTTCCTGCTCAACAAACTCCTTTATAGAGGCATATCTGCGGGCCTTGTTAATGGTATCGATATGATGGTAATGCCCCTTGCCGACAGGGGTCTGGTGATAGATGTCCTGTCCCAAAGCGGTCCGGAAAAGGTGGGCTTCCAGGTCGTGGGTTGCCAGTGCATTTCCTGCCAAAATAGCGTCTGCGTATCCCTTTTCTATCAGGGAAACCATAGCCTGTCTGGAATCATGGTCAAAGGAAACGGCCGGACCCATTACCCAGACGATGTATCCGTGCTCCTTTTCATATCGAAGAAGCTCGTACAACCGGTCGTAGTCCCTGGAAAAGGAAGTCTCCCGGGAACGCCCGGTGCGAAAGGCAAACGCCTCCGGCTGTGCGCCGGAATCGGAGGCCTGTTCAAAGCCTGTGGTATGAACATAAATGCCTTCCGTCCCGTCTTCGCTTCGCCCTGCTACGACCCAGTCACCGATTTTCAGATTGCGGAATTCCTTTACGGAAAGAGCGCCGTCCTTCTCCACAACAATTACACAATCCATTCTGCTTTCCTGCAGCAGCTTCCATTCGCCTTTTATTTTCACATATTCCGGGAAGATTGTGGTGGCATGATAGTTATCCGGTGCAGTGCCCGGATGGCTTACCTGCTTCAGATCGGCATCGGGGCTGTTTTTTAAGGGTTCCATGTTAAAATCCGGTTGATTGTATTTTGGTAAGGAAAAACTCAGGGCAATCGCCTCCTCCAATTTTCTTCTTGCTGCCTTTCCCTATCATTTCCACGAGTCCCATGGGTATTCCTTCCAGGCCCTGAAATCAAATTGTACCTAATTTTACGAAAGAAAACGAGCAGTCAGATGTGGGGGTGACTGCTCGTTTTCTCATGACATGATGATATGCTGGGAAAATCATCGGATATTCTATAATAATCCTGGTATTCATGAAATAGTACCAGTTATTTATTAATTTAATTCGACATTTGGCACAGAAATCCTTCTTTAAATTAAAAATTCTTTTTTAATTGATCTGTGATCTGATCCTGGGAACGGACAGCTCCGCAATAAAAGTATTACTGGAAAACATTGCTATCTTGTTATATAATGATAGAAATCAGAGGCATATTTTTCCTCACACTGCATATTTCACTATAAAGCGATAGATGTATTTAGATAGATAGAACAATTCAAACGGAGGGTATCATGTATCGAAAATCGTATACTTTCATGGCTTTGGTGCTGATCATGCTGATGCTTTTGTCTGCATGCTTCACAGGTGCAAACCAGGGGGGCAGCATTCTGCCGGATGATGCAGCGATGGGTGATGCGCAGCAGAAAGATGCAGCAGAGCCGGAAGACACACTGCCGCCGGAAGACACGCCGCAACCGGAACCCGATGACGATCCGGAGGATTTGGACGGCGGTGATATTGTTTTGGTTCCCGATTCACCTGCAGAATCGCCTGAACCGGAGGACACTCCTGATCCAAAGGACACTGCCAAACCCACTTCTTCCCCTGCTCCAACAAAAAAACCATCCGAAAAATACATGCTTGAAGTGGATGTAACCAATCAGGTTGTCACTGCTTACGGACAGGATTCCGAAGGAAACTATACAAAAATCGTCCGGCAGATGATCTGTTCCACCGGTAAGGCATCAACACCTACCCCTCTCGGAACATATAAGATGCCCGGCGGTGACTACACCAGGGTTCGATGGGGCTACTTCACGAAATACAACACCTGGGCGCAATACTGGTCCAGAATATACAAAGGGTATCTTTTTCATTCCTATCTCTACAGCGATAAGGATGAAACCGCAGTGAGGCAGTCTACGGTGGATGCACTGGGTTCA
>DURK01000192.1 GCA_012837325.1 Clostridiales bacterium
GACACTGATTTGGTTCTGCAAACAGTCTGGTCGGACAACTACAATGCCGGCGAGCTTGTTGCAGAAGATCTCCTGACCCGCATGTCAAGCGGCAACATAGTCATTCTGGATCTGCCGACTGACAAGAGTGCTACCGACCGTTACAATGGTTTCGTAGATGTCATTGAAAAAGCAGGCGGATTCACAATCCTGGATGTTCAGAACGGGGAAGGCTCCACAGAGAAGTCACTTGCTATTATGGACGATATGATTCAGGCATATGGCGACAAGATTGATGTTGCATTTGGTATCAATGATCCTTCCGCCTTGGGTATCATGTCATCCTTGGAAGCTGCTAATATGAAAGATGTGATTATCTACGGCGTTGATGGTTCTCCTGATGCAAAAGTCATGATTAAGGATGGCAAAATGACTGCCACATCAGCTCAGTTCCCCAAGGAAATCGGAAAAATCGCTGCAGAGCAAGCTTACAAGCATTTGAAAGGTGAAACGATAGAAAAAGAGATTTTTGTGCCGGTAGAACTGGTCAACGCTGAAACACTTTCAAATTATACTCTGGACGATTGGGAATAAGAGATGTTGTTGATGTTTTGTCGGGAGCTGGTATGCTCCCGACAAAGCTTGCCTGTACATTTAATCAGCTTGCAACAATAATTATTGGAAACTGAATACGGCAGATTATCAGATTATAAACAATGAATAATGTGGAGGCATGTTGGTGGATGATAAATATATTTTGGAGATGAAAAATGTAACAAAGAGTTTTCCTGGAGTGAAAGCTCTTGACAATGTCAGCTTCAATCTGAAGAAGGGCGAGGTACATGCCATCCTTGGGGAAAATGGTGCTGGTAAATCAACCCTTATAAAGATACTTACCGGAATCCATCAAGCGGATTCAGGAAAAATTTTCATTAAGGGAAAAAAAGCTAACATCAAAGATGCCAATAATGCGCAAACCTATCATATTGCCGCAATTCATCAGGAGCTTTGCCTGGTACCCAGCATCACCGTTGCTAGAAATATTTTTCTTGGGCGTGAGGTATCTGGGATATTTGGCTTGATGGATGATGAACATATGAATCATGAAGCTCAGAAGCTGTTTGATTCACTTGGCCTGAACATTAAGTCGGAAGATATTGTTTCTACTTACAGCATTGCCCAGCAGCAGCTTGTTGAGATTGCGAAGGCAATTTCACAAAATGCGGAGATCCTTATCATGGATGAGCCAACATCGTCATTGTCAGATAATGAGGTTCAAATGCTGTTTCGGACAATCAAGCGTCTGAAAGAACAAGGAACCTCCATTATCTACATTTCACACAGACTGGAGGAACTTTTTGAGATAAGCGACCGAGTGACTGTCCTTCGTGATGGTAGATATATTGACACGAAGGAGACAAGCAAAACAACCCGTCAGGAGCTGGTTTACCTGATGGTTGGCCGCGAACTCACCCAGTTCTATATAAAGGATTCTGTTTCAAGCGAAGAGGTCTGCCTTGAAGTCAGGAACCTGACTTCCAAGGGAGTATTTTCTAATATCAGCTTTAATCTGCGCCGCGGAGAAATCCTGGGTGTATCAGGAATGGTCGGCTCCGGCCGTTCTGAGGTGGCAAGGGCTATCTTTGGAATTGATCCCTTTGATTCCGGCGAAATATTGCTGGATGGCAGGAGCATAACAATTCACAGTCCGAAAGATGCTATAAATAATGGCATAGTCCTTATTCCTGAAAACCGTAAAGAATATGGGCTGGTGATTGTAAACTCTTTATGTTTTAATATGACCATCACCATTCTGAAGCGCTTCTTGAATTTTGCCAGATGGAACAGAAAGATAGAGGGAAAATTTGTTCAGGATCAGATTAATGCTCTTAAGATTCGTGCCGCCAGCCATGAACAGATAGTTTCAAGCCTTTCAGGGGGAAATCAACAGAAGGTGGTCATTGCAAAGTGGCTGCTTAACAATCCGCGGGTTATCATTATGGATGAGCCGACACGAGGTGTTGACGTCGGTTCCAAGGCTGAAATCTATGAGATTATGAACAACCTCACAAAGGCAGGCACTTCCATCATAATGATATCATCAGACTTACCTGAAATAGTGAATATGAGTGATCGGGTAGCAGTTTTGCGTCAAGGCAGGATCACAGGTATTATTGAAAAAGAAGAAATCAGTCAGGAAAAAATCATAAGCTTAGCAGTATAGGTGGCGAAAAATGAAAAACAATACTTTTATTAAAGGTTTCCGCAAGTACTTTAAGCAGAATCTCGGTATTCTAATCGGTCTCTTTTTATTATGCACAGTGGTATCATTTATGAACGAAAATTTCTTAACTACCGGCAACATCATGAATGTTCTGCGCCAGCTCTTTATCAATGCCAACCTGTCCCTGGGCATGTGCCTTGTCATTATTACAGGCGGAATTGACCTTACGGTTGGCTCGACCATGGGCTTGTGCGGCACACTGACTGCTGGCTTGATTGCCCTTAACGGGTTGAACATCTGGCTGGCCATACTTATAGGCTTGTTACTGGGCGTTCTCATTGGAGCTGTCAACGGCTATATCATAACAAAGCTGGATATTGCTCCCTTTATCGTTACAATGGCTGTTCAAATGATATCCCGAGGTGCCGTATACGTATATACAGACGGCCTTCCCATACGCAGCGTCCAAGAGACCTTCAACAATTTAGGGAACGGATATATCAAAGGCGTCCCCGTTACAATTCTGTATACTGTGTTCTTTACCATAGTTGTCTGGCTCATCCTTTCAAGATCCAGGCTTGGCAGGCACATCTATGCAGTCGGCGGCAACAGGATTGCTGCCCAGTATTCCGGAATCAGCATTACTAAGGTTAATGTATGGGTGTATGCGATATCCGGTTTTTTAGCTGCTTTTGCAGGAATAATCTATTGCGGGCGCATGTACTCCGGCCAGCCGACTTTAGGACTGGGCGATGAAATGAATGCGATTGCGGCAGTTGTTTTGGGTGGTACGAGTTTCAGCGGCGGTATCGGGACTATCGGAGGCGTGGTTATTGGTATCCTGATCATTGCAGTTTTAAGCAACGCCTTGAATCTTCTGGGGCTTAATACATTCTGGCAGCAGATTGTCAAGGGTATCGTTATCCTTCTGGCAGTCAGCATTGATGTTCTGAAGAAGAGGCAGGAGAAACCTGGAGCGAAGGCTGACTGACAAATGGTTATATGGTGAAAGGTCTTTGTTATCATTGCATTTTGATTCAGAGTAAAGTTCCAATATCATTAGAGTGAAGCATAAGCAAAACCTCCTGTAAGTATTCGTGGTGGCTTATTTGCCCGACAGGTTTTCGCTTATGCTTTCCTTTTTTTCTGCTCGATTCTCCAGCACGAATTATAGAGCCGCATTTATTATAGGACCGTTAAAATGTGATAACGGGAATGTAAGAAATTCGTAAGGGTTGTTTGTTCCCAGCAAAGTGCAGAAGTGGTATAATCTATACAATGCTTGATGCTGAACAGTCACCCCTCATACATTTGTCTGATTTACAGAAAAACGGCAACAATATGAGTATGGCAACCAATTACATCAATCATTCGTCTAACGTTTATATAGTATATACAGCATATCGATAAGGGCGAGAGGAGTTTCGTTTTTATGAAAAGGGTTTGGATTACAGCCGCTGCCTGTCTGACGGTTTTGTTTTTATGGCTTTCTCCTGTCAGCGTGAGAGCGGAAGGGATAACGATGGATGCAGAGGTGGGCTTTGACGGCACCTATTTAACAGGCAGCTGGACACCTATCCGGGTTGTTTTGGAAAACACCGGAAGCGATTTCCAGGGCAGTCTGCAGATTGCCGTCAATATCGGTCAGGGAAGCGAGGTCATTTATTCTGCTCCGGTCAACCTGCCCAACACCTCTGAAAAGGAATATACCCTGTTCGCCCGGATTCCAGGCACACAGCGCAGCTTGAATATCAACCTGACCGACCAAAAGGGGCAGGGCAGTTCCATCCGATCCGCCCGAGTTCTGCAAACACTCAAGGTAAACGAGTTAAAGGCGGTTGATACAGACCATTATTTGCTTGGGCTGGTTACAGATGACCAGCCTTCTCTTGGATATTGGAAGGAAAAGCTTGCAGGAAATCAGCTTTTGTCCAATTATCAGCCGGTAGCTCTTGACGCTTCCAATTTCCCAGACCGGATTGAGGTGTTATCTGCATTTTCAGTCCTGATTATCAATCATTTTGATTCCGACTCTTTCCGTCCGCAGCAGCTGGACAACCTAAATGTCTGGTTAAACAAGGGAGGAATACTGATTGTAGGTGCAGGCGTGAATGGCAGACGGACGCTGTCCGCACTGACGGACAGCATCCTGCCGGTTTCTCCGGGAGAACTGAAAGTATGGGATTCGCGTGTCATTTTGGAAGACTTCACCGGGAAGGAGATCTTAAGCGATACTTCGCTGCAGATTATGAGCTTTCCGGCACTGGATGACAAGGCTGTGTTAGGAAATGAAGAAGGCGGATTGATATGGGCTTTCCAAAAAGGGCTGGGCACCATTTACCTGTCAGCCTTTGATTTGGGTACCGAACCCATACTGAGCTGGACTGGAAACAAGCTTTTGTGGGACAATCTGTTGACACATACATTAAATCCAGTGTCGGTGAACCAGCTCCGATATCCCTATGAGAAAAATCAGGATACCAGAAACCTGGAAGAAGTGCTGGGAATGATTGAAGCCATGGAAATGCCCTCAGCGGCACTGATCCTGTTTCTCTTTTTGTTTTACCTGGCCTTGGCCGGTCCCTTGAACTACCTTTTTCTGAAGAAAATAGACAAACGGGAATGGTCCTGGGCAACCATACCGGCTTTGTCCGTCCTGTTTGCTCTTCTTATTTTCGTACTCGGCTATAATACGAAGGGCGGTGAGCTGCTCACAAATACCATTTCCGTAGTTGACCTTCCCGCCAATACCGAGTACGCTGAGCTGACCAATCATGTGGGGGTTTTCATGCCCCGGAGAGGGGATTACACAGTGGAGATCGACCGGTTTGCCCTGCTCACGCCGGGTGACCTGATCAATGTAAGCTACCAGGGCAATACGGCTGAATACGTTCATGCCCACCTGGTACAGGGCAGTCCATCTCAGATTCTTTATGACAATGTAAATATCTGGACCATGAAAACCTTTCAGACGGATACCCGGCGGATTGAATTCGGCTCCCTTCAATCTGATTTGTATTATGAAATGGGAACAGTAAAGGGAACGGTTCAAAACAATACGGACTATCCCCTGGAGCGTTTGGTGATTTACACCCCTTTCGCCTTTGTAGAAGTGGGGAACATTGCTGCAGGGGAGAGCAAGAATGTGGAAATGACCTTGCCCCTTACCAGTCAGTCCTGGTATAACAACAATTTGTACAGTACGATAGACAGTGTATTACCCTGGCCCTCCGGCGTGAAGGCCGGAAATCAGGAAAGCCGCCGGTCCATGGCCAGGAGGAGGATGCTGGAGCGTTTGATTACCCGGGAATATGAGTACGCGCGCTCCTCGTCTGCTGCCTATCCGGCTCAGCCGGGTCAGGAGGAGATCCAGAGCTTGAATCTTTCCTATTTCGCTTTTTATCAGGGACAGCCTGAATCCGGTCTTCGAATTAATGGGAAACAACCGGATCGAATATTGAATGATGGAATGATCATGGGCAATATGGATTTGAATGTTGAGAGAGAGGGAATGGTGAGCATCCCGCCGGGAATGCTCACCGGCAGGCTGGAGAACAGCTTGTCCCGCAACTTCGAGGATGGCAGGGAAATGATTTATGTACATGGCTCTGACGGCTTTGCTGTCTTTTCTGTGGATTTATCTCCCTATGTTCATCTGCAGGACTTAAAGGTGC
>DURK01000193.1 GCA_012837325.1 Clostridiales bacterium
CATTTTCATAGATTATTGACATAATAGATATTTTTTATGCAAATTTAATTTTGTACCGATTATTTTTTGACAGACTTTCTACAATATATGACTGTTTTAAGGCATAAAAAGGGCATGCTGGAGAAGAATTCTCAAAAAGCACACCCAATTATGAATGTTTGAGGTGATGACCTGTCATTTTTTAAGAAAAACAGAGGTTTTATATGTGAAAAGATTGTTCAAGTTTTCGAGAAATATTGTTCCAATTTTAACTAAGAGGGGTATTCTTGTTTGAAATGCGCTTTACCAATAGGAGAAGAAGCGCACCTACCACAAGAAAAGCAAGGATGGAGCCGATTGCCCAAAGAAGCCCGTATTGCTCCGCCTGAACCGGAGCAACGCCATGATCTGCATACCAGTTATGCATACGAAAGGAAATGGTACTAAATACCAGGGGGCCTACAAAGGTTGAGGTTCTTCCTGCAACAGAAAGGAAGCCATGGAACTCCGCGGTTTGTGATACCGGAGCAAGCTGGGTCACCATGGACCGGCTGACTGCCTGTACCCCGGAAAGGGAGAAGCCTGCAAAAAACCCAATGACAAAGAACCAGACCAGATCCTTGATAAAAAACAAGCCGGTCAGTGAGACAATTAAAATGGTCAAAGCCATGAGAATGGACTCCTTGCTGCTCTTTTTATCAGCAATTTTGCCGAACAGCAATGCGCCAAAAGCACCGGACAAATGGATGAGGATCACAAAAACGATTAATTCTGTCTGCTTCATTCCAAAGAGTGTGGCACCGATAATGGCAGCAAAATCCATCAGCATCATGATGCCGTCGTTATAGACTAGGAAAGAAACGGCATACTTAATAAACTCCTTATGCTGCTTTACAGATCGGAAGGTATGCGCCAGCTTTTCAAATGCAATGAGCGTCACGTTTTTTCCTTCCGGTATCTGCTCAGGCTCACTTCTTTCCTTCACCCAAAGAAATGTCGGAATGGCAGCGATCAGAAAGATCAACGCTGTAATTAAAAATGCATAGGGTATCATTTGATTTCCAATCAATTGAATCGGGATCAGCACCAATACCAGGGCTGCGATCCCGCCAATCATTCCAAAAGCCCACCCATTGCCGGAAACAACACCGATTGATTCAGGTGTAGAAACATCCGACAGAAGAGAATCATAGAATACCTGAGCACCTCGATATCCAATCTCTGCCAGAATGAAAAACAGCATGCCGGTAAATACATCACCTTCGCCCGCAAAAAACAACAAGGCGGTGAATACAACTGATATTAAGGTAAAAATCAGCAAAAGCTTCTTTTTGGATTTAGTAAAGTCAGCAATTGTGCCAAATACAGGCGACATGATCGCCACCAATATGGCAGCAATGCCCACTGAAATACCCCAAAGCCGCGTTCCCTCCGCTCCTCCTACAACCACATTTTTGAAATAGGTAGAGTAAACTGCAAGAAGAACAATGGCTGCATAAGCAGAATTGCCGAAGTCATACAGATACCATGAACGTCGTGACCTCTTATCTGCTTGATTCATCAGTTTTTCCATTGCGTTTCTCCCATCTGTGATAATGATAATAAGTGTATGATATGAATGTTTTCACTATACCACAACAGATAGATGGATTGAAAGAGAATTAAGAAAATTTGTCTTTTTGTTTGAATTGCTGTGTATCCGACATCCTAAAAAAATGTCCAAATTTCCGTATAAGATTTGCGGACACTTGGGCATAATATCATTAAACCCCCTATATTGCATAACGAAGGTTACATCAATCCATACGTAGCCTTCGTTTTTTTTATCCCGTCAGAACCACCTGTGCTCTTCTGCCAAATGTCGAAAAGTACACTTGAATTTTTCAGACAGGATTAGTATAATACACTTAAATAAAATTACAAATTCTGGAATCGAATTTTGGAAAGGATGGCGATATCATGTCGATTTCTGTTACCGAGGTTAAGGAGTATCTGCTGAAAAGCAAGATTAAGCCTTCCTTTCCCCGACTCAAGATATTTGAGTATCTGGCATCCAATCCAACCCATCCGACTGTGGATGACATCCATAAAACTTTGGTAGAGGAGATCCCCACCCTCTCCAAGACCACAGTTTACAACACCCTCGACCTCTTTATCCGTTCCCAAATCGTCAGACCGATTACCATAGACGGCAACGAACTGCGCTATGATGTGGACGTTACCACCCACGGGCATTTCAAATGTCAGGACTGCGGTGTGATCTATGAATTTGACATGGATCCGGCTTTGCCAAGAAGCCTGGACGGCTTTCGGATTCTGGATAAGAATATCTACTTCAACGGGGTCTGCCCCAGCTGCCTTGCAAAAGATGCATCCGCTTCCTCGTAACCGATATCGATGGATCCATTACAAGGATCCCTGCATTTCTTCAGTTCAGCCTTTGCTCGATCAGCTTTGCCAGCCTCACCGCTTCCTCTTCAATTTCCCTTTGATCGGCTCCTTCAATCATGACGCGTACCACAGGCTCGGTACCGGAAGTACGAATCAGCACCCTGCCCTCCTGCTGGAAGCGTTCTTCTATGCTGCGAATTTCCTGCTGAATAACCTCATCATCCTGATAGTTGTGTTTTTTCTGCTCCTGCACCCTGGCATTTACCAGCACCTGGGGATACTTCCTCATGGCTGATGCCAGTGATGACAAGGGCTTGTTGCTGCGCTTCATGGCTCCCAGCAGCTGTAAGGCGGTTAAAATTCCATCTCCTGTAGTGTTGTAGTCCAGGAAAATCACATGGCCTGATTGTTCTCCGCCGAAATTATAGCCCTGCTCCAACATCCGCTCCAGAACATACCGGTCTCCCACCTTTGTCTTTTCCAGCCTGCAGCCTGCTTTGTTCAATGCATTTTCCAGCCCAAGGTTGCTCATAACGGTACCAACTATCGTATTTTGCTTCAGAAGCCCGCGCTCCTTCATGTCCAGCCCGCAAATCAACATGATCTGGTCACCGTCTACCAGATTGCCGTGTTCACTTACTGCAATCAATCGGTCTGCATCGCCGTCAAAGGCAAGACCTACGTCCGCTCCTGTCTCCAATACAAGGCTTTGAAGCTTTTCCGGGTGGGTGGAACCGCAATAATCATTGATATTCGTTCCATCCGGTGTATGGTAGGTGGTAATGACCTCTGCTCCGAGCGTCCCAAATACCATGGGAGCAGCCTCATATGAAGCCCCGTTCGCACAATCCAGAACAATTTTCAATCCCTTCAGGTCGGTGTCCAGCGTACCCTGCAGGAAGCTGATGTAGTCTCTGACTGCATTGCGAATACGCACCCTCCTGCCCACTTCAAAGCCCGTCGGTGCAGGCATGCTCTCCGTACCATTGAGGAGTATGCTTTCAATGCGATCCTCCAGCTCATCCGGAAGCTTGTGACCACGGTTGTCAAAAAACTTGATGCCATTGTATTCCATTGTATTATGAGATGCGGAAATCACAACGCCGGCATCCACCCCGTAATGCCGGGTAAGATAGGCAACAGCCGGAGTAGGAATCACCCCTGCCACAATTGCTTCCGCCCCGACAGAGCAAATCCCGGCGATCAAAGCTGCCTCCAGCATATCACCGGAAATACGGGTATCCCGTCCAATCAGGATTCTGGGCTTGTGCTTTGCCATCGTCAGTACATAGGCCCCGGCCTGGCCCAGTTCAAAAGCCAGCTTACAGGTCAGCTCTGCGTTTGCAAGCCCCCGTACGCCATCCGTTCCAAATAGTCGCCCCATTGGATTGCTCCCTTCTATTCATCAAAGTTTTGAATGAGATATTTCTGAGCAGTGTAAGCTGCAACAGCACCATCCGACGCAGCGGTGATCAGCTGCAGGAGCGGCTTTTGCCGAAGATCACCGACAGCAAATACACCTGGTATATTGGTTTCCATGGAATCATTGGTTAATACATAACCTGCTTCGCTCAAGGTTATGGTATTCCTGATCAATTCACTGTTAGGGCGCACACCAATCGCAATAAAGAGCCCATCCAGCTTGATCTCCTGCTTCTCACCGGTCTTCACATTTACTGCACGAATGCCGGTAACTTGTTCCTCACCCAGAATGGCTTCCACTCTGGAGTCCCATATCTTCTCAATTTTCTTGTTCCCAACCACCCTGTCAGCAATGATTTTCGTAGCCCGAAGGGCATCCCGCCGGTGAATCAGATACACCTTGTTGACATATTGAGCCAGAAACAAGGCATCTTCCGCAGCGGTATCTCCGCCGCCCACCACTGCAACATCCCTGTCCTTGTAAAAGGCGCCATCGCAGGTAGCACAATAGGATACACCTCGGCCTCGGAATTCATCCTCCTTTTCCAGCCCCAGCTTTCTGGGCTCTGCACCCATGGCAAGGATCACAGCCTTTGCCTGATATTCCTTATTTTCCGTGATAACCTTCTTGATTCTGCCTTCCAGCTCCAGACCGGTTATTTCATCATATTGAATTTCCAAACCAAACCTTCTTGCATGGTTTTCTATTTTCATGGCAAAGTCCGGGCCGCTGATGGGGTCGTCAAATCCGGGATAGTTCTCAATCATACTGGTCGTAGCAGCCTGACCGCCCGGAAACATTTTCTCAAACAAAAGAGTATCCAGCCCTGCCCGCTTTGTATACATGCCGGCAGTTAAACCAGCCAGACCTCCGCCTACGATTATGATGTCCTTCACAAAATCGCCTCCATAATACTAATATGCAATTAAATTTCATCACATAACTATTTAATAACCTTTTAAAGGGCGGTTAACCCATGCAAATCAGAATTGGTCGTAGTGCACTCTTTCATACAGCAAGTCTTCCTGCTTATGAGCAGGCTTGTCTTCAGCCGGGAAACCGATTGAAAGGATGCACAGAACCCGAATGCTTTCCGGTATGTCCAAGGCTTCCCTGACATAGTCTTCTGCGGTTTTGTTTTCATCAAACTGCCTTTCCCTTACATGAATCCAACAGGAACCCAGCCCCAATGAATGAATGGTCAGCTGCATAAAGGCTGCGGCAATGGCGGCATCCTCCACCCAGGTGGTGCTCTTATCCTGGTCTGCTGCGACAACAATGCCAAGGGGGGCACCGGATAGGAACTGAGAAGAGCGGCCTCGTGTGAGGGACAGGGTTTCGAGCTTTTCCCTGTCTGTTACCACAATGAACTCCCAAGGCCTGCTTCCCCGCCCGGTGGGTGCCATCAGACCGCTTTTCAAAATGGCGTCCAGCTGCTCGGGATCTATCTGCCTGTCCTGATATTTCCGGATGCTTCTTCTGGTTTTAATCCATTCTAACATTTTCCAATCGCCTCCCCAAATAGTATAACCTATTTTAGCTGTTATTGGTACTTCTATATAGGGACAGATTCATTACATCATTATACAAGGAGCAAGGAAACAAGAGAAGAACTGGGTTTAAATCACCTCATCAAAGGAGGCAGTGACAGAGCCCTCCACTTCAAACAGCCAGAGATCCAGGCTGTAGGAAACAGTGGCTGAGCAGTAAAGCAGCCAGTCGTCACTTGGCGGAATGGACTCAATCCTGCCTCTGGCATCGAGATACAGGCTGATGATGTCGAACTTTCTGCCCTTGACCTTTATACCCCCTTCTATTCCGCCTTTCAGATAGATTTCCAGTACAAACTTGCCGCCCTGCCCTTCGTAATCAAAATAATAGGCTCCATCCGCACCGGCATAGAGATAGCCGTAAAGATAGACAATGGCAACATTTACTTCCTTTTCTAAGCCGATCTCCAGCTTAGCCCTGATATAGGAGTCACCGCCCTCGTCAATGCGGAAGGCAAAGCCTGCACCGAAACGGAAGACTCCTATGTTTCCAGCGAGTGTTTCCGGATACCCAATTGAGATGCCAAAGAGGTGCGGGCTGAATTCAAAACCAAAGCTGCCGCTGACCCTTGCTGCTACAAGATCAATTCCATCAAGGGTCATGCTGAAGGAGAAATAGCGCTGCGGATGGCTGTACAGGATTACAGCCGAACCTACATGCTTAAAGCCGTCGCCATGGATCATGCCTGCTATATCGAGAGGTATATAGACGCTCCCGTCAGCGTTGATGACAGGGCCTTCCTCAAAACCGAAGTACAGGTCACGGATTTCACAGAAGTCGGAGATGCGCATGGTTCCCCTGACTCCGGCTGCAAATTTTTCATCAGCCCCCTTATGGACCTGCAGATTCTTTATAAAGCCCGAAATCTGCCCGGGGGTTGTCGGGAATTGATACCGGCCTTCCCCGTCATTTTCAACTGTCATGTTATAGGTTACGATGCCGGTGAAGTCCTTGATATTACCGGCACCAAAGTTTATGGGCTTATCCTGGGATTCCTGTATCAGACCTACAGCGAAGTAGCAGCGCTTTTTATCCAAATCATATCCGAAGCGTGTCTCTGTCTTTACCGGCAGCTCATTCAACTGACCCAGATAATTCAGGCTCAGCTTCTCAGTTTCGAACTCCATGAGCCCCTCACTGCCTCCTGCTGCCTGGCCTGAACCGGTAAGTTTGGGCACCAGCAGGCCCTTGACATCGATACAGTCGTCAAAGCCGGCATTCAGCACCGAACTGGATTCTTCATACAGGACAACAGGCTTAAACCCTTCCCTGACCTTGATAATGACAGAGTCGGTTGTCTCCTGGCCTATAGGGATGTTTTCAGAAAGCACCGTGGAGCCTGACAGTGTAAGCCAGAAGGGCAGGGTTCTTATATATTTCTTATCCCTTGCCTTGCATTCCAGATCCAGGGCTCTTATTTCCATGGTAAAACCATGAAAGTCAACAGCTGTCGGCTTGTCAAGCCCGACACCAGCATATTTTCTTTCCGGATCATTGAACCGGCTGGTCATTACCGCTTCTGACGGAACAATCATGTCAGTGAATGCCAGAGGCTCTTCCGTTTTGACCTCCGCTGTATCCATGACAATGCTGCCGTTGAAATGCATACCGTCCGGTTTGAAGAATCCCCC
>DURK01000194.1 GCA_012837325.1 Clostridiales bacterium
ACCAGGAGAAAATTGAACAGGTACGGGAGCAGCTATTGAAAGGCGATATATTGAATGTAGTGACCGCTTTGAAGCATATGGGGATAAGCAAGACCGAGGCACTGTCTCTGGTGGAAAAATATTGGGAGTGAGACGGAAAATGAGAAAACATCTTTCAGTACTCATGGTGATAGCTCGAAGCACAATTTATAAGATACTGGCAATGTTTATACTGCTTGTCTGCGCCGAAAGGCTTCTGTTTCATTTCTCTTTGAACTCCGCTCTGGCTTCAGCGGATGCCGGGCTTGGAATGGCAAACCTGGAAGCCCTTATTTCAAGCAGCCGCATTGCCTGGGTTTTTGCAGTTTGCTTTGTGGCGATGGCAGTTCTTTTGTCTAAGACTGGATGTGAATATGGAAGTAAGCAGGGATATATGCTGAAGCGCTTATCAGTTTCAGAACGCAATGTTTTTGTGTGGCAGAGCATCTACAATAGCTTTTGTTTCTTCATGCTTTGGTCAGTTCAGACACTGCTTGCCTACGCATTTTGTAAACTGTACCTTGCTAAGGTCGATCCCATGCTAACAAGCGGGCAAACTATTTTTCTGGCTTTCTATCGGAACAGCTTTCTCCACAGTCTCCTCCCCCTGTCAGAAGTGAGTCGCTGGATACGGAATATTCTGCTGCTTGGCTGCCTCGGGCTTGCGGCAGCACATTTTCCATACCGACAGAGACGGGGAAAGGTCGGGGTGACAATCATCGCTATGACATCATTATCACTTGTTTTTTTCTCAAGAGCAATTGGCAGCCTCGGAAACGATATACTGATTATGATCCTATCGATCGCTAATGCAGCCGGAGTACTCGATAATACATTTAGGGGGAGCGCCGATGAAGAAGCAGAAGCTTGACCTGACCCGATGGGCTCCGCCAGGTCTCAATCTTAAGCCGGAAATAAAGTTTTTTGCTGCCGGACTGGTTTTGGCGGTACTGTACAGCTTTTTGTTTTTTGAAAGGTATCTGAGTGCCCGAGCTGATTTATATATATATTCATACAGCTCAAGCACTCGAGTGCTGCTGCCGGACGCGGTGATGCCTGACTTTTACATACTGCTGGAACACTACTGGGCAGGGCTGGCGGTGCTTGCCGTGTGTATGCTGGCGCTGATTATTTATCATTATGTCTACCATAGGCAGGACAGCAAAAGTATCTATCTCATGCGTCGTCTGCCAAGCCGTTGGGAGTTGCATCGTCGCTGCCTGACTCTGCCCCTGATTGCAATCCTGATCTGCCTGTTAACAGCGATTATCCTTCTGCTTCTGTTTTATGGAACTTATAATGTGTTTACTCCAAAGGAATGCCTGATGCCGCATTAGTGGCAAAAATTTGGAGCGTGATACGATGATAGAAATAAGAAATGTCAGTAAATCCTACGCAGGAAAGAAAGCACTCACGGGTATAAATCTGACCTTGCCCCAGGGTGAGATTGTAGGCTTATTTGGAGAAAACGGTGCGGGTAAAACAACATTGATAAAATGTATACTCGGACTTCTCCCATACAGCGGGGAAATCACGCTCTCAGGTGAGCCCATCACGCGGAAAAATATTGAACGGCTCTCCTTTGCTACCAGTGAGCACTCATTCTTTCCAAATCTTACGCCACAGGTGCATCGGGAGTTTTATAAGGAGCACTTTCCGAACTTTATTGATAAGCGCTTCAAAGGCCTGATGGACTTCTTTGAACTGCCCATGCGAAAGCCTCTGCGTGCCTTTTCCACCGGGCAGAAAAATCAGTTTGAGGTCATCCTGTCGCTGTGCCAGGGTGCAGACTATATTCTAATGGACGAACCCTTTGCCGGGAATGATGTGTTTAACCGGGAGGATTTTTATAAGGTGCTGCTGGGTATATTGGAGCCAAATGAAACCGTGCTGCTGTCCACTCATTTAATCGAGGAGGTGTCCGGATTTATTGGAAGGGCAGTGCTGATCCGCCAGGGGAGAATCGTTGGAGACAGTTCTACAATGGAACTGGAGGAATCCGGAAGAAATTTGATGGATTATGTGAAGCAGACTTACCATTATCGTGGAGACAGAGTGGGTAACGCACTTAATGAGATCAGGGGTGAGGAGGGACAGATATGAAGAAGGCTCTCGTCCTGACCATTGCATTGATTATTTTATCCATAAGCGGCATGGCATTTGCTTTTGCGGATATAAATGCTGCACGAGATCAGGTAGTATTAACAAAGAATGTTAAATACGGTGATGACTCAGCAGCGGAAAAGCTGGAGGTTCAGGTACGCACCCATTATGACTACCATCTGTTCTGGGATACGGTCTACCAGACAGACAAAGAATCGGTGCAGACTAATTATCTGTTCTCTCATACCCAGGTCTACGAAAATCCCCCTATGGAGTATTCCGGCGTGGATATGCAAACATACTATGAGCCAGGCATTAAAGCAGCATATAAGGAGCTTTTTGACCGGACACCAGCGGGAACGGAAGGGTCAACCACAATTAGGTTGAAGGATTACTATGACTTCTATCCAATGCTGTTTACCCTTGATATACCCGGAGTTACACTAAACTGGAGCAGTGATTTCTATATTGATCCAGTCCCGGAGCCAGAAACAGAGAGTTATTTCATTCTAGAATTTCTAAACTTTTTCCGAGTACCGGTCATTGATGATGAGACTATACATATTTCTGTTACGAAAACTGCTGATGGGGACATAGGTGGATATGGCAGTGGAAATACAGAGAGTGACACTTTTTATATTCGGACATGGAGCACTTTCACAGACAATGCATGCTACTTTACTTTTGATACTCATACCAAATATGGGAATGTGGTAGATACAAGCTTTATTCCTGGTGGATACGGGATATATTCTTTTTCCTATAAAGAAGATGGTATTATGAAGGATGCAATGAATCCGTCTGGCGTCCTGTTCAGTGAACTTTCTATGGTCTATTCTCTTGATCCGAAGAATAAGGTTTTAGATCTATTTACAAATCCAAGCCAAACCAAACTGCTTCTACTGACTGCGGAAAACAAGGTTTGTGTTTTGACTGTAATTGATGTTGAAACCATGAAACCTCTGCAAAGGCTTGAGTTGGCAGCACTTGGGGAGGATGAAAGTGTATGGAATGTTTATTATTATGACGATTTTCTTACCATATTACTGCCGGAGAATCAATTAATTGCTGTGGAGGTGAATGAGGACGGGGAATATGTACACCGCTTCACTGTAAACCTCTATGACGAGGAAAACAAGCTATTTCTTCCTAGCTATATTGCTGCTATGGACTGGAACGGAGAAAAACTTGTGCTGTCGGATTTCCTATATAATTCCTATGATTGGGACAACAGGGATTATCCCAAATACTGTGGTTTCTATCTCGCGGTCTATGATGAGACAGGGCTGCTCTTTTACGGGGAGTATCTAAGCAGTCTTGATGCTGGAAATAATTTAAACAGTAACATCAATAGCTGCCGAAGAATGGACCATTCTCCGTTGGCGGTAAGATGGATGGATTAAACAATGTGGAAGCAATTTAAGGGAATCGTTGATAATGTTTGGATCAGACCTATATTTTGCTGGCAAAGTCCGCTATAATAAATATTACGAAGGCTGTCAGCTTCAAGTAGCCTGACAAGAATTTGCCTATTTGAGTAAAGCGGCTTCAACATACAAGGCTGGAGAAAAGCTTAAGTAAATGATAGATAAACGGAGGAAGAACGTTGAGAAAAACAAAGATTATCTGCACACTGGGACCTGCAGTGGACAATCCGGAAATACTGGAGCGATTGATGCGAAAGGGCATGGATGCGGCTCGTATGAATTTTTCTCATGGAGATCATGATGAACATAAAAAACGACTGGAGAACTTTAAAAAGGTAAGAGACAAGCTGGGTCTGCCCATTCCCATGCTCCTTGATACGAAAGGTCCCGAGATACGAATTGGCCGATTTGAATCTGGTGAAGCTACATTGGTTGAAGGTCATCCCTTTACCCTGGTTCATGATGACATACTGGGCGACAATACAAAGGTCTCCGTAACCTATAAGGAATTATACAAAGATATCAGGAGGGGCACTCGAATCCTTATCAATGATGGTTTGATTGAGCTGGAGGTAGAACAGATACGTGGAAAGGATATTCATTGTACCGTTAGA
>DURK01000195.1 GCA_012837325.1 Clostridiales bacterium
GAGTCAGGGATATTTGAGGGAGCATGATTTTTATGGGAATGCCGGGAAAGCCTGCGCCGGAACCCAAATCCAATACGGAATCCTCTTCCTGGATAATATCCAGCTGCAGAAGGGATATGGAATCTAAAAAATGCTGAACCATGATCTGCCTGGGTTCCCGGATTGCAGTCAGATTAAACTTCTGATTCCATTCCAGAAGCAGGGAGAGGTAGGTTTCAAAGGCAGCCCGTTTCTGCTCGTCCAATGCAATCTGCATCGCAGCGCAGCCTTCTATGAAGGGCTGCATATCATGCTTCACTGTTCTTTTTCTCCCTTCTCTGTTTTTCCAGATATACCATGAGCACCGACAGATCCGCAGGGGACACTCCGGAAATTCTCGATGCCTGTCCCATGTTTTCCGGCTGCAGCTTTTGCAGCTTTTGGATGGACTCCAGCTTTAAGCCGGTAACCTTGCTGTAATCCATTTCCGGTGGAATTCGCAGCTTTTCGGTTTTTTTGAATTGTTCTACCTGCCTGAGCTGCTTTTGGATATAGCCCTCATATTTAATCTGAATTTCCAACTGCTCCTGTATTTCAGGCTGAATTTCATCCTGAAGCTCACCCAGCAAAACAATATCCAAAATGCTGATCTCAGGGCGTTTTAATAAGTCATATAAGGGAATTCCGGTCTTTAAGGCGGAGGAGCCTTTTCCCTTCAGGTATTCATTAATTCGTTTCGAAGGTGCAACCACTGCATCCTTCAGCCTTGACAATTCCCTTTGTACTGCCTCCTGTTTGGAGTACAGCCTTTGGTATCGTTCTTCTCCCGCCAGGCCCAGCCGGTAGCCCTTTTCCGTCAACCTCATGTCTGCATTGTCCTGACGCAGCAGCAGGCGGTATTCCGCCCGGGAGGTCATCATCCGGTATGGCTCCGGGGTTCCCTTGGTTACCAGGTCGTCTATCAAAACGCCGATATAGGCATCGGAGCGATCCAGAATAAGAGGCTCTTCCTGCCTTAAATACTGAACCGCATTGATGCCGGCAACAATTCCTTGGGCTGCAGCCTCTTCATAACCGGAGCTGCCGTTAATCTGACCTGCCATAAACAACCCCGCTACCTCCCTGGATTCCAGGGACAATTTCAGCTGAGTGGGATCGATGCAATCGTATTCAATGGCATAAGCCGGACGCATGATTTCCACCTGCTCCAAACCCGGTATGGTACGATAAGCGGCTCTTTGCACCTCCACAGGCAGACTGGAGGACATACCCTGAACATACATCTCATTGGTGTGCAGACCTTCCGGTTCAATAAATATCTGGTGGCTCTTCTTTTCATGAAAGCGTACAACCTTGTCTTCAATGGATGGGCAATAACGGGCTCCCACCCCTTCAATCGCTCCGGAGAACAGGGGAGAGCGATGCAGGTTGTCTCGAATGATCTGATGGGTTTCTTCATTGGTATAGGTGAGCCAGCAGGGAACCTGCTCTCTTTGTAAAAGTCGATTCAGAAAAGAAAAGGGAGGGACCGCCGGGTCTCCGGGTTGAATGATCATTTTGGAGAAATCCAGTGATCTTTTGTTTACTCTGGCAGGCGTGCCTGTCTTGAACCGCTGCAGACGAAACCCCAGATCCTTCAAGTTTTCGGACAGGCGGTTAGCTGGAAACAGTCCGTTCGGCCCGCTGTGAACCGAGTATTCACCTATAATGATCCTGCTTTTTAGATAAACGCCGGAAGCAACGATAACAGAGCGGCACGAATAGACCTCACCCGTGGCCAGCTTTACGCCGCTGACCCGGCCCCCGGAGGTACGAATTTCTACCACCTCTCCCTGACATAGGGAAAGGTTATTCTGGTTTTCCAGGGTAAGCTTCATTTCCTCCTGATATCTCTTTTTATCGGCCTGTGCTCTAAGGGAATGAACCGCCGGGCCCTTCCCGGTATTGAGCATTCGGATCTGGATAAAGGACTTGTCGATGTTCAGGCCCATTTCACCGCCCAGAGCATCCACTTCCCGCACCAGATGGCCTTTGGAGGTGCCGCCGATTGCCGGATTACATGCCATAAGGGCAACTGCATCCAGATTGAGCGCCACCACCAGGGTTTTCATGCCCATTCTTGCTGCGGCCAAAGCAGCTTCGCAGCCTGCATGACCCGCACCTGTAACAATAATATCGTATTTTCCTGCCTGAACTTCCATCGTTCTCCTACTTTCCTAAGCAGAATTCCATAAAAATCTTATCTATCAGGTTTTCCGTCAAGCTTTCCCCTGTGATTTCACCCAGGGCTTCCCACACATTTCTGATATCTATGGTGACCAAATCCAGCGGCATGGATGCAGCCAGGGCGTCCAGCGCTTCTCCCAGATGCCTTTCAGCTCGAATCAGCGCTTCCTTGTGCCGGCTGTTGGTAATCATAACCGAATTTTTGGGTCCGGCGCCGCCGGAATAAACCAGATGATAGATGAATTCTTCCACCTGATCCAGGCCGGTGCCGTCAATCATGGATGTTTTTATGATGGTGCTGTCTGTCAGCATTTCAATGTCTTCCGGTTCGATGGCAGATGGCCGGTCGGACTTGTTCAGCAGAATCAATACCTGCTTGTCCTTCAACCATTGCAGAATTTTCATGTCCTCCTCTTCCAGAGGATGGGAGGCATCCAGCAAAAGCAGGATCAAGTCTGCATCCCGGGTCAGCTCACGGGATTTTTCCACACCGATTTTTTCCACCAGATCCATGGTTTCACGAATGCCTGCCGTATCCAATATCCGGACCAGAACACCCTTGATATTTACATATTCCTCGATAACATCCCGGGTGGTTCCAGGGATATCGGTAACGATGGCACGATTCTCCCGCACCAGGGCATTAAGCAGAGAGGACTTGCCCACGTTGGGCTTGCCGATGATAACGGTTTTAATCCCTTCCCGGATCAGACGACCCTGATGGGCCGACTTCAGTAAGCTGCGGCATTGCTCCCGGGCGGTGGACAGACGCTTGTGAATCTGCTCTCCAACCATGCCTTCAATATCTTCCTCCGGGTAATCCACCGTAACCTCTATTCGCGCCAAAACATCCAGCATGTCATCCCTGACAGCTTTGATCTCCCTTGACAGGGAACCCTCCATTTGCTGCAGTGAGGATCTTGCAGCCTCCTCCGACTTGGAGGATATCAGATCCATGACGCCTTCCGCCTGGGCCAGATCAATCCGGCCGTTCAAAAATGCTCTTTTGGTGAATTCGCCGGGCTGTGCAAGGCGTGCTCCCTCCTGCAATAACAGATCCAATATTTTTCGGACTGGAATCATGCCGCCATGGCAGTGTATCTCAACCACGTCTTCTCTTGTATAGGTCCTTGGTGCCTTCATATAAACCAGCAGCACTTCGTCTACCGTATTCTGATCTTGATCCAGAATAAAGCCGTAGTAAAGGTATCGTTCTCTGAACTCCTTTACCTTTCTTCGCTTGCCGTTTACAAACAATCGGCCGGCCATTTGCAGCGATTCTGGTCCGCTCAGGCGAATCACTGCGATGCCGCCCTCCCCCGGCGGAGTAGCCAGGGCAGTAATGGTATCGTCCCATGCCATGCTTCTCATCCTTTGAACTCATCCTGCCTTCTGGCAGGTTATTACTCCTATTTTTCCCATAAAGTCCGAAACCCAGTATCGCTACTGGGTTTAAGCCGGCCTTCTCTTCATAGATGACACGATTTTTTACTTCAGGGTAATCACTACTTTGCGGTAAGGTTCATCCCCTTCGCTATGAGTCACGACATAAGGATCCTTCTGAAGGGTGGAGTGAATCACCCTGCGCTCAAAGGGGTTCATGGGTTCCAGCACAACCTTCTTCCTGGTTTTATGCACTTTATGGGCCAGGCGTCTGGCCAGCTTGATCAACGTTTCTTCCCGTTTCTTGCGGTAGTTTTCCGTATCCACGATAACCCGCTTATATTTATCCGAATCTCGATTGACAGCAAGGCTGGTCAGATATTGAACTGCATCCAGGGTTGCTCCTCTGTGGCCGATCAAAATGCCCATCTTAGGGCCGCTGACATGAATGGAGATCACGTCATCGGTTTCGGTTACATCCACCTTGGCTTCCAGGTTCATTTTATCAAACAGTTCGCTTAAAAAGCCCTGGGCTGTATCACCCATGGATTGGAACACCGTTGCCCTGATTTTGGCATCCTTCCCGCCAAACACGCCAAACAAGCCTTTGACCGGCTCTTCCAGTACTTCGATATCCAGCTTGTCCCTTTGAACCGCCAATTGAATTGCAGCAGCCAATACCGCATCTTCTATTGTCTTGCCCGTAGTAATAACCGACTTCATTTCTGTTCACCTTCCTCTGTTACCGGAGCCAAGTACTTTTTGAATATGAACTGTTGAGCAATCTGGAACAGGTTTGAGGTTACCCAGTAAATTGCAAAGGATGCAGTGTATGAGAGACAGAACCATACCGACATCAAGGGCATGATAATGGAAAAACCCTTCATTTGCTGGTTGCCTGCATCCTTCGGCTGGGTTAATTTCATCTGATAATAGGATGATGCACCGGCCAGGAGAGCCAAAAGAAACAAACCGTTGTAACCCTGACCGAAAAGACTGATGGATTCTCCCATGCTGTTGACAAGCGGGGAGTCTGCAAACCAGATATTCTTAATCCATAAGAAAGGAGCAGGTATGCTTGCAATTGCAGGATTATCCGAGATGGACCTCAATGCGGCAAACAATGCAAAGAACAAGGGCATCTGCAGCAGCATGGGCAGACATCCGCCAAGGGGATTGATCTGATATTTCTGGTACAATTCCATGGTCTTTTTGTTTAACTTTTCCGGATCATTCTTGTATTTTTTCTGCAGCTCACTAATCTGCGGCTGTATTTCCTGCATCTTCTGATTGGCTTTTCTGGACTTCAAATCCAAGGGAAGAAGAACCAGACGCATGAGCAAAGTAAACAAAATGATCGCCAGGCCATAACCTCCAAAAGGTGCTGGAACCGCACCGGTCAGCCCGTTGAGGCTCTCCAGAATGCTACTCAGGAAACCGACAAAAGAAGCCCAAAGTCCGGTTTTCTGCGCTTCCTGTGCGGCGTTCATCAATATAATCGGTAAATTCATTTCTTGTACCCCCGTGGTTTATTTTAATGGGTCGTATCCGCCGGGATGCAGGGGATTGCATTTCATTATTCTTTTCAGTGAAAGAAACATCCCTTTCAGCGATCCATACTTTTCAATGGCTTGCATGGAATATTGGGAACAGGTGGGATAAAAGCGACAGCTTCGGGGCAGCCATGGAGAGATTCTCCTCCGATAAAACCGGATCAGACCCAATAAAATGTTTTTCATAGGAGCGTATCACCCTGTCTGAACAGTTTTCCTCTTTTCAGGAGATTACGTACTGCGCTGTCCAACTCTTGATAGGAAGCCCCCCTGGCCTCCTTGCGTACAACGAATATCAAATCATATCCCTGCTTCAGCTGTTGAAGCTGCAACCGCAGGAGTTCTCGTAATTGCCGTTTGATTCGGTTTCTTTGAACTGCATTTCCGAATTTTTTGGTAATGGAAAAACCAATTCTGCATTCGGCGCGATTGGTTCTGCGGTAAATCAATACAAGTAAAGGGTGCCTCAATGACCGCCCCCTCTTGTAAGTGTATTGGAAATCCTTGTTCCTTCTGAGCCGGTATTTTTTCTCCAATTCATACCTCCAGAAAGGCCTTCAATGGTAGAAAAGGCCACTGATCAGCGGCCCTTAAGCAGTCAGTCTCTTTCTGCCCTTTGCTCTTCTTCTCTTCAATACCAGTCTGCCATTCTTTGTACGCATTCTTTTGCGGAACCCGTGTTCCTTGCTACGTTGTCTTTTCTTCGGCTGATAAGTTCTTAACATGATGCACAGCCCCCTTTCCAATTCTAGTGAGATCAAATCTATCGTACCATTCTTCCCTTGTTCCAATCAGAAAGGGAAACGGCATTTTGCTACGTATAGTATTATAAGTCATTCTGCTTCCATGTGTCAAGAAAATCAAGCAGGATAATGACCTGGCTCACCATCCAGGAGCAATCATCCACAGATATTTTGATAATTTCACTTTACTGTTGATAACTTCTCCACTATAATAATAGTAAGCTTTTATTCCTAGTTATGCACATTCTGTGGATAATCTTGTGCATAACTTGTCGTTTATTCGACTTTTTTCGTTGTTTTACCTGTCCTTACGGACTGTTGAATTTGTGAATGGGATAACTTTTTCCTGTGTATAAGTTTTCCATAATCACTTGTATTCTATCCACCTATTTATGCCTTTGCATTTTTATTTTATATTTCATGCTGTGCAGAGCAATCCCTTGTACAGCAGTTTTATTCTTTATTTTCCTTTTTTGACTTTAGGAGGTTTGGAATGGATAACTATTTAGAGGAACTTTGGCAGAAGACGCTTCGGGTCATCCGAAACGAAATTACCAGTGTCAGCTTTGACACATGGATTAAGGCAATTGAACCGGTTTCCATTAAAGAAGACCAGCTGTATCTATGTGTTCCCAATGACTTTACCAAAAGTATACTGGAAGGGCGCTACACCAGCCTGATATCCAATGCAGTCAAGCAGGTATCCTCCCGGTCTTACTACATAACCTTTGTTTTAACCGCTGAGGCTGACAAGTATATGGACAAGCCTGAAAAGGCCGATTCGGGCAAAAATGAGATTGACAGCCTGCTGAATCCCAAGTACACCTTCAACACCTTTGTTATCGGAAACAGCAACCGCTTTGCTCATGCCGCTTCCCTGGCTGTTGCCGAAGCCCCGGCAAAGGCTTACAATCCGCTCTTTATCTATGGCGGGGTTGGACTTGGGAAGACCCATCTGATGCATGCCATCGGGCACTATATCCAGTCCCAGAATGCACAAGCCAAGGTTTTGTATGTAACTTCTGAAAAGTTTACCAATGAGCTGATCAATTCCATCCAAACCAATAAGAACGTAGAGTTTCGCAATCGTTACCGTAATGTAGATGTGCTCCTCGTGGACGACATTCAATTCATTGCCGGTAAGGAAAGCACCCAGGAAGAATTCTTCCATACCTTCAATGCACTGCACGAAGCCAAC
>DURK01000196.1 GCA_012837325.1 Clostridiales bacterium
GAAGAATTCTTCCATACCTTCAATGCACTGCACGAAGCCAACAAGCAGATTATCATGTCCAGTGACCGCCCTCCCAAGGAAATTCCTACCCTGGAGGACAGGCTGCGTTCCCGGTTTGAGTGGGGTCTGATTACCGATATTCAGCCTCCCGACTTGGAGACCAGAATTGCGATTTTAAAGAAAAAAGCCAACCTGGAAAGCCTGGAGGTGGACGATGAAGTTCTGGTCTTTATTGCCAAGCGCATCGAATCCAATATTCGGGAGCTGGAAGGAGCACTGACCCGCATCATGGCCTATTCCTCTCTGACCAACAGCACATTGGATGTAGAGGTGGCAGATGAGGCCTTGAAGGATATCATCTCCAACCATCGGCCGCGAAAAATTACACCGGAGCTGATTCAAAAGGTAACTGCCGACTACTACCAGTTGAAGCTGGAGGATATGAAATCCAAAAAACGCAATCGTCCCATCGCTTTTCCCAGGCAGATTGCCATGTATCTATGCAGAGAGCTGACGGATTTATCCCTGCCTAAAATTGGAGACCTGTTCGGCGGCCGGGATCATACCACTGTTATCCATGCCTGTGACAAAGTTGCAGATGAAATTGAAACCGACTTACAGGTCAAGCGCTCTGTAAATGAATTAATCAAGAGACTGAATGATAACTAACAGGCTTTGTGGATAATGCCTGTCTTGAAAAACGAATTTATCCCCAGATTATCCACATAAGGAATCTGGACTTGACTGAATTCGACAGCATAATTCACATTTCCACAAGCCCTACTGCTATTACTACTAACTTATTAATATATGCAACAAGAACAGGAGGTATTCCATGAAATTCACATGTATGCAAAATAATTTTCTGGAGGTCATCCTTACGGTACAAAAAGCAGTTTCCGCCAGATCCAGCACACCCATTTTGGAGGGCATCCTGATTGAAACCGAGAAGGATGTTTTGAAGCTGGTCGGTACCAATCTGGAGCTGGGCATTCAAAGCTATATGGAAGCAAATATCATACAGGAAGGAAGCGTAGTACTGCCATCCAGGCTGCTGTCTGAAGTGATTCGAAAGCTGCCTGATGCAGAAATAGAGGTTACCGTATCCGACAACAACGCTGTAAAAATCGCCTGCCTGAATTCAAACGTTACCCTGCAGGGCTTTCCGGCAGATGAGTATCCTTCCTTACCGGAAATCAGTGAGAATCAACCCATAGAGATCAGTAAGATGCTGCTCAGCAATATGATCCGCGAAACGGTTTTTGCAGTGGCAGTAGACGAAGCCCGCCCGATTCTGACCGGTGCTCTCCTGGAAGTGGAAGAGAAGAATGTTACCATGGTTTGTCTGGATGGATACCGACTTGCGTTAAGGCGGGGCATGCTGGAGGTTCCTCATGAAGATCTGAGGGTGATTATACCTGGAAAATCGCTGGTAGAAGTAGGCAAGATACTAGACGATGATGATCAGACTATCAGCATCACGGTATCCGACCGGCATGTATTATTTGATTTGGGGCTTACCAGGATCATATCCCGGGTACTGGAAGGGGAATATATCAATTACAAACAGATTATTCCGGAGGATTACAAAACAAGGGTCAAGGTCGATACAAAAATCCTGTCATCCAGTATTGATCGTGCTTCATTGATCGCAAGAGAAGGCAAAAACAACCTGATTAAATTGTCCCTGCAGGATCAAAAAATGGTTATTACATCCAACTCAGAAACCGGACAGGTATATGAAGAGGTACCCTTGCTTCTGGAAGGTAAGGATCTAGAGATTGCCTTCAATGCCAGATATTTTATGGATATGCTGAAGGTAATCGAAGATCAGGAAATGTGCCTTGATTTCACCACAGGCATCAGTCCCTGCGTTGTCCGCCCCATAAAGGGCAGCAACTTCACCTATCTGCTTCTTCCGGTTAGAATCTTTGCATAAGGCGGCGAATAAATGGAGAAGGTCAAGATCCATACAGAGTTTATTAAATTGAATCAGTTATTGAAATGGGTAAGCGCAGCGGAATCCGGTGCGGCTGCCAACCATATGATTACGGAAGGTATGGTAAAGGTCAACGGAGAGAAGGAATTGAAAAAGGGAAGAAAGATTCATGCCGGAGACCAGGTGGAAATAGAACAGGTGGGAAGCTTTCTTGTTGAATAGGAGAGGGTGCAGGTTTGCGGCTCAGGGAATTGGTCCTCAAGAACTATAGAAATTATAATGAACTGGAGCTGTCCTTTCATTCCGATCTGATTCTATTTGCAGGCCTCAATGCACAGGGTAAAACCAATATACTGGAGTCTATTTTCACATCCTGTACCGGTCGTTCTCATCGTACACCCAGAGACCGGGAATTAATTCAATGGGGGAAGGAAGAAGCTCTTATCCGTACAAGGGTGGAGAAGCAGGCAGGCATAAGCGAAATTGCCGTCTTGCTTGCTGCCCGCGATAAAAAAAAGGTAATGATCAATCAGAGTCCGGCATCCAGACTGGGAGAGCTGATGGGACATCTGAATTCCGTGATGTTTTCTCCTGACGATTTGAAGCTGATCCGAGAAGGTCCGGCAGAGCGCAGGCGCTTTATGGATATGGAGCTGTCCCAGATTCGTCCTCAATATTTTTATTACCTGCAGCAATACAACCGGGTGTTGAACCACCGCAACAATTTGCTGAAAAGTATACAGGTTAAGCCCTCATTGGCCGCGACCCTCCCTGCATGGGATGTTCAGCTGGCGCAAACAGGCAGTTATATCATTCAGCAGCGAAAGCTCTTTCAGGATTCCTTAAGGATTATTGCGCAGGAAATACATCACCGCATTACCAACGGAACAGAGAAGCTGGATTTGGAATACAAGTCTTCCATTCCGTTTCAAACCAATCAATTGGAGGAAATTCAGCAGCAATTTCTACAGGTGCTGGAAGAGAGGCAGAAGGAAGACATAGAAAGGGGCATCACCGGTAAAGGCTGCCACAGGGATGACATTGTTTTTCATATCAATGGAGCAGATGTCAGAGTATTCGGTTCACAGGGTCAAAAAAGGACGACGGTTTTATCAATCAAGTTCTCAGAGCTTGAATATATGCGTCAGGAGACAGGGGAGTATCCCCTGCTTTTGCTGGATGATGTGATGTCTGAACTGGATTACAGCAGACAGCAAATGCTGCTGGAGTATATCGGAAAGGTTCAAACCTTTATCACTTTGACAGATCCGGATCTGATACCTGACCTGAAGCACAAAAAAATGCAGATTTTCAAAATCCATTCCGGCACGGCTCTGCCGCTGGAAAGTCTATCCTTTTAGGCAGTAGGAAAATAGGATATAATAGAATAGGTTGTAGAAGAAGGAAGGATGTATGGATTTGATTTTACATCTCGGAGAAGATGCAGTGGTTCCCATGGAGGATATTATTGCTATTATCGATATAAAATCTGCTGAAAACAGTGCGGTCAATCAGGAATTTCTGCATATTGCAAAAGAAGAAGGGTTCAGCAGATCCATTTCTGAAGATGCTCCCAAATCCATTATTCTGGCAGAGATCAATAAGAAAACAGTCCTGCTTTTGTCTCCGATTTCATCAGCAACGCTTTTGAAACGGAGCAGGCTGGGTTTTCATATTTCAGACAACAAAGAAGTACACAAGCAAGAAAACAAGGGGGAAACCAAGTGACCAACCAGGAAAAGAACAACAACCATTATGATGAATCCAATATCCAAGTTCTGGAAGGTCTGGAAGCTGTCCGGAAGCGGCCTGGCATGTATATCGGCAGCACCGGCATTCGAGGCTTGCATCACCTGGTATATGAAATCGTTGACAATAGCATAGATGAAGCCCTGGCAGGTTTCTGCGACCGGATTCATGTGGTGATTCACAAGGATCTGTCCGTCACTGTCAGTGACAACGGCAGAGGCATACCTGTGGGCATTAATCTAAAGTACGGTATTCCGGCAGTTGAGATTGTATTTACCATGCTGCACGCCGGCGGAAAATTCGGCGGGGGAGGATACAAGGTATCCGGAGGTTTGCACGGAGTAGGTGCATCTGTTGTAAATGCCTTATCTGAATGGATGGAGGTATATGTCCGGACAGATGGGAAGGAATACCGCATGAGGTTTGAGCGGGGGGTTACCACATCTCCTCTGAAGGAAATCGGAGCGGCGGAGGAAAGCGGCTCAACAATTCATTTCAAGCCGGATTATAAGATATTCGAGGAATTGGATTTTACCTATGACGTCCTGAAAAACCGGCTGCGAGAAATGGCCTTTCTGAATAAGGGGATTGTCATCATTTTAGAAGACCAGCGGCAGGATTTACGCAATGAATTCTACTATGAAGGGGGCATTGTTTCTTTTGTAGAGTACTTAAACAAAAACAGGACCCCGCTGCACAATCCGCCGATCTACATTACCAGTGAAAAGGATGATGCTGCACTGGAAATCGCCCTGCAGTACAATGATTCCTTTATCGAAAACATCTTTCCCTTTGCCAATAATATCTCCACGCCCGAAGGAGGCACTCACCTGGTTGGGTTCAAATCAGGGCTGACCAGAGTCATCAATGACTATGCAAGAAAAACCAATATTTTAAAGGCGGGAGATGCTAATTTTTCAGGGGAAGATACCCGGGAAGGGCTGACAGCCATCATTTCCGTTAAGCTCACAGAGCCCCAGTTTGAAGGACAGACCAAAACCAAGCTGGGAAACAGTGAAATAAGGGGTTTTGTAGAAAATGTCCTGCACGACGGGTTATCCGCTTTCCTGGAAGAAAATCCTTCCACAGCACGGGTGATCCTGGAGAAGACCCTCAGTGCGGCCAGAGCCAGGGAAGCCGCAAAAAAGGCACGGGAACTGACCAGAAGAAAAAGCGTATTGGAAAGTGCAGCGCTGCCCGGCAAGCTGGCTGACTGCTCTGAAAAGGATCCGGCCTTATGTGAGATCTTTATTGTTGAGGGAAACTCTGCAGGGGGGTCTGCCAAGCAGGGCAGAGAGCGGAAATACCAGGCAATCCTTCCTCTGCGCGGAAAGATCCTGAATGTAGAAAAAACCAGACTGGACCGAATTCTGGCCAACGAGGAAATCAAAGCCATGATTACCGCATTCGGGGCGGGGATCGGCAACGATTTTGATGTGTCAAAGCTGCGTTATCATAAAATCATCTGTATGACCGACGCAGACGTGGATGGCAGTCATATTCGTACGCTGCTCCTTACCTTCTTTTATCGGTTTATGCCTTCGCTGATTGAGAACGGATATGTGTACATTGCGCAGCCCCCTCTATATAAGGTGACAAAAAACAAAAAAGAGGAATATGTCTACAGCGATAAAGAGCTGGAGGAAAAATTGAATGAAATCGGCAGGGAAGGGGTAGAACTGCAGAGGTACAAAGGTCTGGGCGAGATGAATCCGGAACAGCTGTGGGACACCACCATGAACCCGGAGACCCGCACGATTTTGCGGGTTGAAGTGGAAGATGCCATATCCGCCGATGAAACATTCAACATTTTGATGGGGGACAAGGTGGAACCCAGACGCGAGTTTATTGAAGCCAATGCAAGAATGGTAAAAAATCTGGACATATAGTTGATATCTAGTTTGATATATCATAATCGGAAATAAGAAGGAGAAGCAATTGGAATGGATGCTTTGAATCAAAGAGTAATAGATGTGAATCTGGAAGAAGAAATGAAAAATTCCTATATTGATTACGCCATGAGTGTCATTGTAGGCCGTGCTCTTCCGGATGTAAGGGATGGATTAAAACCGGTTCATCGTAGAATCTTATATTCCATGCATGAATTGGGTATGACTTCGGACAAGCCCTATCGGAAATCGGCAAGAATCGTCGGTGACGTTTTGGGTAAGTACCATCCCCATGGTGATACCGCTGTATATGATGCCATGGTTCGCCTGGCACAGGATTTCTCCACGCGTTACCCATTGGTTGACGGTCACGGAAATTTTGGTTCCGTTGACGGTGATGATCCTGCAGCCATGCGTTATACTGAAGCGCGTATGGCAAAGATTACAACGGAAATGCTGGCGGATCTCGGGAAGGAAACCGTAGACTTTGCACCCAACTTTGATGAGTCCCTGAAGGAACCGGTTGTTTTGCCCTCCCGGTTTCCCAACCTGCTGGTAAACGGTTCTTCGGGTATTGCGGTGGGAATGGCAACCAATATTCCGCCTCATAATATGGGAGAAGTCATTGATGGAACGGTTGCTCTAATCGATAACCCTGATGCCGGACTGGAAGAGATCATACAAATCATTCAAGGCCCGGATTTTCCAACGGGCGCAATGATCCTTGGCAAGTCAGGCATTCGAAGTGCATATCGCACCGGAAGAGGGCGCATTGTGGTACGGGCAAAAGCCGAGATTCAGGAGCTGCCCAATAACCGGTCCCGTATTGTAGTCAGTGAGATTCCTTACCAGGTAAATAAGGCAAAGCTGATTGAGAAGATAGCGAATCTGGTGAAGGATAAAAGGCTGGAGGGAATTTCCGATATCCGGGATGAATCCGATCGGAACGGAATGTCAATCGTGATCGAGATTAAAAAGGATGTCAACCCCAATATTGTACTGAACTATTTATATAAGCATACCCAATTGCAGGATACCTTTGGCGTCATTATGCTTGCCTTGGTGAACAATGAGCCCAGGGTCATGAATATCAAGGAAGTTTTACAGCACTACATCAACCACCAAAAGGACGTTGTCACCAGACGAACTCAATATGAGCTGGAAAAGGCACAGGCACGGGCACATGTCCTGGAAGGCCTGCTTACGGCCCTGGATCAAATTGATGCTGTGATCAGCCTGATTCGCGGCTCTCGTACAACCCAGATTGCCAAAGACGGTCTGATGACCCAATTCAACCTGTCTGAGAAGCAGGCACAGGCTATTTTGGACATGCGCCTCCAAAGGCTGACTGGTTTGGAACGGGAAAAGATAGAGGGTGAATATGAAGAGCTGCAGAAGACCATTCAGTACATGAAGGATGTACTGGCCAATGAAGCACTGCTTCTCGGTATCATCAAGGACGAATTGCTGGCGATAAAAAACAAATACAATGACCCCAGAAGAACTGAAATTATAGCGGATCAGGAAGAAATAGACATAGAAGACCTGATCGATGAGCATGACGTGGTGATCACATTAACCCATTACGGCTATGTGAAACGCACTCCTCTCAGCACCTACCGGACCCAGCGCAGGGGAGGCAGGGGTATTACCGGGCTGCAGACCAGGGAAGAGGACTTTATTAAGGACTTGTTTATTACATCCACCCATCAACAGCTGCTGTTTTTCACTTCCAAGGGAAAGGTCTATGCGCTGAAGGCATACCAGATTCCGGAAGCCGGACGTCAGGCAAAGGGAACTGCCATTATCAATTTGCTTCAGCTGGATCCCGGAGAACGGATAGAGGCCTTTATTCCCATAAAGGATAAGCATTTTGAGAAGGATTTGTACTTATTCATGGCTACCCGTAAGGGCCTGGTTAAGAAAACGCCGCTGAAGGAGTTTCGCAACATCCGAAAGGTGGGGCTGATTGCCATTACCCTGCGGGAAGAAGATGAGCTCATTCGCGTGATCCTTACCGACGGAAAACAGGAGATCATTATGGCCACCCGCAACGGTTTATCCATCCGATATCATGAAAGCAATGTCAGAGCCATGGGACGAACGGCTATGGGTGTTAAAAGCATGGATCTTCAGGATGAGGACTATATCATTGACATGGAACGGCTGGTAGAGGGTGCAGATGTGCTCAGCATCAGCGAATATGGTTATGGAAAGCGTACCCGCGAGGAGGAATACCGACGTCAGTTCAGAGGGGGCAAGGGCATTAAAACCATAAATGTTACCGAAAAAACCGGTAAATTGTCTGCCTTGAAGGTGGTAACCGGGGAGGAAGACTTGATTATCATCAACTCAGAAGGCGTCATTATTCGTATTGACACCGATGAAATCTCCAGAACCAGCCGCAACACCCAGGGCGTAACCTTGATGCGGATAGAAGAGGATGATTATATTGTGTCCGTTGCCAAGGCAAAAAAAGAAGAGGAAGAGATACCTGATGAGGTTCTTTTCCCGGAGGAAGAGGCACAGACAGACAAGGAAAACGACCAGGCAATCATCATGCCCTTTGCCGAAAATTTGGAGGGTGATGCACCATCGCATGCAGCGGAAGACACTTCTCTTCAAAGGCTGCTGGAGCGGGCAGAAGCCCATGAGGACGAAGAGGATAACTAAAACTATTTTAACGGAGGAATTGGAGCATGGAAATTCGTGTTGTCAGAACGAAACAGCCTAAAGTGAAGCCAAATGACAATGAACTGGGGTTTGGCCAGTATTTTACCGACCACATGTTTGTTGTTGACTATAAAGAAGGGAAGGGATGGTATGATGCTCGTATCGTACCTTACGGCCCCTTTGAGGTGGAGCCATCCTGTATGGTATTCCACTACGGTCAGGCAATTTTCGAAGGAATGAAGGCCTATTTGAACAAGGATGGGGAAGCGGTGGCTTTCCGGCCATTTTCCAACATCAAGCGCTTGAACCGCTCAGCTGAGCGGCTATGCATTCCACAGCTGGATGAGGAGCTGGTGTGGGAGGGCATGAAAAAGCTGCTCGAGCTGGAAAAGGACTGGATTCCGAAAACAGAAGGCACTTCCTTGTATATCCGTCCCTTTGTTATCGCTACCGATCATCATCTGGGTGTTCGTCCTTCTCATACCTATAAGTTCTTTGTTATCCTGTCTCCTGTTGGAGCCTACTACAAGGAGGGCCTGCAGCCTGTAAAAATCTATGTTACAGACAAGTATATCCGCGCTGCGGAAGGGGGAGTCGGATTTACCAAAACCGCCGGCAACTATGCTGTCAGCCTTTATGCGGCGGAGGAAGCCAAGAGGAAGGGTTATACCCAGGTGCTGTGGCTGGATGCGAAGGAAAACAAATATGTAGAAGAAGTAGGCACCATGAACATCTTTTTCAAAATAAACGGTGTATTGGTTACAGCACCCCTGGACAGTGGGACGATCTTAGGCGGTGTGACCCGGGACTCGGTTATCGAATTGGCCAAAGAGATGGGATATGCTGTAGAGGAAAGACATCTGTCCATTCAAGAGGTATATGATGCCCATGAAGCAGGAGAGCTGGAGGAAGTGTTCGGCACCGGGACAGCAGCAGTGATTTCCCCTGTGGGTGTTCTGAACTGGAATGACCGCATAATTGAAATCAATGAAGGCCGGATGGGCGATGTATCACAAAAACTGTATGACCGGATTACTGCCATTCAGTATGGGAAAGAAGAAGACAAATACGGCTGGATCGAAAAAATCTAGGTTTTTCACGTATATTTGATTTATAATGCTTCTTTTCAGGGTAACTATATGATAAGGATTTATCCGAAAGGAGAAATAAAATGAATAAAAGAGCAAATTTGGTTACCATGGGAGGGAATCCGGTTACCCTGCTTGGCAATGAGGTCAAGCCGGGGGACAAGGCCCCTGATTTCACGGTGTTAACAGGAGATATGCAGCCCTATTCCCTGAAGGATGCCGGCAGCAAGGTTAAGATTATCAGCGTTGTACCTTCTCTGGATACCGGTGTATGCGAGATGCAGACCCTGCGTTTCAATAACGAAGCCCTGGAGCTGGAGGATACCATAATCCTGACCATCAGCGTGGATCTGCCCTTTGCGCAAAAAAGGTTCTGTAATGCCCATTCCATACAAAATGTCATGACTCTGTCCGACCATAAGGATTTGTCCTTTGGCTTGAACTATGGCTTTGTAATGGAAGAAAACCGGCTGCTCAGCAGAGGAGTCGTGGTGGTGGATCAGGATAATATCGTTCGTTATGTAGAGTATGTGAAGGAAGTAAAAGAGCATCCGGATTATCAGAAGGCTTTGGAAGAAGCGGCAAAGCTGGTATAGATAAGAATACAGGAAGAAGGAACCCAAAGATTCTATGTTCGAAGCGTCCAAAATCCCGACTGACAATAAAACAGATTTTTATAAGGAATTGAATGTAATGCTGGAAGGCTTAATCGGTGATGAATCTGATTGGCTTGCCAATGCTGCCAATGCAGCAGCACTTTTGTATCAAATGCTGCCAGATATCAATTGGGCAGGCTTTTACCTCATGAAAAAGGGTCAGCTGGTTTTAGGCCCGTTTCAGGGCAAGCCTGCCTGTGTCTGCATCCCCTTAGGCAAAGGAGTTTGCGGAACCGCTGCATCTAGCGGGGAAATACAGCTGGTAGAGGATGTTGAGCAATTTCCCGGGCACATTGCCTGCGATGCGGCATCCCGCTCCGAAATCGTACTGCCCCTGTTTCAAAATGGCAGACTGGTCGGGGTACTGGACATCGACAGCCCCATAAAGGGCAGATTTGACCAGCAGGATGCAGCCGGACTGTCCGGATTTGCCGGGATATTGAATCAACATATTGAGTGGCCGGATTTTGGCTGATGCTTTTCCTATCCAGCTGAAACCAGAGTAACCAAAAGCGAGGGTGTTTTATGGCCAAACATCGTATCTATACAATGAGTTTTGCACGAGTCTATCCACTTTATATTGAAAAAGCGGAGAAAAAAGGACGTACGAAAGCAGAAGTCGATGAAATCATACGCTGGCTGACTGGGTACAGCCAGGAAGAGTTGAATGCCCAGCTGGAAAAAAAGACAGACTTCGAGACCTTCTATGCAGAAGCTCCCCTGCTGAACCCCCTGCGATCTCTGATCAAAGGTGTAGTATGCGGAGTTCGTGTAGAAAACATTGAAGAGCCGCTCATGCAGGAAATCCGTTATTTGGACAAGCTGAACGATGAGCTGGCAAAGGGAAAAACCATGGATAAGATTTTGAGGAAATAAAAGTTCAATCAGTGAACCAGCTGCTTTCCCGTGCAAGGGGAGTTCATCATATGAAATTGTTTACGAAGTGAGGGAAAGCCAATGAAGCATATCTTGAATTTGTCGCCATCAGAAGATGATATATTGAAAATTCGTAATCAATTACGAGATTATAATTCTGTTTTTTTGGAAACAAAAGAGGACCCGAAATTTGTTATTTCGGAAATAGATGAATATGATGAACTGGCAGGAGGAATCGCTTGCACAATCGTTGGACAATGGTTGGAAATTCATTTTTTATGGGTAAGGGCTGACCAGCGCGGGGAAGGCTTAGGCAAGAGGCTGTTATTTGAAGCAGAGAAAATTGGAAGGGAAAATGGATGTACCAAAGCATTTTTAACAACCATGAATTTTCAAGCGAAACCGTTTTATTTAAAACACGGGTACAAAGTAGTCTATACTCAACAGAATTATCCGCTGATAAATGAAAGGTATTTCATGGAGAAACATATAAAATAAAAAATGATTGCGATGCAGGATATGGGGGATGAAAAATGGAAGAGCCTGTATTCATAATAAACACAACCATGTCAAAGGAAGATTACAGAAAATTTTTATACATAGCAACCTTTAAGCGAAATAAATTTATGATTCCGTTTATCTGCTTGATTGCTTTACTTGGAGGCCTAATAATAAGCTTCCAGGATGACATCTTTAATTTGGCACAGTTTCTTATAAGCTGGTTTTTGTTATTTATATTGGCAATCGGTGTTGTTTTGTTCAAAGTCGAACGGAAAAATTCACAACGCATTAAAACAGATCAGACAGGTACGTTTGACAGTATTAACACATTGAGATTTTTTCAGGATCGAATTGTAATGGAAAACAAATCGCTTAAATCGTATGGTGAGTTAAAATACGAACAATTCTACACAATTATAGAGAGTAAAGACTATTTTATTTTTTACTTTACAGCGAATCAAGCTTCATTGGTAAGAGCAAAAGATGTAGAAAACCTGGATGAGTTTCGAAAGTTTATAATTGGAGTTTTTGCAGACAGGTATCGGAAAATATGAGACTGCACTTGTAGTAAACGAAAAAGGTTGTGTGTAAATGAAATCCAGCTTACAAAAGCGAGCAAGGCATGTATATATCATCGCTCTGCTTTATCTAGCAGCATATCTGATTTGCCGATATATTTTTGATGTAAGAGGTGTTTTCCCTATTTATACACCAGGCTGGACAGGAAGGCATTTCCTTTGGGTTGCAGCTGTGATCTCGACGCTAGCGGCTATGTTTGGCTGGCTTAAGTTTCCTTATGTTACATTTGCGGGTTTTGTATTGGGTAATGCAGCTGGAGAATTATTTGGTGGGTTCCAATCCGACCTCCCACCTCAATATCTCCATTACGGATGGTTAATCTGCATTATCGTTTTTCTGCTATCCTGCGCCGTTGGAGCCTATATTGAACTGTCGAAACAACTGCTAACGAAACGGAATTAGAACAGTGTGTTTCAACTACCTTTTTAACCTCTAATTAGAAACTCCATTAAAAGATGAAGATCTTCGGGCTCGGAAGCAAGAATCTCAACATTGTCTATTTTTGCTTCTGTAAACATATCAGTTAGACCTACATATTGACATAGGGTGGATTTTAGGTTTAGTCGGTCACCATCTGCAGTAACCAGCTCTACTCTGCCTTTGCATTTGTTAACCACCTCAAAAAATCTCTTAACATCAGTAATGTTATTAATTATCATATGAATACGACCTCCTTTTCTAAAAGCACCGTCTTTGGTGCATTAAAATATATATAACCAGATTAGGATTAGTTGAAACATAATGTTGCAGGTTAAATGGATCTGGGAAGTTACTTAAGTTGGGGTTGCCTGACAATCTTATGGCTTTCGTGATGAGCGGCTTAAAACATGATATAATAGTCTCATATTTTAAATGGAAAAAGGCAGCGGGTTTTTTCAAAACTGCCGCTTCTATAGGCAATTTGAGCAGGGCGCGAGGGGGAATATCATGATTCAGGATATCGAGCCAAGAACCTTTAATAATGATTTTCGATACAGCAAAGCAGAGCTTCACGATCTGTTTCTTTCATACCAAGGGGATAAGGTTTTGGTTAGAGAGGAAAAGAATAAGCTCTGGTATCCTTCTTTTTCTGATTTTGCTCAAATATATCCGCATCTTAGAGATCAAGCACAGTTTGCTTTTTCTGTAGATGATATCAACTACTATTTGACAGAACAAAAGGGGCTGGACGCGGTAGAAGGCTGGACTTATGTTCCTACAAGCAGATTTCGGACCGAGTCTAAATATTGGCGTTCATTTGTTGGAGCAGTTGGATGGCAGCTGAAGCGCTGGTACGACAATCATCGTTTTTGCAGCCGATGCGGAGGGAAGATGATTCACTCCGATAAGGAGCGAATGCTTTTCTGCGGCACTTGCGGCTTTCAGGTTTATCCTACCCTATCGCCCAGTGTTATTGTAGGTGTTTATGATAAAGATCGCTTGCTATTAACCAAGTACAAGGGAAGGGAACATGGAAGATACGCTTTGGTAGCCGGGTTTTCAGAAATCGGGGAAAGCTTTGAGCAGACAGTCCGCAGAGAAGTAAAGGAAGAGGTAGGATTAAAGGTCAAGAACCTGAAATTCTACAAAAGCCAGCCCTGGCCTTTCAGCGATGCGATGCTTGCCGGCTTTTTTGCAGAATTGGACGGGGATGATACCATCACGCTTCAGGAAGATGAGCTGTCTGTGGGAGTATGGATGAACAGAGAGGATATCCCGCCTGCGGAGGAAACAATCAGTCTTACCAGCGAGATGATTGAAGCATTTCGAGTCGGAGCAGTAAAGCTGGATTAATTCGAAAAACATGAACGACCGGCAATGAGGATTGATTTGATACGCTCATATGCTTTACAATATAGGATAACGGAGGATTCTTTATGGAGCCTAAATGGCTTAGCTGGGCAAAGCAGCTGCAATCCATCGCTCAGGCAGGGCTGACCTATTCAAGGGACAAGTATGATATGGAACGGTTTCAGCAAATCAGAGATCTGTCTGCAGAGATACTCAGTGAGCATACCGAGATGGACATTGAGAAGGTAAGGGATCTGTTTTGCAATGAGACGGGATATCAAACTCCGAAGGTGGACATTCGGGGTGCAGTTTTTCAGGGTGACAAGATTTTATTGGTCAAGGAAAGCATAGACGGCTGCTGGACAATTCCGGGTGGTTGGGCAGAGGTCAATTTGTCTGTTAAAGAGAATGTTGTAAAGGAAGTTATGGAAGAAGCAGGGCTGAATGTTAAGCCCAAACGATTAATTGCTGTGCTGGATGCAGGCAGACACAATCAACCTGTAAAGGTGTATGGAATATATAAAATTTTTGTGCTTTGTGAGCTGATAGACGGGGCATTCAAGAAAAACATTGAAACGGAAGACAGCGGTTTTTTTGCTTTGACAGATCTGCCTCCCTTATCCTTTGGAAGGACAACAGAGGAACAAATTGCCATGTGCTTTGAAGCAAAGTCGAATGAAAATTTTGCTGCCGTATTTGATTAGGCATATCTAGTTTGAAATATCGATACAAATTGAAAAAACCATTTGACTGTGAACTGACTTCATAGTTTATACTGAAGGCAGCAAATAGAAGAAGGTGGCCTATATGACAATAAAAGAGGTTGAATCACTTTCTAAGATGGAGCGGGCTAACATTCGATTTTATGAACGGGAGGGCTTTATCAGACCAGCTCGTTTGAAAAACGGATACAGAGATTATTCCGAGGATGATCTGCAAATATTGCTGCGCATTAAGCTGCTGAGAAGCCTTCATATCCCGTTGGATGAAATCAGGGCCTTACAGGATGGAAAAAAGGATTTGCCGGATACGCTGTCCAGGCAAATAATAAAACTGGAGCAGGAAGAGAAAGCCGCTTCGTATGCCCAAGATGTTTGTCGTGCCATCCAGAGGGATCAGGCTGCCTTTACCGATTTGGATGCCAGGAGATATCTTGATATCATTAATCGGACAATGGAAGAAACAGGAGGCTCCTATTTTTCTGTCAAGGGCGATGAACTTCCACAGGTATTTCATCCCTGGCGCAGATATTTGGCCAGAATGCTTGATATCTTCATGTACAGTATCCTTTGGTCTGCTTTTTTGGCGTTTGTCTTCCATTCGAATTTAGCAGTCAGAAGCAGTTTTGAAATCATCGTTCATTCTTTTATCGCGCTGATTATCATGTTGTTTTTGGAACCTCTGTGGCTTCATATGATCGGAACCACGCCGGGGAAGGCTGTATTTGGGCTTAGGATAGAGAATCCAGACGGCAGTCGTATCTCTTATGGTGAAGGTTTCGAACGAACCTGGGGCGTGATAAGCTCAGGGATGGGATATGGCATTCCCATATATGACGCCTTTCGTCTTTGGAAGAGCTATAAGATGTGTAGTGAGAATGAAACACAGCCATGGGACGAATCCACTTCTTACATCATCAAGGATACAAAAGGCTACCGGGGTGTGTTATATATAAGTGCTCATGCAGTTCTATTGGTCGTTCTGCTTATCATTTTATCCGCACAGCAGCTGCCTCCCAACCGGGGGAATTTAACTGTTGCAGAATTCGTTGAAAACCATAATTACTATGCCAGATATCACGGCATAGAGCTTGGCAGTGAATACCTGGATCAGAGCGGGAAATGGGTGGAGAGGGAATTTGACGGAACGGCGTATATGGATATAGGCTATGCAGAAAAACCGGAATATCACTTTACAGTCGTAAATGGATATGTTACAGGTATTTCCTTTACCATAGAAATCAACGACAATGAAGACTGGATCAATTCATATAAGACCCATATGGTTTTGGCTTCCCTTGCTTTTGCTGGTGCACAGGATGAAATCAGATTATTCTCGAGAAGTCCCGGCCGGATCGCAAAGCAGATCGAAAGCAGCACCTTTCAGGATTTTCAATTTGAAGAGGCCGGCATCTCCTTTTTTTGCGATGTTGAGTATTCCGGCTATGAAGGCTGGAGCACCGAGTATCTGTTTCCAGAGGAAAATGCCGCAGAAACCTATTTCAGCTTGGATTTCTCCATGAACAAATTATACTAACCAGTATTTCTGCAGCGTTTCCCATTCTCTTCTTTAAATATCCATAGCATGTGGAAAAGGAAGAACAAATCCTGTGGATAATGTGGATAGAAATGGGGATTAAAAAGCATTTACTTTAGCGCTATAAAGTGCGAATGTGGATAATATGATTGTTATCCACAGTATTCACAGAGTTGTTAACATAATTCGAGAAAAATACAAAAAAGCTGACGGGTTGATGACCTGTCAGCTGAAAAATCAGTCATTTCCTTATGTAGTCAGCTTACGGTGTTTTCCATATAGCCGATCTTTTCGATCTCTACCCGCACCACATCGCCTTTTCTTAGAAATTTCGGGGGCTCGAACCCCATCCCAACCCCTGATGGAGTACCGGTCGCCAGAATATCCCCAGGCTCTAATGTCATTCCTTGAGACAGCACGCTGATCAGAGCGGGAATATTGAAGATCATTTGCCGGGTATTGGACATCTGTCTGATTTCTCCATTGACCTGACTGGAGATGTTGAGCTCAACAGGTTCGGGTATTTCATCCCTGGTTACAATCCAGGGCCCCATAGGACAGAACCCATCCAGACTCTTGCCTTTTACCCACTGAAGGTGCCTTTTTTGCAGATCCCTGGCTGTTACGTCATTGAGGATGGTGTATCCAAATACATAATCCATCGCCTTTTCCTCTGGGATATCCACACCTTTTTTCCCAATGATCACTGCCAGCTCAGCCTCGTAATCCACTTGATTGGTAATAGGACTATGAGATGGGATCGCATCAAAGGCTCCAATCACCGTATTCGTTGCCTTGGTAAAGAAGGCGGGATGCTCCAAAGGCTTTTGGGCGGAATGGTCCTGTTTGGCAAATTCAATAATATGATCAAGATAATTCTTTCCCACACAGAAAATATTTCGAACAGGCTTCGGGATAGGGGCTAAAAGCTTAACCTGTTCCAGGCTTATACCCCGCTCCGGAAAGGTGTACGGCTGAATGTGAATTGGCTTTTCCTGCTTTATGAACTCCAGTAAGGTAGCCGGCACCTTTTCTTCAAACAAATCATTTGCTGGATAAATGATTCGCTCATCCGGTTTTATTGCACCCCAGGCCTGTTCGCCATGGTATTCAAAGCTGATCAGAAACATCGCAGGCGTCTCCTCTTATTCATCCTTGTCTGCTCTTCAAACAAGGAAATATCGTTTCATTACTCATTTGCATGGTCCTTTATCAGACCCAGCACTCTTTCAATTCCGTTGCTTGCATCGCTTTCGTTCATGGCTTGGATATACTTATCCCTGTTGTGATACAAATCAACGATATGATCGTAAAGGGTATCCTCAGTCATGCTTTCCTGCTCCAGAACCTTACTGAAGCCCTGCCTTTCAAAAGAACGGGCATTCAAAATTTGATCGCCGCGGCTGGCGCTGAGCGGCAGGGGAACCAGCAGAGCCGGCTTTTTCAGGGCAAGAAATTCGAAGATGGAGTTGGCACCGGCACGGGACACGATGATGTCTGCTGCAGCCAGAATATCAGGCAGCTCTTCATTTATATACTCAAACTGCTTGTAACCCGGATAATCCTCCAGCAAGAAATCATAATTTCCCTTGCCGCACAGGTGGATAATTTGAAAGCGGCGGGTAAGCTTGGTCAGGAGGGCACGTATGATATTGTTTATTGCCACTGCTCCCTGGCTGCCGCCCATGACCAATAACACCGGTTTGTCTCCTTCAAAGCCGCAAAGCCGCCTGCCCCTGTCTGCTTTTCCCAGAAACAGTTCCCGGCGTATGGGTGCTCCTGTATGCACGGCCTTTCCACTGGCAAAATAATCAACTGTTTCAGGGAAGGTGGTACATACCACCTTTGCAAACCGGGTCGCGATTTTATTGGCCAGCCCCGGAGTCAGGTCTGATTCATGAACGATGACGGGAATGCGGTTCAGCCAGCCTCCCAATACAACGGGAACCGAAACAAATCCGCCTTTGGAAAAGATCATTTTCGGCTTGAGCCTTCGCAGCAGATTAGCGGATTGACCGATGCCTGCAATCACCCGAAAAGGATCGGTAATATTTTTGAAGTCCATGTATCTCCTCAGCTTGCCGGATTGAACACTGTGATAGGAAACATCTGTAATCTTGGATATTAACTTCTGTTCGATTCCATCTTTGGTTCCGATATAATGGATTTCCCATCCCTGTTTTTTTAGCTCGGGAATCATGGCAATATTGGATGTAACATGACCGGCGGTTCCCCCTCCGGTTAAAACGATCTTTTTCAAGCTGGCACCTCCTGCTTCAAAACAAGCAGCTTTGTTTGTAATAGTTTATTTCCCCAGGATACCTGATATTCCAAGGTATGCGCTTCAAGCTTTTCAGACCCGCTCCGGCGCATGAAGGCCGATTAGCCGCAATCCGGTGGAAAGAGTAGTTTTAACCACCCTTACCAATGCCAGTCTTGCATTTCTGAGGGCCTGATCCTCTACCAGAATGGAATGCTCATGATAGAAGCGGTTGAAATCCTGGGCTGCATCCACAAGATACCGGGTCAGAACAGATGGCTCCAGGTTTTCCAAGGCCTGCAGGACCTTATCGGGGAAATCAGCCAGGGTTTTGACAAGCTGATATTCTTCCCTGGAGGAAAGCAGACTGCTGTCAAAATCAGCCTGCACCATGATGCCCGATTCCTCTGCCTTGCGCAGCACACTGCAGGCACGGGCATGGGTATATTGAACATAAGGTCCGGTTTCTCCGTCAAAATTCAAGATCTCATCCCAGGAGAAGGATACATCCTTGATCCGGTTGCTGAACAAGTCACTGAAGATAACAGCTCCTACCCCCATTTGCTGTGCAACCTCCAGCTTGTTCTCCAGATTTGGATTCTTCTCTTCAATGGTTTCCAGGGTTTTTTCAATGGCCTTGGACAGAATCTCTTCC
>DURK01000197.1 GCA_012837325.1 Clostridiales bacterium
CCCGGACATCATTTCCAGGGGCTTTGTCTATGTTCGGGAGTCAGAAGGCTTGATGGATGATGCAAAGGAAGTGGTCAAACGGGTTTTGGAAGAATGCGAAGAGAAAAGCATTACTGATTGGAGCAATATTAAGTTCAATATACGGGATGCCCTTCGTGATTTTTTATATGAACGTACCAAGCGTAAACCCATGATTCTGCCGGTCATCATGGAAATATAGCGTTGCATCATATAATTGATTTTATTACTCTGGAACAAGCGGGCTGGATACCATACCCGCTTTTTAACTTGCCAAAGTATGACCAGCGCTTTATAATGTAAATAAAAATGATTTAGAATCCGGTTATCGTTTTGGGAGGTATTCCATGGCTGATTCGGCTACAGCGAACAAAAAGGAAACGACACAATCAAAAAAACGAAGGTTCAGGCTGCATCCAGTCTTAAAAAAGATGCTGCGCCAGCTCCTTATCTTTTTAATCAGTTTGGCTTTGGTTGCTGGCACCATAGCTTTTGCCATTCAGACTGTCTACGATAAGTTTATCAAGCCGGTTGACCCGGAAGATGATACATTGGTCACTGTTGAAGTGCCAATGGGTACTTCCATCAACGGAATTGCAAAAATTTTATATGATAACAACTTGATTCGAAATACCGGTGCTTTCAAACTTTTTGTAGATTTTTCGAATAAATCCAATAAAATGCAGGCGGGGAAGTATGAGCTTTCTAAGAGTATGACCATGCAGGAGATGATCGATGAATTGATGACGGGCCAGGTATCCGTTACCACCGTTCTGGCCACTATTCGTGAAGGTGACGATATTCGGAAAATTGCATCCCGTCTGGTTAACGATTACAATATGAACTTCACCGAAGAGCAATTTATAGAAGAAGCAAAAAAAATTGACAAGTACGTGGATGACTATCCTTTCCTGAAAAACATACCTGAGGAAAGAAAAGCCGCCGAATTCCCAATGGAAGGCTACTTGTTCCCGGAAACCTATTACTTTTATGCCGACTCCACTCCGGAACGTATCATTCGAACTCTGCTTGGAGAATTTGACGCCACCTTTACACCCGAAATGCGTGATCTGGCTGAGGATCGGGGCATGACCATGGATGATGTGGTCAAGCTGGCTTCCATAATACAAAATGAAGCCAAGGAAGAAGAATTTACCAAAGTGTCCGCCGTGTTTCATAACCGTCTGAAGATCGGAATGAGACTGGAATCCTGTGCAACCGTAAATTACGTGGTAGAAGACAGGGAGGTCAACCAGATCACACTTACATTAGAGGATACCAGGATTGATTCTCCATATAACACCTATCGAAATCTAGGGCTGCCGTTAGGTCCCATCTCTTCACCCGGGGAAGAAGCATTGAAGGCAGCTCTTAACCCATACGCTGAGTTTATGGAGCCAAATGAGGCTATGCTGTTTTTTGTGCTGATGGATCCTGAAGTCGGTCTCCATGCCTTTAACAGCACCTTGGAAGGACATACAAGAGACAAGGAGAAATATGAAGTTAATTGGAACTAATGATGCAGTCATTTCGCCTTATACGGGCAGGCTCACCTTTTTAAAGTGAGCTTTCTTTTTTTAGGACGGTGCCGATTATGAATTTGATCAACAAGGATTATATTGAGAAGTTTTTGTCTGAACTGGTCAGGCTTCCGGAAACATCGACTATGCTGGAGATACGGCATTTGGCGGAAAAAGAAGGGTATCCCATACTCAGACCTTCTACTGCAGCTTTTTTGAATGTATTGATAGGTTTAAAGAAACCGGTATCAGCTCTGGAAATCGGAACTTCCATCGGTTATTCGGGCTCGTTGATACTGCAGGCTATGGGGCCGGAAGGCAGATTAATAACTGTGGATTCCGATGAAGATATTCTTGAAACTGCGAGAAAATACTTTGAAAAGCAAGGTGTTGCCAACCGGGTTACCCTAATCGCAGGAGATGGAGGTGATGTTTTGCATCATCTGGAGGACAGCTTTGACTTTATTTTTTTAGATGGTCCAAAAGCGCAATATCTTTTATACCTCCCGGATTGCATCCGGTTGCTGCGAAATGGTGGTGTTTTAGTTTGTGATGATGTTCTTTTTTATGGTATGGTGGCAAAGGATGAACTGGTGCGTAAAAGAAAAATCACCATTGTAAAACGTATGAGGAAATTCTTACGAAGCTTGGTTGAGAATCCCGCTTTTGGCACGACTATTGTTCCGATCGGTGACGGAATATCGATAAGTGTGAAAAAGGAGGTAGAATTTTGATAAGAAAACCGGAACTTCTGGCACCTGCCGGAAGCCTTGAAAAATTGAAAATAGCATTGGCATATGGGGCAGATGCTGTATATATCGGAGGCAGGCAATTTGGGTTGCGTGCCTTTGCAGATAATTTTACTTTGGAAGAAATAAAAGAAGCCGTCGACTTTGCCCACAACCTGGATAAAAAGGTTTATGTAACCATGAATATCTTTGCTCGTAATGATGATTTTTTCGGAATGGAGGGGTATATTCGATCTTTGAAACGGATCGGAGCAGATGCTGTGATCCTTTCCGATCCTGGAATACTGGACCTGGTAAGAGAAACCGAACCTGACTTGGAGGTTCATTTAAGTACGCAAGCCAACAATACAAACTATCGGAGTGCCATATTCTGGCATAGTATGGGAGTCAAACGCATTATCCTGGCCAGAGAGCTGACCCTGGAGGAAATTCATGTGATACGGGAAAATGTACCAGACAGTCTTGAGTTGGAAGCTTTCGTACATGGTGCCATGTGTATGTCCTACTCCGGTAGATGTACCATCAGCAACTATTTGACCGGTCGCGATGCAAATCGTGGTGAATGCACTCAACCATGCCGCTGGCGTTATTATGTAGTCGAAGAGAAAAGACCTGGTGAGTACATGCCAATAGTAGGGGATAGTAAGGGGACTTATCTTTTTAACTCCAAAGACCTGTGTATGCTGGAACATATTCCACTCTTGGTGAAGTCAGGCTTAACCAGCCTGAAAATTGAGGGAAGAATGAAATCCTCTTATTATGTGGCAAATGTAGTTTCATCTTATCGTAATGAGTTGGATCGATATGTGGATGATTCGAATGGTTACCAGTTTGACCCAAAAAGCATGGAGGAACTTAAAAAGGCTAGTCACAGGCCTTTTACAACTGGTTTCTATTTTGGCAGGCAGGAAGTATCTACACATTATGAAGACAGCGGTTATATCAGAGAATATGATTTTGTAGCCAGACATTTAAAAAACCTGGAGGACAAGGAACTGATACTGATAGAGCAGAGGAACTTTTTCAAAAAAGGAGATCATTTGGAAATTATGCAGCCGGCAGAAGAATTTATAGAATATGAAGTGTCCCAAATGTTTGACGAAGAAATGAATTTAATTACAACAGCACCTCATCCGCAGCAAAGAATTTATTTGCCTTTCAAGGGAATTTTAAAGCCGTGGTCTCTTTTCAGACGTAAAAAAGAGTCATAGGCTAATGCAAGAAGATTAAAACAGATCCATGCTGGGAACACTCTTAGTAAACCGGCATTTGGATCTGTTTATTTTTTTGGTCTGCTCAGGTTGGTGATTTTTGCAGGAATGTTACAGCAAATATGACTGCAGGAAGCATAGTTAAAGAACACGTGTTTAATCAACTAAGACGGAAGGACAGCAATATGAGTACAACCAGAATGGATAAAAGGAAAGCATTGCTGAAAAGAAAAGAAAAAGATAAACGTATCTATTTTACAGGAATTTTCTTTACCTTTTTATTCGTTTTACTTATTTGTCGGCTTTATTTCATACAAGTTTTAAATGGGGAAGAGTATGCAGCCAGAGTTCGACGGCAACAGATTGATCATATTGAACTGAAGAAGGTAAGCGGTAATATAATCGATCGGAACGGTTATTCTTTCACTTCAGCCGGCGAAGCTCTAATGCTGAAGGTTATTCCCAAGGCTGTTGGTTTTAACGATGATGCCTATGATGTCATTGAAGCGCTGACAGGTGTAGTAAAAAAGGAATTCCTTCGTAGTTCATCTGAAGTCTTCACGGTACCGGTTGTCAATTTCAATAAAGCTTTGATTGAAGCCGTTGAATCAGATTATCACCCCGGAGTTTTGTGCTACAATGAAAGTATCCGTTATAACGACAAGTCTTTGGCAAGACATGTTATTGGATACCTGCGAAAATCCGATGGTGTTCCCATGAGTGGGATTGAAAAGGCATTGCAAAACTATCTGCATCCTGGTTTAGAAAGCTATGTTAATGTATTTTCTGACGCTGCAAACCGTCCGTTGTTCAGCTTGGGATATCAGATAAGCCATCCAGAGAGAAAATGCTATGATGTTCAGCTTACCCTGAATTACAATATTCAAGAAGTATTGGAGCAGACCTTGGATCAATACCCTGGACGAAGACATGGCGGAATTGTTTTAAATGCAATGAATGGAGAGATTCTGGCTTTGGCCAGCAGACCGCAATTCCAGCAGTATGACCCCGGAGCCCTAAAGACAAATGGGATGGATTCCTCTTTTCTATCTATTCCAATGGAACAGTATCCATTTGGGTCAGTTTTCAAAATTATCGTAGCAGCTGCAGCATTGGATAGCGGCAGGTATTCGGAAAGTACTCTTTTCACCTGCACTGGCGGTATTCAGGCAGGCAATCGCTGGATGCCTTGTCATGCCCATACAGGCGGCTTGGGAACCATTACGTTTCGGGAAGCATTTGCTCACTCCTGCAATGATACCTTTATTCGAATTGCCCAGGATCTCGGTGGAGAAACCATCATTGAAATGGCAAAACGATTCGGATTGGGTGAAGAGATAAATATTGAATTGCCTAATGCTCCAGGGCTATTAATGAAAAAGGATGAATACTCCGGTACAGGAATTGCCAATCTTGCCATTGGACAGGGAACGATCATGGTTACTCCGCTGCAGGCAGCTGATATGATAAC
>DURK01000198.1 GCA_012837325.1 Clostridiales bacterium
CTAACAGCCTAACATGCCATGTACTCATTATCAACAGCTTTCGCGGCATAAAACGCTTGTGGATATTGGCTGATTAACTACCGTTTAACAACCGAGGGAATTTACACACTATTTTGGACTTGACTAATGCCCATGTTCTTTTACTTTCTCGCTCTATTTTCAAACCTTTAAGAAAAAAGTAGTGCCTGACAGCCAACACTTCAGCTAAAAATCACACACTACTTTATTACTTATAAATGGCATAAGCTTCCCATTTTGCTTATTCCCACTCTATCGTTGCTGGCGGCTTGCTGGTTATGTCATAAACAACCCGATTTACGTGTTTTACTTCATTTACGATGCGGTTGGATATTTTAGTCAGGATTTCATGGGGTATTCTGGCCCAATCTGCTGTCATGGCATCGATACTGGTGACAGCTCGCAGTGCAATCGTATAGTCATAAGTTCTCCGGTCCTCTCTGACACCGACACTGCGCATATCAGTCAGCACCGCAAAATATTGCCAGATTTCCATGTCCAGACCTGCCTTTGCGATTTCATCCCGGAAAACTGCGTCTGCTTCCCTTAAGATTTCCAGCTTTTCTTCTGTAATCTCACCGATTATCCGAACAGCTAACCCCGGGCCGGGGAACGGCTGACGCCATACCAACTCCCTTGTAATGCCCAGCTCTTCTCCCAGCTTCCGCACCTCATCTTTGAACAGGTTCCTCAGGGGTTCGATTATTTCTTTGAAATCAACATGTTCAGGTAAGCCTCCGACATTATGGTGGCTTTTGATCACTGCGGCATTTCCTACACCACTCTCCACCACATCGGGATAGATGGTACCCTGTACCAGGTAGTCTATCTTGCCGATCTTCCTGGCTTCTTCTTCAAATACCCGGATAAATTCTTCCCCGATAATCTTCCTCTTTGTTTCCGGGTCGGTTATACCCTTCAGGCGATTCAGGAATCGTTGCTGTGCATTGACCCGGATCAGGTTCAGATGAAACCGATCTTTGAATACCCTTTCCACCTGATCCCCCTCGTCCTTCCGAAGCAAACCATGATCTACAAAAATGCAGATAAGATTGCTGCCTACGGCCTTATGCAGTAAAACAGCTGAAACCGAGCTGTCTACACCACCCGATAAGGCACATAACACCTTTCTGTTTCCGATTCGCTCTTTCAATGACTCAATGGATTGCTGTGCAAAATTTGCCATTGTCCACTCACCGCTGCAGCCACAGGTGTCATATAAAAAATTCTTTAATAGCAGGCCATCCTGCTGCGAATGGCCCATTTTGGGATAAAACCGCTCCAGAATCGGAATACCCAGTTCAAATACCTCTGCACTGCACTTGGGTGCTTTCTCCTTATTTGCATCAGCACGATTGCCGGCAAAAATAATCCCTTTGGGGTTGCTTTTCTTAATCTGTTCAATGGATGCATGACAGGGCAAAATTTCGCAATATACATTTGCCTCTCTGACTTTCCGTGCAATCAACTGATCATACTGTCCACCAAAATTAAGTATAATAATGGTTTCTCTTGGCACTGTTCTCATTCCTCCTGTATATGCGGTTCAGTCATCTAACTCCTCTTTGGCGCCTTCATCGTTGCCTGCGGTTTATGCAATGGTTGTAAATCTATGCAATTACATTCCTTTGCTATAGTTTGGCGCTTCCTTGGTAATATAGATATCGTGAGGATGATTTTCCTTTAAGCCCGCCCCGGTAATTTTGATGAAGGTAGACTTCGTTCTAAGATCTTGAATGGTAGGCGTTCCACAGTATCCCATTCCCGAGCGTAATCCGCCGATCAACTGGTATACCGAGTCACTCAAAGATCCTTTAAAAGGAACCCGGCCCTCGACTCCTTCCGGAACCAGTTTTTTGGCATCCTCCTGGAAGTAACGATCCTTGCTGCCGGCTGCCATCGCACTCATGGATCCCATTCCCCTATATACCTTGAACCGACGGCCTTGATAGATTTCCGTCTCCCCCGGACTCTCTTCGGTACCAGCCAGCAAACTGCCTATCATAACCACACTGGCACCGGCTGCGATTGCCTTTGTAATATCGCCGGAATACTTGATTCCACCGTCTGCGATCACCGGAATTCCATCTTTGTCCGCTTCCTGGGCGCAATCAAATATAGCTGTAATCTGGGGCACACCGATACCTGCAACAACACGGGTGGTACATATGGACCCGGGGCCGATGCCTACCTTGATACAATCTGCACCTGCATCAATCAGTGCACGGGTTGCCTCGGCTGTTGCCACATTTCCTGCAATGAGCTGCAAATCGGGAAATCTGCTTTTTATGGACTTCACCAGATTGATCACATTAAGTGAGTGGCCATGAGCCGTATCAACGGCAATGACATCCACCTTAGCCTGCACCAATGCCTCGACTCGCTCCATGGTGTCTTTGGCGATTCCTACCGCTGCACCGGCTAATAAGCGACCGTTTTCATCTTTTGCTGAATTGGGAAACTGGATGGCCTTTTCAATATCCTTAATGGTGATTAATCCTTTTAACATCCCATTCTTGTCCACAATGGGCAGCTTTTCTATTTTATATTTCCGCAGAATCTCCTGAGCTTCACTCAGTGTTGTACCCTCCGGTCCTGTGACCAGATTTCGGGATGTCATGACCCCCTCTATTTTCTTGCTGAAATCAGTTTCAAATCGGATATCCCGATTTGTGATGATTCCGATCAATTTGCCATTCTCGGTGATGGGCACACCCGAGATACGGTATTTTTCCATAAGACTTGCTGCATCGGATAGAAGATGATCCTTTGAAAGGTAAAACGGATCTACGATCACGCCGTGCTCGGAACGCTTAACCTTATCTACCTGGTCAGCCTGTTCTTCAATGGACATATTCTTGTGAATGATCCCAAGACCGCCTTCGCGCGCAATGGCAATGGCCATCCTGTTCTCGGTTACCGTATCCATCGCTGCACTCATCAGCGGGATATTGAGCTTGATTCTTTTGGTCAGCCAGGTACCTAAGTCAACATTGCCTGGCAAAACATCTGACTCCTGCGGCACCAGCAATACATCATCAAAGGTTATCCCTTCCTTTTGTATCAGTTTTCGAATTGCAAACACTCCCTTTCCTTTTATCAGATGGTTATCTGGATCCATCGGGCTTGTTTCCTGTCATGGGTAAAATATGAAAAGCGGTAAAATCTGCTTTTGTGACAAAGAAGCAATCTAAATGTTAACAGTAAGTGTAACAAATGCGGGAAACCGTGTCAAGACAGCATATGCAACAGCTGCACAGCCAATTTTGTCAATGAAAAATAAACCGGCGGAATCAGAATTGCCGGCAGCAGGTTTCCAATATTGAAATTCTTGATTTTCAGCATGGACAGCCCGATGCCTATAATCAGGATTCCACCTACAGCCGTCATTTCCGATATGACTATATCTGATAAAAAAGGAGAAAGCGCTCCTGACGCCAGAGTGATGGCACCTTGATAAAAGAGTACGGCAAACGCTGAAAAAGCAACACCCAAACCCAATGTAGATGCCAACACAATAGAAGTGATTCCATCCAGCATGGATTTTGCGTACAGGGTCAGATAGTTCCCTTTCATACCCGCATCCAGCGAGCCTACAATTGCCATTGCCCCCACACAGAATATCAGGCTGGCAGTGACAAAACCCTGAGAAATGGAACTGTTTTCCCCACCGCCAGCTTTTCTCTGGGCATAATCGCCAAGAGCATCCAGCCCTTTCTCGATTCCCACAGCCTGTCCTATGATGCCGCCTATTATCAGACTTACAATAACCAACAGCATATTTTGTGTTTTCAGAGCGTTTGATATGCCAATCGTGACAACAGAAAGACCGATGCCTTGCATAATTATGCTGCTGTAGACCTCCGGTAATCCGTTCCTCAGGGCAAAACCTGAGAAAATCCAAACCATGCAAGCCAGCGCTCCGCATGTTATGACAACAATCGGCTGAAAAATATCTGAAGCAGCTCCGATGACAGACATAACAGCTGTTGCCAGCACCAGAAATACAAGGCCTGCCAGCATGACCTTTTTACTGAAGCCCTTTTTAATGATTACTCCCAGCAATGCGCCTCCCAAAATGGCTGCCGCATTTACAATCGTTCCCCACAAAGCACTTCTTCCCCTTACTTCCCTATTTGTTTATCTCTTGCATAATAAAAAAGATATTGCTGTGCCAACCCGGCAGCCTTTCCAAAACGTTTTGCTGCGATGGATTTAATTTGCTTTACCGATGCAGGATGTCCGATATAAAAATGCTCCATCACTCTTTTCACCCATACATCCACCGGAAAAGCCTCTGCTTTTTCCATGGAATACAGCAAAACACAATCTGCCACCTTGTCACCTACGCCTGAACAACCAAGCAATGCTCTGTGTGCTTCTTCGTAGGGTAAATATTTCAGCTGGTAAGGAAAAAGCAGACCGTCCACCACCAAACGAGCAGTCTTTTTGATGTAAGGTCCACGGTATCCGCATCCACAGTCTCTTAAGTCTTCTTCCCGGGCAAACGCCAATGATTCCGGTGCAGGAAATGTATGGTAGCGCTTGCCATCCCAGATGATTTCCTTCCCGTATTTTATCGACAGCTTTTCAATGATACCCTGAATCCTTTTCACATTATTGTTTGCAGATAGAATAAAGGATATTAACGTTTCCCAGGGATCTTGATTCAATACCCGTATACCCCGCCCATATTCCACAGCCTCTTTCATGATTTTATCAGAGGACAGTTGTCTCTTCACCTTGTCATAATCTCTGTCCAAATCAAAATAATGCTTCCATACATTGTGATAGTCTTCCAGTGTACAATTTTCAAGGACCAACATCTGTTTTTGTCCTTGATAGTCTGCACGAATGACCTTATCTCCTACTATTCCAATATAACCTCTCGTATCTCGATTCCAGCGAAAAGCCTGCCCGCATTCAAAAACTTGCTGCGGACAAAAGTCCGTTACCCCTTGAATCCAGACAGCATCTCCGCGCTTGTTGACCTCCAACCCCACACCCCTCAGCCTTCATTGTTCATATATGCTTACTTCATTATAGTGGTTTATCCAACGAAAATCTACAGCAATCTACGGCTCCATAAAATAACAACCGGAGAAGAATATCTCTCTCCGGTCAATGATTGCTTACATGCTTACTACACGATCCCTTGTGCCAGCATGGCATCTGCTACCTTTCGGAAGCCTGCAATATTCGCACCTGCAGCCAGATTGTCTTGACAGCCGTATTCCCTGGCTGCTTCGCTGACATTGAGGTAAATGTTTTTCATAATGGTCTTGAGCTTTGAATTTACTTCCTCAAAAGACCAGGAATACCTCATGCTGTTTTGTGACATCTCCAAGGCTGAGACTGCTACGCCGCCGGCATTGGACGCCTTTCCGGGAGCGAATAATACCCCGTTTTGATGAAACACACGAACAGCTTCTGGCGTTGCGGGCATGTTGGCACCTTCTCCAACTGCAAAGCATCCATTCTTCACCAAAGTCTCCGCAGCCTCTTTGTTTAGTTCGTTTTGCGTTGCACAAGGCAATGCAATGTCACATGGTATGGTCCAGATACCTGTACTTCCTTTATGATATTCAGCCTGGGGGTGCAGTTTTACATACGCTGAAATTCTCTGCCGGTCAATCTCCTTCAGCTGCCTGAGATCTTGAAAGTCAATTCCTGCCGGGTCATAGATGTAACCGTCAGAATCGCTTAGGGCGATGACCTTTGCTCCCAACTGCTGTGCCTTTTCTACCGCGTAGATCGCTACATTCCCGGAACCCGATACCGATACGGTACGATTCTCAAAGGATTTACCCTTTGCCTGAATCATTTCATCTACAAAATAGATCAAACCATAACCGGTTGCTTCCTTTCTGGCCAGGCTGCCTCCATAAGTCAGTCCCTTTCCGGTTAGCACACCCTCGTATGCATTGCGGATTCTTTTATACTGACCAAATAAATATCCGATCTCCCTGGCTCCCACTCCGATATCTCCGGCAGGTACATCGGTATCAGCGCCGATATGACGATACAGCTCGGTCATAAAGCTCTGGCAGAATCGCATAATATCCGTGTCGGATTTTCCTCTTGGATCGAAATCACTGCCGCCTTTTCCTCCGCCGATAGGCAGACCGGTCAATGAATTCTTGAAAATCTGTTCAAATGCCAAAAATTTGATAATGCCCAGATTCACAGTCGGATGAAAACGGAGACCGCCCTTGTAAGGTCCAATTGCACTATTGAATTGAACGCGAAAGCCTCTGTTTACCCTTACCTTGTTTTGTTCATCCATCCAAGGTACTCGAAACATAACCTGACGTTCAGGCTCTACCAGCCGCTCCAGCAGGCCTGCCCGGGCATATTCAGGATGTCTCTCGATCACGGGTTCAAGAGACTCCAATACTTCCCTGACAGCTTGATGAAACTCCATTTCTCCCGGGTTGTTTCGGATTACATTTTCTATTACATTGCCGATGTAGGTCATAGGGCGTTACTCCTCTCAAGTATGTCTCCATCTATATTCTATGAAATGGAAACCCGAATATTGCAACATTTGAATCAAGATGTTTCATATTTCTTGATTTTCATCTGCGTTTTTGATTATAACACAACAAATATGAAATACGCAATAAAAATTCCGCCATTTTTAAAAAAATGGCGGAAGTGAAACAGGTCCTTCAACACATCCTTCTCCAAGGGTAAAATACCATTATAAGCGGTCTGGATTTGCAGCAGGCAATGGCATATCCTTCGGAACAACCAGCCTTTTTGCTGAAGTATTGACAGCCAGAACATTCAATCCGGTTATATACCCAACCTCATTTCCTACCTGTTCCTGAATCTGTTCCAATACTTTATGAATCGGATACCCATAAAAGACTGTCATATCCAGATTTATGGAAATTCCATCCTCCTGGCTGTGTATTTCACAATTTTGAACCCTGTATACTCCTGTCACATTTTGCGCGCAATAGACAGCTATGGACTCTATGGCGGAATCAGCTATGTAGAACCTGCCAAAATAGCTGTAAGTCGGTCGTACGACTGTCTTTTCCAAGGTGACAATCTGCTTTCCCTTCCCAAGCACGCGAAAGATCCGAAGGGGATCAATAAAAAATCCGGAAAAATCCTTCCTTACCTCAAAGGTTGGTACCGGGATAATATGCTTTCCCTGTTCCTTACGCTGCTTTTGCGCCAAACGGATTTCACGATCGCTGGCCACCTCTTCAATTCGAATCATTTCCTCTACAGCCGGAAGCTCAAGCCGCTGAACAATTCTTTCAATCATGGAAACCGATGTGCCCAAAATCAGAATCGAAGGGGGATTCACTGCCCGAATGGCCTCTGCTACCTGTGCAGCATGGCTGGAATCCATGAACAAAGCCCGGCGGATGGCAGAAAGCTTTGTCTTCTCTTTTTTGGCAGAGCTGCCTGCCAAAATTTTGGTGCCTTTAATAAAAAGGCCGTCATCTATAATACAGGAGATCCCTCTAGTATTGGCAATGCTGTTGGCTTGATAGCTCTTCCCCGTACCGCTGGTGCCGACCAGACCATATGTTTTCAAAATGAGCGCTCCCTTCTATTGCAGCGTTTCAAGACGGATTTAGTCGTCGGAGGCTTGTCCCTCATTTTGGTACCTGCACAAATGCTGAAGGAAGCAGTTCTCGCAATCGGGTTTCCTGGCCTTGCATACTCTTCTGCCATGATAGATCAGCCAATGGTGAGCTTCAGACCATTTATTCTTTGGTATGTTCTCCATCAGTTGTTTTTCGGTATTCAGTACATCCTCTGCAGCAGCCAGTCCCAAACGATTGGAAACCCGAAACACATGGGTATCCACTGCTATGGCATCCTTGCCGAAAGCATTGCTCATGACTACATTTGCCGTTTTTCTGCCTACGCCGGGCAGACTGGTCAAAGACTCCATATCTTCAGGGACCTGACCACCGTACTCAGCCAGCAGCAGCCTGCTGGTTTCAATAATGTTTCTGCTTTTTGTCTTATAAAACCCGCAGCTGTAAATTTCCTTTCCCAGCTCTTCGGGCGTCAGAGCAGCCATTTCTGCAGGACCGGGGTACTTCCGAAACAACCCCGGCGTAACCTTGTTTACCTGCCTGTCTGTGCATTGGGCAGCCAGTATGGTTGCAACAAGCAGTTCAAATGGATTGGTATAGTCAAGCTCGGTGGTTGCTTCGGTATATTCCTCCTCCAGCAACTTGAGTATTTCCCGTATCTTGGTTTTTTTATCACTGCTGTAATCTATCTGATTGCGGCTGCTTTTTGATTTATCCATCTTTCGCTCCTATACTGCTAATTCGCTTCCTGATATGTGAAATGCCTGAAATGCTGCATTTCCACTTTTTTGGTCATTATACTATATCGATGGACTTAAGTCCAGATATCGCGGGATGTACCGATCTCAAACCGGCATGCCTTTGATTCTGGGAAGGGGGTAACTCTGTGAGTAGAAAAAGGGAGTTGTCACCTGCTCCTGTTTTTTTGATTGGCATCCGCCCTTCAGCACCTGTTTATATGCTTCCAGAGTAAGCCATGCTGCTTTTTCCCAGGTAAAATGCTCTCTTATATATGATTTTAGTTTGGAACTGCTTCTGGTCGTACTCGTTGTTTGCTCTATGGCAGACAAGATACCCGTTCTAATGGAATCTGGATTACCAGGATCCACATAATAAGCCAGATCATTAAAATATTCCCGTGCTGCACCTCTGTCGGTTATCACCACCGGAGTACCCGATGCACCAGCCTCCAGGCTTGTCAAGCCGACGGTTTCAAACCAGCTGGGCTGAACATGAACCCTTGCAGCGCAATAAGCCGAGGCCAGCTCATTCTGATTCAAGGCAGGAATATATTTGACCAGGCCGTCTGCCTGCTCCGCACATTTTTCGGCATATTCCCTGTTGTTTACCGGGCCGATCAGAACAACGGGAACATCCAAATCCTTCACAGCCCGAATCAGAGAAAGTTGATTCTTAATCGGTGACAGCCTGCCTACACAAAGAATGTAATCTTGCTGCTTAAACTTGTCTATAAACCAGCTTTTGTCTGCCTCAAAGAAAACCGGGTTCACTCCATGATAGATGACTTTGGCCATCGTATTTACCATGAGTATCTCTTTTATCCACTCCCATTCCTTCTTCGAATTGGGCAAAAGCATGTGACTGCCTTGAAACATTTCCCTTCGGAGGATATTTTCCGCTCTCCAGGCAGCCAGCCTGTCGGGACGACCACGATAATATTCACGCATATCGATGAAAATAGGAGACAAAACAATTTTCTTTTTTTGGTGTATTGCATTTTTATAAAATGCATAGGCTTCCGGAACACGAGTACAATTGAAGATATGTATCAGGTCAAATTCACTTAAATGGATATCAGGGCGGGAGCTGATGTCCACTTCTACACCCAGCCTTTCCAGGTGGATTTTTGTCATAAACATCTGAATACTGTCCCCTGAAGGACCGTCCCGGTATCCTGGTCTGATTTGAAACAAAACCTTCATTGTTTTCCCTCCTATATTGGTAAAAACTACATC
>DURK01000199.1 GCA_012837325.1 Clostridiales bacterium
ATGAAAAGCATCGATATGCCATGGTGGGGTATACTTTGGAGAATACCATGACAGAACATGGTCATGTTGCAAGAGGTGTTTGTGAGGTAAGCGAGGACGGATACCTTCAGGATATCAATGAGCGAACTCGTATCGAAAAAAGAGATGGGAAATCACAATACACGGATGATGGGAAAAACTGGACTGTCATTCCTGCAGGCAGCATTGTATCCATGAATTTCTGGGGTTTTTCCGCTGGATTTCTGGCAGAATTAGAGCGAAAGTTTCCGATCTTTCTAGATCGTGTACTCCAGGAAAATCCTTTAAAGGGAGAATTTTTTCTCCCCTCGGTTGTGGATGCTCTTCTAAAGGAGGAAAGGGCAACAGCAAAGGTTTTGCATACTCCAGATAAGTGGTATGGAGTAACCTACAGGGAAGACAAGCCCAAGGTGGCTGCTGCTCTGCAGCAGATGCAGAAGATGGGATTATACCCGCAAAAACTCTGGGAGGACTGACCAATGAGTAAATTAACACAAGACATTGTTTTTGAGGCCGCTGATGCGTTTCAGTTGAAGGGAAGAGTTCTGGATGCACAGCCTTATGGAGGCGGTCACATCAATGATACCTTTGCGGTTGAATGTAAGCGTGGCCAAGATGGTATCAAGCGCTATATCCTTCAAAGGATCAATACCAAAGTGTTCCAGAACCCCATTGAGCTAATGAAGAATATCATAGGTGTTACCACCTATCTTGGAAACCTGATACGTAAAAGCAGTGGAGATCCCTTAAGAGAAACCTTAACTCTTATTCCGACAAGGACTGGTCGTTTTTGGCATTGTGATAGGGATGGTGGTTATTGGAGGTGTTATCACTTTATTGAGGATACCTTAACCTACAACCAGGTTGAGAGTAAAAGCGATTTCTATCAATCAGCAAAAGCCTTTGGCAGGTTTCAGCAGATGCTTGCGGATTATCCAGCAGAGACCCTTCATGAAACCATTCCTGACTTTCACAATACAGCAGCTAGATTTGCAAAATTCAAAGAAGCAGTTGAAAAGGATGTTTGCGGGCGGGCAAGAGGAGTTGCCAAGGAAATAGAATTTGCTGTTTCCCGGGAAAAGGATACTCATCTGCTGCTTGACCTGCAAAAAGCCGGAAAGCTGCCGCTGCGGGTAACTCACAATGACACCAAATTGAACAATGTACTGATTGACAAGAAGACAGGAGAAGGGATATGTGTCATTGATCTGGATACCGTTATGCCTGGACTTTCGCTGTATGATTATGGTGATTCCATTCGATTCGGTGCGACTTATGCGGCAGAAGATGAAAGAGATCTCGCCAAGGTGAATTTTGAATTGGAATTGTTTGAGGTTTATACAAGGGGTTATCTGGAAGTTGCCGGCAGTGTATTAAACTCCTATGAAATTGAAAATCTGCCAATGGGTGCAAAATTGATGACCTTTGAATGCGGTATTCGTTTCTTGACTGATTATCTGTTGGGAGATACCTATTTCAAGGTGCATAGGGAAGGACACAACCTGGATCGCTGCCGCACTCAGTTCAAGCTGGTTTTGGATATGGAAAACAACTGGGAAGAGATGAAAAGCATTGTTCGGAAATGCTCGATGCAGGTTTAATTTAGTTCGACCTTTTTCAAATGATTTGTCTGGGTTTGTTCCACATCGGATAGGTGCATTGACAACCATAATAGCAGATTTTATAATGGATTGGTAAGTTTTTATTTTTTGTTTTTCGTTTACTAGGGAAGAATATGTAAGTTATATTGACACAAAGATAAGACATGTTACATAGAGGTGATGATTTGAATGAACTAAAAGGCAAATTAAAAGAGGTGCTGGCTTCCGTATTGCCGATTACAATAATTGTTTTGATACTCCATTTTACCATAAGCCCTTTGGAACCAAGCATGTTGTCTGCTTTTTTAATCGGTTCTGTCCTGGTGATTATCGGACTTACGGTATTTTTATTCGGAATCGATCAGGGTCTTGAACCCATTGGGCATAATATTGGAAACACGATGACGCATTCGAACAGTTATGCGGTGGTTATCACAATAAGTTTGATTTTGGGCTTCTTCATTTCTTACGCAGAGCCGGATCTGCATATTCTTGCAAAACAAGTCGACAGCGTGACTTCTGGCCAGTTTGACAACATATTGATGGTAGTAGCTGTTTCTATCGGGATTGGAGTGATGATGACGCTGGGAATGCTGCGTATTCTCCGGGGAATCCGACTAAAATATGTGTTTACTGCCGCATATGGATTGATTTTCATTCTTTCCATATTTTCATCATCTGATTTTCTGGCCATTGCGTTTGATGCTTCCGGAGCTACGACAGGTGCGATTACAGTTCCTTTTATGTTGGCATTGGCAGCCGGGATATCTGCTATAAAAAAAGACAGCAAGATGAGCGAAGCTGACAGCTTTGGACTGGTTGGCATTTCTTCGACAGGAGCGATCCTTGGGGTTTTGATTACCGGCCTTCTGCTTGGTGTTGAAAAACTGGAAGGGGCTTTACCGGAACCGGACATTGCCGGCGTCGCCAGTCTTTG
>DURK01000200.1 GCA_012837325.1 Clostridiales bacterium
AACGCCCATAAGTTTATACCGGCTGTCTAAGTACAGCCGGGCAATATCCGGTGACGATGGCGAAAGGGTCACACCTGTTCCCATACCGAACACAGAAGTTAAGCCTTTCAGCGCCGATGGTACTTGGTGGGAGACCGCCTGGGAGAGTAGGACGTTGCCGGATTAAGAAACACTCAATATCGCTTATGATATTGGGTGTTTTTTTTGCCATTTTATAGATATGGGACAGACAAACCATAAGAATACAAAAAAAGCATTCTATCACATCAATGAGATAAATATCATTATGATACATAATAATTCAGGAAATACATAAGATTTATATAAGTGATTATGACAAGCTTATTGAGGTTGGTATGATGTTGGACGAAATGAAAGCATTATCAGAAAAAAATGAAAAGTATAAGATATACTTATGTTTTCTGCTTATGTTCCTTGTGATTTGCTTCAGTGTTATGATCATTCATTTTTTATTTAAGCTTGCATCTCGCAGGTTGAATGAAATCATTCCTCTTTTTAAGCTGCTATTTGGCAATGCAAGTTTTATAATCTGACCTAATATATCAAAATATCACTTATACTTGTGTAATGTAATTGAGTACAATCATATTCTTAATTTGATTCGTCGTTTCTAAGGTGCAGGGTTCGGGGGGACGATTTATGGAGGGTACGAAGGTTTATATTGAGTTCAAGGATATTTTCACAATCATGATAAAGAGAAAACGTATTCTGTTTGCAGTTGTTATCACAGCTTTAATCGCTTCGATTTTTTATAGAATTCAGTTGATGAAGCCGGTATATGAGGCAAGAGCGAGTGTTATCATCGGCAATGCATTGGAATTTGAAGAAACACAGTTTAAGATAGATGATATAGTTCATATACAAAACTATATGCAAACCTATGTTATGCTGCTAAAGACGAATGTTGTCGCAGAAAAAACAATCGATACCCTGAATCTTGACATATCAGTAGGTGAATTCAAAAACCGTATCCAGGGAGTCCCGCAGCCAAAGACACAGTTCATGGAGATAAAAGTAAAATGGGACAACTCTGATCAGGCAAAGGTTGTTTTGGATACCATTACAGAAATTTTCATTCAGGAAGCACATCGTATTTACCCTGCTTATAAAATCAAAATTCTGGAAAAGGTCGGACCCTATACAATAGATACATTAAGCAATGTGTTGTTCTACTTGGTAAGCTTTATCATCAGTCTCTTGGCTGCTATTTCGATTGTATTAATTGTAGAATATTTTGATGATACCATTGCATCTGAAGAGGATGTTGAGAAATTATTGAATCTTCCTGTTCTAGGGTCCATTCCGAAGTATAAGAAATCGGAAAACGATATATTAAATTTGATTAAGAGAAACGAGTACTCTTCATCAGATTTTGTTTGGGCATTCCGGACGAATTTCTTATTCCAATCAAGGAAATTGGGAATTCAATCGATTGTTGTTACCAGCCCCCGGCATCAGGAAGGCAAAACGACCATCGCTTCTATTTTGGCCATATCTTTGGCACAGGGCGGTAAAAAAACCCTGTTGATTGACTGTGACCTGAGAAGTCCCAGTATACATGATATCTTTTCTTTAAACGGAGTGGGCTTGTCGAATTTCCTAATCGGGAACAGCGATTTGATCGATGCAATATATGGAAGCAAATTCAGGAACTTATATCTGATGCCTGCCGGATTCAGCACCCTTCATCCGGTTGAACTCATTTCCTCTAATGGTATGAGAAGTTTGTTAACAAATATGAAAGAAAAATTTGATTATATCATCATTGATACTCCGCCGGTCGGGCTGTTTACTGAAGCCCAGGTACTTTCTCAGCTTACGGATGGTTGTTTGATGGTTGTCTCCGCGAAGGAATCCGACAGAAAAATGTCTTTGAAAGCTGTCAAGCTGATCCAGTATGCAGAGGGAAGGATTCTTGGCGCTTTGTTGAACAAGTCTGCTGATTCCAAATGATATCGGAAACACGACCGTTACGATGTGAAATCGTGCATATCGCTGCCGTAGAGAGTTATACAAGCAGAGATTTCCTTATGCAAAAAAACAGGCTTAAAAAACAGAGTATCCTGCATATACATATATTATACTACTACCTGATTTCTTTTTAGATATCTTTTAGTATGTAAAAATGAGATATAGGAAGATTTGTATGAAAAAATACCTTTATGTAAAGAGATTCCTGGATTTTGTTTTTGCCTGCATTTTGCTGGTGGTAACCTTGCCGATTTTGCTTGCGGTTGCTATAGCCATAAAGCTGGAATCCGAAGGACCAGCACTTTTTTTGCAGAAAAGGGTTGGTAAGAATGGAAAGATATTTTGTGTATACAAATTCAGAACGATGCTGGACAAGTCAAAAGAAAATTATAGATTTTTAACTGATTACGACCGAGTGACCAGGGTGGGAAGTCTTTTGAGGAGAACGAGTATAGATGAACTGCCTCAATTGATCAATATATTACGCGGTGATATGAGTTTTATCGGCCCCAGACCTCTATTGGCTGAATATCTGCCGTACTATTCGAAAAGAGAAATGAAGAGACATGATGTTCTGCCCGGCATAACAGGCTGGGCACAAGTAAACGGGCGAAACTCCATCAGTTGGGAGGATAAGTTCCGTTACGATCTGGAGTATGTAGAAAAAATTTCATTGAAGCTGGATCTAGTCATCATGGTATTAACAATTCATAGGTTGATTGCTCAGACAGATACGGAAAGAATTTCCATTCCGGATTTCGATTATGAGCGCAGAAACATGAAGGCTCTATAAAAGTATAAATGAAATGCTGAGTAGGGGATAACATTGAGAATATTGGTTGTAACAACATTATCCAATGCGATAAACGATTTCTTGATTCCGCATATAAAGCAATTAATAGCAATGGGTAACCAGGTTGATATTGCTTGTCGTGTTGTACGGGAGCCAAGCCCGGTTTTGTCAGAGCTGGGGGTTGCTATTTATCAAGTACCATTCCAAAGAACTCCATTCCACAAGGATAATTACACAGCCGCAAAGGAAATTAAAAGACTGGTGTTGTCCGGAGGCTATGCCATGGTTCATACTCATACACCGGTTGCCTCGTTTTTTACCAGGGCTGCCTGCCGAAACATCTCTGATTTGACTGTTTTATATACTGCTCATGGGTTTCACTTCTTCAAGGGGGCACCGCTGAAAAACTGGATTCTGTATTATTACATGGAAAAGCTGGCTTCACGATGGACAGATGGATTGATCACCATGAACAGGGAGGACTATCAGTCCGCCAGAAAAATGAAGCTGAGAAGAAGCAATTCGGTTTTTTATATCCATGGCATTGGCGTAGATTTAACTAAATTTACGCTGCAGACAGAAGAAGAAAAGGAGCGAGTCCGTAGGAAGCTTGGTTATGCGGGCAGTGATTTCATCTTGTTTTTCGCAGCGGAGCTGAATCGGAACAAGCATCAGGATCTGCTTATACAAGCTGTAAAGCTGTTGAAAGACAAAGGTATGAATGTTACCTTGCTGCTGGCAGGAGAAGGGGATTCAGCTTCTGATTACAGGGAGCAGGTACTCAGATGGGGGTTGGAAGAAAATGTTGTATTTCTGGGATTTCGTAATGATATTCCCGACCTTGTAAAGATGGCTGATGTTGCCGTTTCATCCTCCAGACGGGAAGGCCTGCCTGTAAACATTATGGAAGCAATGGCATCTGGATTGCCTTTGGTGGTTACGGACTGCAGGGGCAACCGGGATTTGGTAATGGACGGGGAAAATGGGTTTGTTGTTGATCCTGATGATGCTGTCGGCTTTTCATATGCTGTGGAACAATTGTATCAGTCTGAAAAATTAAGGCAAAGGTTTGGCAAAAGAAGCTATGAGTATATTCATGATTATGCGCTTGAAGGGGTATTGCATGAGATGAAGGCTGTTTATGAGAGGTTTATGCCGAAACAAAGACACAGATTGAGCAATGAGAATCCTGTCATGGATCTGAAAATAGCAGAATATGATTCCCTGGAGGAGTGCGCATGCAGTATCCTGGAGTTTCAAGGTAAGCAGCCGGTCAATCCTTTTTTCACATATGAGTGGCTGTCACTATGGAAGAGATATTTTGCACCCAGGGACAAGGAGAAAATACTCGTCTTTCAGGAGCGGGATGAAATGATAGGATTCCTGCCCCTTGTGTATCGAGAAAATCGTTTGATGCCTACGATAGTCTACCGGATATTCGGCACCCATAAAAGCAATTATCTAAGTATACCTGTACAAGAAAACAGAAAGCAGGAGGTTTATCAAGAGGTCTTTCGTTATTTCAAAGAACAAATGGGAGGAGCGATCCTTCAGTTAGAGGATATCAATGATACTTCTCAGGATTACTCGATTTTGTGTGCAAAGCTTTCTGAACTTCACTTTATGCGGGGTTATCGCTTTTACCAATATCCATGCCCATATGTCAAAATGGAAGGGGGTTGGGATGCCTTTTTCAAAAGGCATTTTAAAAAAAGTAAGAGACGTTCTAAAATGAGGAGCTTCGAGCATAAGCTTCAACGCATAGGAAATGTGCAGTTTATTCGCATATGTAATGCAAGGGACTATGAAACCCATAAGGGCTTATTGGAGCAGACTTTTGCAATCCATGAGCTCAGGTTCCGGAATGAATGGAACAGCAGCAAGTATAGCGATGCTGCTTTTTCCGGATTTTACAGGGAATTGTTTCAAGAGTATGCCAGGCTGGGCATGCTGAATCTGTCACTGCTTTGTATAGATGGCGTTGTGGTATCCTTTTTATTTGCCCTGAAGCAAGATAAAACCCTGATCCATTATGTGCCTGGTTACCACATTGCTTTTCGGTGCTTCTCATTGGGGCATGTACACTTGATGAAGCTTTTTAAAAGGATACTGGATGAAAAGGAAATCAAATGTTTTGACTTTTCTTTAGGTACACAAGAATACAAGGAAAGATGGGCTGATGGTTATACCAATAATTATTCATTTGTATTCCGCTTCGGGCATAACCCCTTTGTTTTAATTACTGTCTTACTGATGAAGCTGCTGACAACACTCAAATTGCTTGGCAGAAAATATGGGTGGAACGAGAAGATCGGGAGAGTCCTGGTTCGGGTTCGAAAAGGGAGAATCGTGCAGTCGTACAATGATAAGAAGGGGATCCTTGTCAGATGCCCTGCTGAAGGGCTTCAGTCAACTTCGGTTAGAGAATACACCTTCAGGGAATTGTCGGTTTTGCCTCTTGGAGTACAGACTTTTGTTATAAAGCAAATATACAATGGAAAACAGATCAGCTTCCTATGTGAGAAAGAAAGAATAACAGGGATCAAACTAGTGGATGAACAGGGAGAAAGCACCTACAAAATAAGTTTAAAGGAGTAAAGAATGGCAGTCAGGAAAGGTACTTTTCTATTAAGTCTTGACACGGAACTGGCCTGGGGCAGCTTTGACCTGGGGCTGACAGAGAAGCTGAAGGCTGATTTTGCAAATACCCGTGTCTGTCTCTCTCGGCTGCTAGGTCTCTTGGAAAGGTATCAGATTAAAGCCACATTTGCATTTGTTGGGCATCTGATGCTGGAGAAATGCAGCCCGGCGCAGGGTAAGAAGCATGAAAATGTTGTCCGGCCCCGGTTCAGCTGGTATGACAAGGATTGGTTTACCGAAGATCCTGCTGCCAATATCAGGGAAGCTCCGATTTGGTACGGTACCGATATCCTGCACCAGATTCTCAGGGCACAGCCTGAGCATGAAATAGCATGCCATAGCTTCAGCCACATCATCTATGGAGATCCTGGATGCTCCGAGGCATGCGCAGAATCGGATCTTGCTGCATGTGTAGAAACGGCAAAGTCCCATGGGATAATCTTGTCAACATTTATTTATCCCCGGAACTCCATAGGCCACAGGCCTCTATTGAAGAAATACGGTTTTACCGCTTATCGGGGAAAGGGCAATGAGTGGTACAACTCTGTAAAAAGCAGACGACTGCATCAAATATGTCATTTGGCAGATGAATTTTTGCGCATTGGACCTGGTACATCTTTGCCCTATATCGATGAATATGGTTTGTGCAATACAGCTGGGAACATGCTGTATCTGTCTCGAAGCGGGTTTCGCAGACTCATACCTGTCTCCAGCCGGGTTCGAAAGGCCATAAAAGGGATTGACCGAGCAATAGACAGGGGGGAGATCTTTCATTTGTGGTTCCACCCGCATAACCTTGCATCCGATCCGGATGGCCTTCTATTTGGCTTGGATCAAATCTTTGCTTATGTGCGCCGGAAAATTGACGATGAGGAGCTGGATAATTGCCCCATAGGGGAGTTGTGCAAGTGGCTGGGAAAGGGTGGTGACTGAGGGTGTCAGAATATTACGCGAAGCCTGTTGGGCAGCATCAACGCCCTGACAAGCTTGTTGTTTTGTTTGCTGTATTGATTGCTGTTTTCTTAAACCAGGCAAATACGGTGATGGGTATCAACTTTTCCTTCTCAGATGTCTTTTGTGCACTGCTGACCATATATCTGATATTTAAAAATCAGTTCAAGCTGTTACGGTGTCCAACTGTTTATTATGTCATATTGATCGTTCATACCTTGTTTACATCTCTTTTTTATGTTCCTGCCCATTTTATGTTCCTGCCCAGGTTGTCATCTGTAATTGTCGATTCTTTGAAGCTCATGGTCGTGTTTATTTACTTTACACTAGGATACAGCTTGTCCTTGCTGGAAGTGGATGAACCCATTGTCAAATGGTACTCCATCGCTGCATTTTGTATAGGGTTGCTGGGTGGGCTGCTAGCAGCTTTCCAAATACGTTTTTTAACCGATGCTTTCTTTTTTGGAGGGAGTCGGTTAAGAGGTTTGATGAACGATCCGAACTATTTTTCTATTGTTCAAATTTCTGCTTTTGTATACTTTACCCGGCAAGCACGCTTCAAACCAATTGGTAAAGCCTGTATTCAATCCGTATTACTATTTTCCATACTGGCTTCCGGATCCAAAACTGGGCTGATTACACTGATTGTTTATCTAATATTTCGGATGGCAGAAACCTTGTTTCAGAAAAGGATTGAAGCAGGCACCCTGGTCTCCGGTATATTCGTTTTAATGGCTTCAGCTCTTTTGCTGTTGAATCCGTCAGCTGTTACTGAAAAAATGACTCGATACCTGTCATCCCTGATTCCTGCCTTTGACAGGCTGCAACTTGTTTTTACCGACTTCGGCAATGCCGTTTCCGGCATGGGCTCCCAGAGGGATGAGACGTGGACGGTGGCCGTCAATCTGATTCAACGATCACCGATATTTGGAATAGGGTTGGGAACTTATTCGGGTCTTGCCAAACAATTATACGGTACTTCTTCCATCGCACACAATATCTATCTGCAGCTTTTCAGCGAGTGGGGAGTCCTGCCGGCTTCCATACTGTTTACTTCCATATTCCTCTTGATAGGCGGAGCTGTACTGAGGAAAAAGATGCATTCAGCTGTAACAATTATTACGAGAGATATTTTGATCGTTTTTTTAACTGGATCCTTGGCCATATCCTTGAATAATGCCAGGATGTTCTGGATTTTCTTTGGAATATTTGTATCCAATGTAACCCGTATAAGGGAGGCATCAACAAATGTCTGCGAAAGTATCTATCCTCATGGGCATCTGCAATTGTGAGAAAACATTGGGGCCTGCCCTTGATTCCATTATCAGCCAGACATATGAGAACTGGGAGCTTATTATGTGTGACGATGGATCAGTAGACAGGACTTATGAGCTTGCCATGGAGTATGCTGTGAAGGACAAAAGGATGACTGTTATCCGCAATCCGGAAAACCTGGGACTGGCTGGGACCTTAAATAGATGTCTGGGGCATGCAGAGGGTGAATACATCATGAGACACGATGGGGATGACCTTATGGCGCATGATAAAATTGAAAAGCAGCTCAGGGTTGTGGAGGATAACAAATGCGACATATGCGGTACAGGGGCTTTCGTATTTGATGATTCGGGTATTTGGGGTCTTCGGATGCCGGATAGTGAACCGGAAAAAAAGTGCATGGCGAAGGAAATACCCGTAATTCATGCCACCGTTATGATGAGAAAAAGAATACTAATCAGCGTGAACGGTTATTCTGACAATAGGTTTACAAGGCAGAGGCTTGAAGACTATGACCTGTGGATCAAGTTCTTCGAGAAGGGTTATATTTTTCATAACATCAGAGAACCACTGTATTATTACAGGGTTGATAAACACTCCTATAAGCGCAGAAAAAGAAAATTCAGACTGTCTGAATTCAGGATACGGTTGGATGCATGTAAGAGACTGGACCTGCCATTTTGGATGAGAATCTTAGCACTAAAGCCGCTGGTTCTATTATTCCTGCCTTACCCGATTGTGCAAAAGCTGAATTTAAAACGTCTGGAAAAAGCGTTGCACAGCTCCAATTACCGGGTATCAGGTGTTCAGACGTGACAGGCTTTTTATTTTGGCTGCGAGCAGCTCTCTCATTGTATCAACCATGGCTATTTTGGAATAGGAAATGCCTGCCAGATAAAAGGCGGCTCCCAAAAACACAGACAGAAGGAGTGACAGGTTTTGATTGAGAATGGTTTTTAATATTTCGAAGAACAGTTTTGCGGCCAATCCCATCCCCAGGGATATCAGAATAATTTTCAATAAGCTTGCGGCAAAGCTTTTGATGTCCATAGGACCGATCTTGTTTTTAAGACTGAAATACAATAATGACACGGCCAGTCCCCCGGAAATGCTGGATGCAAGGGCTAACCCAGCTATCCCAAAGGATTTGGCCAACAGGACATTCAGCAGGATGTTGGATACAATGCTGATGGCTGAATTCTTTACCGGGGTTTTCACATCCTTCAGGGAATAGAATGCTTTGACTAAGACGGATCGGATACCCAATGCTGTCATCCCCAAGGAATAGAAAAACAAGGCTTCGGATGTCATGGAAACAGCATTTGCATCAAATGCGCCCCTGCGGAAAAGCAGTTCTATGATGGGCTTTGAAAAGATCATAACCCCTATGGTGGAGGGTATCATCAACAGACAAATGCCGACAGCTGCATCAGAAACTGTTTTCTTGAAGCTGATCATATGGCTGCCTGCCGCCATTCTGGATATATTCGGGTACAGGACAGTTACAATGGATAATACGAAAATATCCTTTATGAAGCTTACCAGCTTTTGTGCATAGCTCAGGGTTGTGATTCCTCCCACAGCGATTTGCGATGCAATCGTCCTTTCAACAACTTGATTGATTTGATAAGCAGAAGATCCAATTATCAAGGGTAAGACAAGCAGGATCATTTTTTTCAAATAGGTATCCCTGAAATCCAGCCCGAAATGATACCGGTATCCTTTTCGATAGGAAAAATAAATCAGGGAAAGCGTGTGCAGAATAACTGAAATTACACTGCCTATGGACAATACCAGCTTGTCTGTTTTTACGCTTATTGCAATTGCAGCCATAACCAGCAAATTAACTGGTAAAGCAGAAAATCCTGATATGGAATAGCTTCCGTTTTGATGCAGAAAGGCTTCGAAAACATAGAAGATGCCAATGAAGTAGATTCCGATGATGCTGATCCTGGTAAAGGTTACGGCTGTGTCCATTGCTGTACTGCTGAAGCCGGAAGCAAACATCCGTACGACGATTTTTGGGAAAGCCAATACCGGAAGAAAAAGTATGGTACAAGCGATCAGGGTAAGATTTATCAAATGATTCGTAAACCGAACGCCTCTGGCAGGTCCGTGCTCTCTGACAATTTCGTTGTATAAAGGTGTATAGCCGGTTGCTATACCCGTTCCAATCATGCCGAATATCACAATTGGAATCGTTAAAGAGACAAGATACGCATCTGATATTTCTGATGCACCATAATAATAAGATAAAACCATATCCTTGGCAAAGGCAGCAGCCTTGGAAAGGACAATTGCAGCCATTAAAACAAGAATATGTTTTTTCATTTCAGTCCTCTATTTTTCCTTTTCGTTTTTTTTGTCAGGTTGACTTCAGGAACCTTACTGCATACTTTTGCAATCAAATCAAGGGTTGCATTTACATCGTTTACCGCTGTATTAATCGCCATAATGTGTTTGTGATTCAGAAACTCTTTGTCATAGAGCTCCTTTTTTTTCACAAATTTTGCTTTGTCATGTATGTCATTCTTTCTGGCAAAGGACAACTCGGCTGGGCAATAAAGATAGAAGATATGCCTGGGCTTTGGAAACAAGGTTCGATACAGCATTCTTCCTATTACCCTGTCTATACCGTGCAAAAATAGATACCTTTCCCAGGCATAGCGGTCGAATATTACCCGCTTGTCGTAAGGCCAGTGGCGGATGACCCGGTACCACATCTCAAACAAGCCAGCTGTCAGGTGTGCGATTCTCAAAATCCCGGCTTCTCTTTCCATTGCTTTGCTGAGTCTTTTTCGAGCGTACAGAGTGATATAAATTTTGGAGCCCATATATTGAATTTCTGCCTGATCTCCCATCATTTTCTTCAGCCCCTGAGCAACACTGGTTTTCCCGGTACCATCCATGCCTAAAATACAGATATTGCTGCTTATCAGGATATTTCTCATTACATTCCAGGTGTAGGCAAATAGCTTCTGCAGCACTTTGATTGGCCGGGCTGATCTGTCATTTCTTCGATTCTTTGGATTATGAGCTTCCATTGCTTACCGATTTTCCTTTCTTCATTCTTTCCCTTAAGCGTCCATCTTTCCTTGTATTGATTCAATAATGTAATGTATAGATAGTCTATTCTGCGATTTGGTTCAAAGTCCATTCCAAATATCTGGTAAACTGCTTCCAACAGCTTGTCAAATTCCCCGTCCATATATTTTTCTGCATATAGGTAATTTGACTTTATATAACACTCATTGAGCATCAAGTAGTAAAGATCATAAAAGAAAACATAGGAACGAGATTTCTCCCAGTCAATATAATAGATTTCATGTGGGACGCACTTCCCAAACAATATGTTTGATGACCATAAGTCTCCGTGGAGCTTAACAAAGGGAAATTCCAATTCCAGTGTGCTTGAGCTCAGCTTGCTCAGCAGGAATTCTACAATAGGACTATTTTTGTTTAAGTCTGCCAACAAATCCTGCATGCCTTTCAAAATATAGGCTTTTTTGCTTTTACATTCCATCAAGTACAATGTCTCCTTATGGAAAACATCAAGAATAACATCCAGATAATCTGATTTGCTCCATTGACCGGTATGCTTGGCAGAGATCAGTTTCTCAACAACATAGAGTTCCTTGCTGTTGTATTCCAGTATAGATGGCATTAAAAAATATGTTTTCAATTGCTCATAAAGCCGGAGCTTTTTGTTGAAAGCATGTCTGTCAGAATATAACCGCAGAACTCGATTGTGATTTAAATCAAACACCTTATGTTCTTTTCCCTGACTGCCAATCAGAAACAAGCTGCCTTGAAACCCCGGGTGCCCTATTTGCTTTTTTTCTTCAAGCTGAACCGGGCGAAGGAAAAAGATCTTCAGAAGACAGGATGTTAATTTTCGAAGGAAGCATCTTTTAAGCATCAATTTGGTATAGTTGTGATCCAGGTGTCTGAAAACAGCCGGATCGTTTTTCCGATAAAAATAGGTAAAGGAATCATCAAAAACATAAACACCCGGGCACATAAAATTTGCATATCCATTAAAGAAGGATCTTTTCTCTTTCTTATCCTTAATATATCGCTTGATTCGATTCAGCATAAATGAAGTTCCTTTTCCAGATCATACTTTTCCAGCATGGGTTTCGTCAGACCCCATCCCTGAGCCTTCAACAAGCGATCCAAGGACAGCATGTTTATCTCAATATTCAGTCCCAGCTCTTTTGCCATTTCACCCAGTATTTTTGTATAATCATGCCTTTTGTTAACATATCGCGGGGGGACACTCCTGCTTACCGGTAACCCGGATATAGAACCCTTATGATACAAAACATGAAAGGCCAGGCTGTAAAAATGGTCTTCCTTTGAGGGAATACGAATTCCTGTCTGATTTACAACCGCTCTTTGAAGCATCCTTTCCGCAGCTGGGGGAGGAAAGCAGGCGGTCCCTTTATAGTCATATCCGGGTAAACCATTGACACTGTATACATCACAGGGAATGCTTTCCTTCCAAATCCAGCGGTGCAGCAAGCTATCCATGATTTCGATATCATCGTCATGTACCAGAATATCCATGTCATCTGCATACCGAAGTACAGGCAGATTGTCAAACCAGCGAAGAACAACATACCTGCAATTGGTTTCCTTTAATCGTTCAAAAAACTCAGTCACGCATCTTGTTCGTCTTTTTCGGTGCAGACCATGCTTGAGCTTGCTCAAAAGGGTCCAGGCTGCTTTACCTGCTTTAGTCCGGCTTGCCAAGCTCAACAGCTTTTTCTTGAATTTGGTTTTCATGTCTTTCCTCCATGCGGGATGATTTGCCATGAAAGAAGCACGGAATGCTTGACGGAGCTTATAGATCAGGAATGCAGCAAGATATATCAAGGATATGCTCTGAGTGCGAAGTATAAATAAGAGGATGCGGTGAAGTCTGTTGTCAAGAATGTAAGGAAAGCTGCTTTCGTTATCTACTATTTTTTGCAGGAATACTCTTTTATCTTTTCGTGTCAGAGTGCAGTCCTGATGGAAGAGGTCGGAAATACTCGAAAAAAGGCTTTTGAATCGGATAAGGTCTGCAGAAGGCTTGTAATTTTTGTAATCGGCACCTGCCTTGATCAATTCCTGCAGACGATCATTGACATATATCAGCATTTTGTATTTCATAGGATGATATCTATGGGCGAGGGAATTTTCACGCATCATATAATGGTAGAAGCACTTTTCTGTAATGTAAAGTGAATCGGCTTTCAAGAAGGCATGGTAGTTAAATAAGGCATCCTCTGCAAGGTTCAGCCAGTCTGTAAAGAATAAATTGTTGTTTCTCAATATACTGGCTTTATAGAATTTGTTCCAAAGCTGATGCAGGCTGCCATCCTCTATCATTGACGGTATTTTTAGAGTCAGCTCCTCTTTCCTTTTATAGGACTGATTGGTGTTTCTTATCAAGGTTACCTGGTCGAGCCGGACATTTTCCTTATAGAATCCAAATAGAATGATGTCATAATCGGAGGTTTTCTGAAGCTTAATCAGTTCTTCTATGGTATTTTCATCAATCCAGTCATCACTGTCGACAAACATGATAAAAGAGCCTGTACTAACGCTCAAGCCTGTATTTCTGGCAGAGGATACTCCGCTGTTTTGTTCATGGATCACCAATACTCTAGCATCATCTCTTGCATGTTTGTCACAAATTTCGGATGAACCATCGGTAGATCCGTCATCGACGATAATCAGCTGAATATTCCGATATGTTTGATTCCTGATACTCGCCAGGCACATATCAAGGTAAGGCAGGGTATTGTATACCGGTACAATCACACTGACCAAAGGTTCGCCCAATTCATTTCACTCCTACTCATTCCTGTATCTGGTATCAGATGCAGCCGTCAAATTTCGTTCAGCATGGATGATCCCCTTGATTTTTCTGAAGCTGTCGCTAAAGTCATTTGTCCAGGAAGTGTTATCCAAGCTGAAGCATGGAGAACTTCCGGCTGATAAATAGCTTTTTATTTGATCAACCTTGGCTTGAAATACAGCCAGGGCTTGGGTTTTTTCCTCGCTGGACAGATTTTTCATCAAAGCCGGCCAGCCCTCCGGCCTGTTATTCAACCTGCCAAAATTATCACAGATCGTACTATCGACAAAGATATAAATTCTTTTAAAGTCGTTGTATTTTATATATTGAATGCGGTTTACGGCTTTCTCATAAGCAGACAGAAGCTCGCAGGGCTGATTGGCTGCAGAATGATCCATGAAAATTTCCGATGCATGAAAAATACCTTCATCCAGTATAAATGCGATGTCTCCTGACTTGTTTCTGTTAACCATTCTCCGTATGATTCGATAAATGTTAATGATACTGAGATAATAGATGATCTTTTGTTTTTTTTCAGACCACCTGCCGGAAGAAAGCAGGATATTCAGCAATAATTTCATTACAGGTAAGCTGAATACGCAATGAATTCTCCTAAACACTCTTATGAATTTGTTTATAACAGCTGATTTTGTTTTGTCCATCTCTTTCCATAGATCGTCCGCTGTGTAAATCAGTATTTTTTCCAGTATGAATGCTTCCTTAAGATAAGTGCTCAACAAGTTACAAAGGTATGTTTTACCGGATCCGGTTACCGCTATAAACTCTAATATCATATCATCCACCTGCACCAGTATACAAAGTCGATACCCATGTATATCACCATTGTTACGCCTGCTCCATAGGCAGCGTATTACCATCCGGGCAGTTAATCACACCATTCTTTACCGAATGCTTTCGGCATTTGAGATGTTGGCTGCCAGCCCCTGATCGTCATCAGAAGGTACATGTATATAATGTTATGGCTGCAAATGATAAATTATTCGAAATTAACTCTCTTAGGCAGTGAAAAATAGGATGTGAAATGAAGAAGTAAAAGCATACTGTGATCGGTCTTTGTCGCAGACTCAGGATAGGATAAAAGAAACCAACATCAAGACATTATTGGTTTACCAGCTCAAAGCTTTTGTCAACAATTTCCTTTGGATACCCAAGGTAATCAAGAATTTTAATGGCGTTTCTGGTTGGAGAGACGCCTTTCCTTAAGTGATAATCGAAGACGAGCCCTTCTTTGCCTACATTCTCAGCAAAATAGTATATATCATAACCATCCTTTACAAGATCTGTAAGCTCGATATCGTGCGTGGCAACGATCGTCAGAGCATTCAATTTGGACATGTATTTGAGGAACTGACTGGCTGCAGCAATCCGTTCTTTTGAGTTGGTTCCTCGAAAGATCTCATCAATAATGCAGATAGCGGGCAAATCATCCTGGATTCCATTCAGCATTTTCAACAGGGCTTCTGCTTCTGCCAGGTAGTAGCTCTTTCCTCCAAGGAGATTGTCACTTTGGCTGATGGAGGTGGATATCTGAAAGAAGGAGCTGTGATATTCCGAAGTGAAGGTTTTGCAGATGGTTTGAGCCAATACCACATTTGTGCCCACTGACCTTAAGAAAGTGGATTTGCCTGACATATTGGATCCGGTTATCAATGCGCCTTTTTCCCTTAAGGTTATGGAGTTTGCAACGGGATGATCAACCAATGGATGGATCATGTCTTTGGCTTCCAGCCTGATACCCTGATGGCAGAGCTTCGGCTCTGTCATACCTGGATACCCATCCCGAAAGGATGCAATGGAGCATAACGCATCCAGTTCCCCGATTACGGAGTAAAGGGTAATCAACTCGTTTTTATACCTTCGAATATCGCGGATCACTCTGAAAAACATGCGGACATCGATCAGGAACAGGATATTGATATAAGAATACAAACCGAAAGGATCTACTCGTTCCAGATTCAGAGCATAAGCTTTGTTATTGATTACCTTGCATGCTTCATAAGCCTTTGACAGGTCATCTAACTGTTTTTCCAGGCCAATTGCGGATAAAGGTTGAATGCTTTTTGCAGCATGGATGATTCTGCTCAGGTATCCTATGGAAGCGGAATATGACATTATTCCCTGCCTGAGCTTGTGTCTGATGATTCCATTTAGAATGGAAAGCAGAAAGATCAGGCTGAAGGGTGTCAGGAAGAGATCCAGCCGATTCTGACTGAATAAAAGGACAGCAGCCATGATGGACACAAGGACGATATATGGTACGACTTCCAATATAACCAAAGATTTTGGCGGTGCAGGGAGGTCGTCCGTTAACAGGCTCTCAACCTGCTCCCTATTCTGCTTTCCCAGCTTATGGAGGATAACTTGCAGCTTTTCACGAAAATCAATATCATTATGAAAGGCGTGTATTGCTGCTTTTCGTTTCTCCCATAGGGATTTGTCAACAATGGGCTTTCTCAGGATATCATATAGAAGCACTTGTCCGCAGGATGTGAGTGCACGGTCCGCTTCCGAAAAGATTTGGTTCATAAGCAAATCGTTCCAGGTTTGATCATCCAGATGACAGCAGCCTTTGTCCTGCAAGTTCAAGCTGTGATATCTGTCTTTAATCTGGTTAAAATTCCTGTCAATTTTAACAGGCTTTCCCCATTGCCGGCGAAATTGATTAAGCAAAGCTTCTCTGCCCAGCTTGCGGTGTAAATACAGTCCATATACACATACAAAGCCCGATATGGGATAACCGATTGCAAACAATGGATGGGAAAGGTTATATAGGTAGAAAGATAGAACAGCAATAACAAAAGCAGCTGTTCCAAATATAACGCGTATATTTTTTCTCATCAGCCAGCTGCGTATCCTGGACAAGCAAACCACCTTCCTGCTTTAACTTGAGTTTATCATATCAAACATATACCAATCATACAAATTATTCTTTTTTTCTACCTGTCCCGGACTTTTTTTGATATACTGGACTGGATTGCTGTTTATGACTAGAATGTATTGAATAACAAAGGATGAAATCGATGAACACGGACAAGAGGAATTATTTATTGTTGTTTTTGGATCCAATTTTATATGTGAGTGCAATGGCTTTTCTTTCCATAAATGCTGTAATACCAAACTTTTTGAACGAATTAGGTGCATCTGCTTTTCAGATCAGTCTTGCCAGCGCACTGGCAGCCATAGGTACTTTGGTATCCCAGCCGATATTTGCACAAATCGCCATGAGCCTGCCTGTAAAAAGCCAGGTATTTGCTAAACTGCTAGCTGTTCAGCGTTTTTCACTTTTGGCATATGTGCTTGCCATACCTTTTATAAGCAGGCACAATCCTATGCTTGCTGTTGTCTTGTTTCTCCTGTTTTGGGGAATTTTCAATCTGTTTGTAGGATGTAACTCTCCTTTTTATATGAGTATCCTGTCCAAGGTTGTTCCCGACAATCAGTGGGGACGGCTGGTGGGTTTTGCTGATGCTGCCGGCAACCTGACCGCCTTAGGATCTGCTTTCGTTATTGGACTGCTCTTGAAGAATATGATTTTTCCCTACAACTATACTTGGATTTTCGGTATCGGGCTTGCTCTGCTGCTCCTAAATGCCTGTTGCTTTGCCCTCATAAAGGAAAAACCGGAAAGGGTGCAAAAGCAACCCATCAATTACTTTAAATACATCGCTGAAATCCCGCATGCTCTGAAGACCCAAAAAGAATTTGCAGTTTCTGTTTTAGGCAACAGCTTTCTCGTCGTATCCAATATTGCCCTTGCTTTTTACTCCCTGGCCGCGATTCGGATTTATGATGCGGGATCTGAACAGGTTGCCTTGTTTGCCGGCATCGGTATCATCGTGAACATTTTTGGGAGCATCCTATTTGGAATGATCGGGGATCGAGTGGGGCATAGATATGTACTGGCGATCGCATCATTTCTAAGTATGTCAGCTTCTGTGATCGTACTGACCATTCCCAGCCTGACTGCAATCAATGTTGGCTTTGCTTTGTCCAGCCTGTCTTTGGGCGGATACAACATCGGCAATGGAATCAATATCATGGATCACTGCCCGAAAGACCAGGTTCCCCTTTATATCAGCATAAATATTATGATTACTCTGACCGCATCTTCCTTGGTTACGTTAATGGCGGGAGCGGTAATTGATATTTTCTCCTTTACACCATTGTTTATTTTCACAGGGGCTTGCGGTATGGCTGCTTTTATTACCTTCTTTCGTTTTAACCGTGCAAGTAAAAGTGCTTTGAAAACGGACAGTCAATCTTAAGTCAAGTTTCTAAAGGAAAGAAACTCGTATAGAAAAGTGGATATGACATCTGTACAAATGCATAAATATGTATTACAATATGCATATTTACAAGGTTTATAATTTTTGTATGCAGGGGAGGACATGAATAATGGGTGTGGATACAGGAAGACTGCAGATTTTTATTGCTATGGCATTGTATGTCTCTGCAGTGGTTGCCATCGGTGTATATTATGCAAGAAGAGCAAGTGAAAGCAGCGACAATTACCTGATAGGAGGCAGGTCATTGGGGCCATGGGTCACAGCTATGGCTGCTGAAGCATCGGACATGAGCGGATGGCTGTTAATGGGGCTTCCGGGGGTTGCATATTGGTTCGGTTTGAGTGATGCGATATGGACTGCAATCGGCCTTTTTATAGGTACCTATTTAAACTGGCTTTTTGTTGCAAAAAGGCTTCGAATCTATTCTCATGTTGCTGATAATGCAATAACGATTCCTGATTTTATCAGCAACCGATTCAGAGAAAAAAACAAGATCATATTGACAATTGCGGCATTGTTTATCTTAGTCTTTTTTAGTGTCTACGCTGCCAGCTGCTTTGTAACAGTCGGAAAGCTTTTCAGCACTCTTTTTGGCTTGAAATATGTTTATATGATGATAATTGGTGCATTATTTGTCGTAGCGTATACGTTTGTTGGTGGATTCCTGGCTGAAAGCGCATCGGATTTTATGCAGGGCATTATCATGGTCTTTGCTTTGACGCTGGTAGCAGTAGTGGGTACGATTTCGGCAGGCGGGATATCCGCTGTCATTGAAAATGCAAAGAGCATACCGGGCTTTTTTGAGTTTTTCGGCATTGCCCAGCCTGTATTGCAGGATGGTGTTCAACAGATCGGACAAAGTGGAATTCCTGTATTTGGTGAAGCAGGCCGTTATGGACTGCTCAGTGTCATTTCAACCCTTTCCTGGGGTCTTGGCTACTTTGGCATGCCCCATGTTTTGATCAAGTTTATGGCTATAAAAAACCCGGATGAACTGGGCAGATCAAGAAAGATTGCCGTTGTATGGTGTGTCATATCTCTTTTTGCAGCGGTTGCCATCGGAATTATCGGAAGGGTTTTGTTTCCGGATGCCTTGCTGACCCAGAGCGATTCAGAAAAGATTTTTATATTGCTGTCAACTGATTTCTTTGTTCCATTTATCGCAGGCATTATCATGGCAGGCATACTTGCAGCGACAATCAGCTCATCTGACTCCTATCTGTTGATTGCAGCCTCTTCATTTTCCAAGAATATCTATCAGGGTATTTTCAAAAAAGACGCTTCAGACAAGGCGGTATTACGCACCACGAGAATTACGCTGATTATCATCGCTGTTATCGCCATGATCATAGCCTTAAATGAAAAGAGCATTATATTTAAGGTAGTCTCCTTTGCATGGGCTGGATTTGGTGCAACCTTCGGGCCTGTCATTTTATTTTCACTGTTCTGGAAAAGGATCACGAGGTCTGGTGCCATTGCCGGCATGTTGACAGGAGGCAGCCTGGTTTTCATATGGAATCTGCTGATTAAGCCAATGGGCGGTATCCTTGGGATATATGAGTTGTTTCCAGCCTTTGTTGCATCATGCATTGCTATAGTTGTTGTATCCCTGTTATCAAACGAACCGTCAAAGGAAGTACAGGATGAGTTTGAACATGTTAGAGCTTTGGAAAAGCAAAGCTGAGGAATAAAAAAAGAAGCCATCTTGCAGCAAGCAGGATGGCTTTTTCATAGTGCGCCACGCATGGCGCGTAACTTGGCGGTGAAAGTCCGCTATGGGGGCTGGCAGTTGCCAACCATTAGCCAAGCGCAAAGGTGTCCATTGTGAGGTGGAATCTGAAGGAAGCGTGATGAGCA
>DURK01000201.1 GCA_012837325.1 Clostridiales bacterium
CTCAGAAACCGAGAAGGGCTTAGAGAGATAGTCATCTGCGCCGAGCCCCAACCCAAGAACCTTGTCCATATCGTCAGTCCTTGCAGTCAACATGATCACAGGAATCGTGTTGTACTCCCGTATTTTGCGCAGAAGATTGAAGCCATCCATAACCGGCATCATTACGTCGAGAATAGCCAATTGAATGTCCTCCGACATCAGCAAGTCAAGTGCTTCCTTGCCGTTCTGCGCTGCCAGAACGGTGTATCCGTTTTCCTCAAGGCTGATTTTAATCAGGTTTCGAATGTCTGCCTCGTCATCCGCGATTAGGATTTTCATATGCTTGCCCAACCTCCTTGAAAAAATACTTTACATACATATATTTTAGTGCTTATCCTAGTGTATATTTTACCAGCATTACAGCTTTTTATATTTAATGATTTACTTCCATTGTCATAAATTGAAGCAATTTCCACTTATAATTTTAACTTAAAGACTCAACTTTCCCACTTGGGAAAAGCAGTATGAACCTTGAAAAATGAATATATAAAATTACGCTTAGAATTAATTAGAAAAGGAAAACCGCCGCGTTATGGTATAATGGAATCATCACAAACACAATAATACCAACACTTTGGAGGTTTCCTATGTCTAATATTATATCAGATTCAGATTATAAGGAACAGGTTTTAAACACACAGATTAATCTTTTCTTTAAACGCTATATCAGTTCACAATTACTGAAAAGATGTGGGTTTTATAAAACCAAGGGGTTCAGTTGCAGTGCTATTTGAACTTGAGCGAAAAAAGAAAAGCCCAGAAACCCGCATGGTTGCTGGACTTTTTGGCGGAGAGGGTGGGATTCGAACCCACGTGCGCTTGCGCGCAAACTGATTTCGAGTCAGCCCCGTTATGACCACTTCGATACCTCTCCATATTGATTCTGTGTGCAAGCAGGTTCTGCCATACCTGAGTATTCTAACATAAACCGAGTGCAATCTCAACAGAAAATAATTGCCTTCATCGTCTGCAATGCCCCTAAATTCCATTTAGAAAAGAAAGTTTAGAATTTGAGGTATGATCATCAACAGTGCAATGATAAGTGCAAAAATCTGAATAACCCTTTTTTTGTTCATCCTATACCCCTCGATCGCTTCCTTTATATATTCTGAAGCTGCTTGATTTCTATGCTTTAAACAAACCTATTTCTCTTTTGCTGAAAATAAGCCTTGATAATCTGGGAACACGGTTCTTTCATCATCCCTTCCTGTACCTCCGTCTGATGATTGAAACGGGAATCTTCCAGCAGATTGTACAAGCTGCCGGCACAGCCGGCCTTGGGGTCACGCGCTCCAAAGAAAAGCCGGCTGATTCTTGCCTGCAAAATTGCTCCGGCACACATGGGGCAAGGTTCAATCGTTACATAGAGATCACAGCCTGTTAAACGCCAGCCTCCCAGGGCTGCAGCAGCCTGCCGTATGGCAACCATTTCCGCATGCAGGGTAGGGTCTTTCTGGCTTTCTCTGAGATTGTGCCCCCTGCCAATGACTTCTCCATTCTTAACGACGACCGCCCCGATCGGAACCTCATCCAAGCCATAGGCCTTCTGTGCCTCAACCAGAGCCTCTCTCATAAAATCCGAGTCCAAAGTCATCGCTCCTATTTGTCCTTATAGAGTTCCTGTACTTCCTTGTAGGCATCATGCGTACCAATGTCGTAGCAGGTGCCATCAAACAGATAAGCATAAACCGGTTCCCGCTTAAAGAGCCATGCAGGAAAATTCCCCGGTGCATCCGGATTGTTGCCTGCTGCCAAATATTCATCCAGCAGTTTCAAGGTTTCCTTTTTATAAATATAAATGGCAAAAGCAGCGATATTGGATTTTGGCTTTTTGGGCTTTTCCTCAAAATCGATAATCTGACCGGCCTGGCCCAATTGTATGATGCCGAGGCTGGAAGCCTCATGCGGCTTTACTTCTCTTGCACAAAGTGCACAGCTGTCTACAGCTTTGTAGAAATCATAAAAATCCCGCAGGGCAAAATCCATCAGATTGTCTCCTGCCAGAACGATGATGTCATCGGATATATCAGCCTGATCTAATACAAATTTCAGGTCTCCCAAGGCTCCCAGCCGGTTGTCATTGCCGGTGGTGCCATCATTGTGGACAAATACCGGAAGCCTGTAATGGCTCTCATTCTTCCAGTCAACAAAGCTCTGATAAAACTTTGCATTGGAAACAATATGGATTTCATCCACTGCCTCTATTCCCGTCAGGTTTTCAAGTATACGGTCCAGTATGCTCTTGCTGCCTACCTTTAACAGCGCTTTCGGCATATTCTCTGTCAACGGATACAATCGTGTGGCATAGCCTGCCGCCAGAATAATCGCTTTCATCCCTAACCTCCATTTTCTACCCCTTCAGGCAAATGCAATCAACTGCTGATAACATGGATTGACCATATCCAGGTGTATCTACATCATACCAGCTATTATCCTTGATAGCAATTTACAGGAGCTCTTTACGAAGCTCGGCCCCAGACCTGGGTGATAAATAAGCGGGCGGAACATCAAATACCGTTTTGGCACCGGACTGGCCTTCCTGACTCATCCTCCAGGCCGCTCTGGCATAAGCCGCCAGCACAGAGGCGGTGAATTCCGGATTGCTGTCCAGCTTCAGCGAAAATTCCACTATATGAGCATTGCTGTCCTCTTCTCCGGTTTTCCCGCTTCGGATGACGAAGCCTCCATGGGGCATGGCAGAATGATTCCGCTTCAGCTCCTGCTCTGAAATAAATGTTACCCGGGTTTCATAATCTGCAAAATAATTGGGCATGGTTTTGATTTCCTGCTCGATTTGTGCCTTGTCCGCCCCCTCTTCTGCAACCACATAGCAATCACGCAGGTGCTTTTCGGCTGTGGACAGCTGGGGGTTTAACCCGTCTCTCACCCTTTCAACTGCCTCATCTATAGGAATGGTGTATTGCTTGGCGTCCTTTACTCCCTTGATTCCGCGGATGGCGTCGGAATGACCCTGGCTGACTCCCTTTCCCCAAAAGGTGTAGCTTTGCCCATTGGGAAGAATGGCTTCCGACAGCAAACGGTTAATCGAAAACAGTCCGGGATCCCAGCCTACAGAAATGATGCTTACCCGTCCGGAACCTTTGGCTGATTGGTTCATCAGATCAAAATACTCGGGGATTTTGGCATGAGTATCGAAGCTGTCTATGGTGTTAAACAGCCCTGCAAAGTATGGACCTTGCTGCGGCAAGTCGGAGGCAGACCCACCGCACAGAATCATGACATCAATTTGATCCTTCATGCTTTCTGCGTCTTTTATAGGAAACACCTTTGATTGACTGTCTGCCGGCTGAACCGACTCAGGAGGCCTCCGGGTAAAAATACCCGCCAGCTCCATATCAGAGCACTGCCTTAATGCCAGTTCAACTCCTCTGCCTAAATTGCCGTATCCTGCTATACCAACTCGTATTTTCTGCATATTTTATTGTCCTTCCCTTATAAAATGAATTGCTCAGACGAAATTTTCCATTAAATGTACATTCTAATATTACCAAAAACATGGACACTTATCAAATGTGACATTGTCACGGAAGATCTTTCTTTTATGAGTATAATGACAATCAAAGGACTTAATATAAAAAAATATCATCATGTGAAAGGCGAGGTAGCTATGCATAATTGGAAATGGTTAAAAGGAGCCCTGATGCTTGGAGTCGTATTCTTTATCGCAGCACTGCTTGTTAAGCCCATTGGAGTCTCCACTCAGTTCAGCGTCGCTTCCGGAATTCTACACAGTGCACTGGACCCGGATGTCATACAAATAGATGAAACCCGGGACTCGGGATACAGGAGCAGCAATGCATATTACGATAAATCGGATGGAAAGCTGGCCAAATCCATTAAAAACCCTATAAATTATGACTTTATATTTGTATTGGCCATTCCTTTGGGAGCGCTGGCAGGTTACTTGTTTAACAAGTCCAAAAAGCGAAACACAATAGAAGCGCAGCAGTTAGATTCTGAATTTGACGCCCCGGAATTTACCATAAAAGCAAAACAATCAACTGCCCGGCCCTCCTTCCTGAAGAATTATCTCCCTGCATTTGTTGGAGGATTCCTGCTTCTCTTTGGTGCCAGGATGGCAGACGGCTGCACCAGCGGCCATATGTTCAGCGGAATCATGCAGGGCAGCGTCAGCGGATTTATCTTTGCAGCAGCAGTATTCCTGACAGGAATCCCTGCAGCGCGGCATCTTAACAAATATGTAATGGAAAGGGAGGTGGGCTGACATGACCATCTTATCAGCGATTGTTCTAGGCGGTCTGTTTGGCTTTGCCCTGTATCAATCTGGAGCATCCAACCCTAAAAAGCTTCTGGCCGCCCTTCGCTTGGAGGATCTTTCTCTCATGAAAACCATCCTCTTTGGAATCGGCTTTGCCAGCATCCTGTTGTCACTGTCATCCCTGGTTGGTTTGTTTGATCTCAGCCACCTGAGTATTAAAACGACCCATCTAGGTGTGGTTGCAGGCGGATTAATCTTCGGCATCGGCTTCGGAGCAGCAGGTACCTGCCCCGGTACATGTGTTGCAGCGTCCGGAAGCGATGGAATCAAAAAAGCGATTACCGCAGTAATCGGCGGTCTGTTGGGCGCTTTTGTTTTCTCCCTCAGTTATGGATGGTTCCAAAGCCTGGGGCTGTTTGATGTGATGAACCTAGGTAAGCTTACCCTCTTTAATATATCAGATAAATTTCCATCCGTGATAAATCTGGGTTTTGGCGGCCTGCTGATCATGGGAGCTTTTCTGGCAGCCATCGCTTATATCATGCCGGCCAGGCTGGGAAAAACCACACAGGTTAAGCAAAGCAGCTATAAAGATCCGTTACAGCAAAAAACCTGATTATGACGTTTAACAGTGTGAACCAATAATCATCAAGAATACAAACACAGACGACCATACAATTAAATAGAAAAAGGAGAGTATCAAAATGTCAGCAATCACAATCACCAAAGACAACTTTAATAAAGAGGTTATGGAATCAAATGTACCCGTCCTTCTGGATTTCTGGGCACCCTGGTGCGGACCCTGCCGAATGGTCGGCCCGCTTGTAGAACAGTTAAGTGACGAGGTGCAGGGTCAGGCAAAGGTGGGCAAGGTTAATGTGGATGAGCAAACTGAATTGGCAGCCGCATTCCAGGTCAGCAGCATTCCTACCCTTGCCGTGGTAAAGGACGGAAAGGTATCTGCCATCCAAATTGGCGCAAGAAGCAAGAATGACATGAAAAAAATGCTGGGACTATAAAACCCCCTTATAGCCCATTAAAGAAAGGTGCAGCCATTTCGCTGCACCTTTCCATCATTTATCGATTCAATTGTGCTGTTTTATTCAGCGTTTTCCATTGTACCAGGATAAGAGCTGAATATTGCCGATCTGCTGGGAGAGTGTCAGTCTACGGCACACTTCATCAGCCTTTTTCGATCCGTTAAGGTTATCCTGCCCCGTGTCAAAGCAACCAGACCCTCATTCTCAAAGTATTTCAACATTCGAGACACCACTTCCCGGGCAGTCCCCATATTCCGGGCGATGGTTTCATGGGTTATGGTCAGTTCATCGCTTCCTTCAATGGAGGACTGCTCCAGCAGAAAGGTTGCCAGCCTTTTATCCATGCTCATAAACACCACTTGTTCCATAACCCACATCACATCGGACAAGCGGGCTGAAATAATTTCTGTTTGAAAATCCTTCACTGCAGGATTGGCGTCACTGAGCTGCTTGAACACCCCTGCAGGCATAATCAGAATTTCACTGTTTTTCTCGGCTTCTATATGAATATCAAATGTGATATTCCGCATCATGCACGAAGAGGACAGAATACATACATCCCGTTCGAACAAGCGAAACAGGGTAATCTCCTTGCCTGATTCAGAAAGGATGAAGCTGCGCAGCTGGCCGTTTTTTACCAGCAGCAGCCCGGTGCAGTCTTCACCGTTATGAATGTTCTGCCCCTGCCCGTAGCATCGTTCGATCAGCTTAACTTCCATGAACCGCTTCTGACCTGCATCCAAATCCTTCCAAAAGGGAAGCGTCTCTTTTACAAATTCCAATTCACCAAACAGCATTGAACCAATCACATCCAACTATCCATTTTCAAAGCACTACCTAAAAGAGTCCTGATATCACACCTGCTGGGTCCACATCGATTTTTTCGGCCGCCGGTGCCTTGGGCAGACCGGGCATCGTCATAATATCACCCGTCAGTGCTACAACAAAACCTGCTCCTGCAGACGCCTTTACATTTCGCACGGTAATTCGAAACCCGGTCGGCCTTCCCAGCTTTTTGGGGTCATCGGACAGGGAGTACTGGGTTTTTGCCATGCAGACAGGCAGACTGCCCAGGCCAAAAGACTCCAGCCTCTTTAATTCCTTTAAAGCAGCCGGTGCAAAGTCCACACCATCTGCCCCGTAAATTTCACCGGCAATGACTTCCATTTTCTGCTTGAGGGAAAGCCCGCTTTCATAAGCAAACCGGAAGCTTCCGGCTTTTGCCCCTTCCGCTGCCCGGATGACC
>DURK01000024.1 GCA_012837325.1 Clostridiales bacterium
CCCTTATAGAATCACTGCAGTAAATGTTCCATACTCACTGCGCCTTGATCTCATCCCAAATCCGGTTGTATACCTCAATAATATCGCTCAAGTCCTCAAACACTTCGCTGCCCTCCAGGGAATCCATATCCGGATAGGCCACCTTATCATTGCGAATCTCATCATCCAGCATTTCCCTGGCTGTAACATTCGGTGTGGAATATCCAATGTATTCCGTATTGCGCAGTGCAATTTCCGGGCTGGTCATATAGTTGATAAACTTTTCGGCAGCTTCCTTGTTTTTGCTGGTTTTCGGAATCGCCATGGCATCAAACCACAGGTTTGTTCCTTCCTTGGGAATGGCATATTCCAAATCCTCATTCTCCCACATCATAAAGATGGCATCTCCGGACCAGACAACAGCCAGCGCTGCTTCCCCGCCGATCATCTTGTCCTTTACCTCATCTCCTACATAGGACAAAACCAGCGGTCTTTGCTTAATCAGCTCCTGCTTGGCCTGCTCCAGTTCCGACTCCACCCTGGTATTCAATGAATAACCCAGTTTTTTCAAAGCAACGGCAATGGAGTCCCTCTGACTGTCCAGCATGAAAATATTCTTCTCATACTTTGGATTCCAGAGAATATTCCAGCTGTCCACAGGGTCATCCACCATGGTGGTATTGTACAAAATCCCAACCGTACCCCACATGTAGGGAACGGAATATTCGTTATTTGGATCATAACCCAAACCCTTGAACTCCTCGCCAATGTGTTCAAGGTTGGTAATATTGCTCATGTCAATCTTATGAAGCATGTCTTCCTTAATTAAACGGGCAATCATATAATCCGACGGGAATATTACATCATAGCTGGTGCCGCCCGATTTCAGCTTAACGTACATTTCTTCATTTGTAGTGAAATAGTCATAATTCACCTGGATTCCATATTCCTTTTCGAAGTCTCCCAGGACCGATTCGTCAATATAGTCTCCCCAGTTGAAAACGGTAATGGAAGTGGTGCCCTTTTTTGAATCCTCGCCGCCTGCACAGGCAGTCAAGCTAAATATTATGGCCAATATCAGAAAGATAGCGGCCGTTTTCCTTGCTTCTTTCAACTTTTGCTCTCCTTTCCGGATTGTCTTTGGATATTCTCAAATTTACTATAATCAAAAGCAGCAGCACACTGAGAAACATCAGCGTGGACAATGCATTGATTTTCGGACTGATTCCCCTTCTGGCCATGCCAAAGATCACGATGGACAAGTTGGATACACCAGAGCCGGTGGTAAAGAAGCTGATTACAAAGTCATCCAGCGACAAGGTAAATGCCAGCAGGAAGCCGGTTATGATGCCAGGCATAATCTCCGGAATAATCACCTTCCAAAAGGCTTCCATTGGGGTTGCCCCCAGATCCAGCGCTGCCTCATACATATGCTTGTTCATCTGTTTCAGTTTGGGCAGAATGGACAGTATAACATAGGGAATATTGAAGGTAATGTGGGCTAGCAGCATAGTGGCAAAGCCCAGAGACATCTTCATAAAGATAAACAAAACCATCAGAGAAATTCCTGTTACAATATCCGGATTCAGGATGGGGATATAGTTCAGGTTCAGAACCAGGTTCTGAGGCAGCTTCCTCATTTTATAAATCCCAATGGCAGCAGCCACACCGATCAGGGTAGCAATAACCGAGGATAAAACAGCGATCAGGAAGGTGTAGTACAATGCAGACATAATTTGTCGATCCTGAAACAGCTCCATATACCATTTCAAAGTAAAGCCTTCCCAGTTTGCCCTGGACTTGGACTCATTGAAGGAAAATACAATGAGTACCAGAATGGGAGCATACAGGAATGCAAAGATCAAAAAAACGTAGGTCTTCTTTAAAAAGCGCATCACCACAGAGCACCTCCCCCGCCATCCTGTTCATATTTGGACATAATGCCCATACTGGCCAGAATCAACAGCATCATGATCACCGACAGGGCGGAGCCAAAGCCCCAATCCCACGAAGAGAGAAACTGCTGCTCAATCAGGTTGCCGATGAGCATGAACTGCCCGCCTCCCAGCAGCCTGGAGATTACAAAGGTGGTGACCGCCGGCATAAATACCATGGTAATACCGGAAACCACACCGGGCAGGCTTAAGGGGAATACAACCCGCCTGAACACGGTAACGTTGTTTCCGCCCAGGTCTTGAGCTGCCTCGATGACGCTCTCATCGATTTTGGACAAAACCGAGTAAATAGGCAGGATCATGAAGGGCAGGAAGTTGTAAACCATGCCCAGGATCACTGCCTGGTTGGTATAAAGAATATCCAGGGCAGGCAGGCGCAGCAATGACAAAAAGGAGTTGATAACGCCGTTTCTCTCCAAGAGGGTCATCCACGCGTAGGTACGCAGCAGAAAATTCATCCACATTGGCAGCACAATCAGCATATACATAATCTTTTTCCTGCTGTATTCCCTGCTGGCCAAAATGGCTGCCATGGGATAGCCCAGAAGCAGGCAGATAAGGGTGCTGACCAGTGCCAGGACAATGGAACGGATTAAAACGTTGATATAGATCGGATCCACAAACCGGCGAAAGTGATCCCCTGTCAGCCGCCAGCCCTCTCCCGTCTGCTCTGCCACGCTGTAAAACAGTACAAGGAACATGGGCACAACAATAAAAATAATCATCCATATAAGGTAGGGTGCAGCCAGCCACCTCTGCTTCATGATGCCACCTTCTTCTTCATGATGTGGATGTCGTTGGGCAAAATGCTCAAGCCTACCTTGCTGTCAACCGGTGCAAGAATGGTGGAGTGTACCATCCAGGTATAGTCCTCACCATCAATCATCATTTCATAATGCACACCTTTAAAGGTTGCGGAGCGAACAATACCGCTCAGCATTCCCTCCTGCCAGGGAACCACTTTGATATCTTCAGGGCGGATCACCACATCCACCTTTTCCTCCTTGTCGAAGCCCTTATCCACACAGGGAAACTGCCTGCCCATAAAGCGGACCATATAGTCTTTTTCCATAACGCCGTCCAGTATATTGCTCTCGCCGATAAAATCGGCAACAAAGGCATTCTTTGGCTCGTTGTAGATGTCTTCCGGGGTACCGATCTGCTGGATGACTCCATTGTTCATCACCACGATGGTATCCGACATACTGAGGGCTTCCTCCTGATCATGGGTAACGTATATAAAGGTGATGCCCAGGCTTTGCTGCATGTTCTTCAGCTCCACCTGCATTTCCTTTCTCAGCTTTAAATCCAGTGCTCCCAATGGTTCATCCAACAGCAGCACTTCCGGTTCATTGACCAAAGCCCGAGCGATGGCCACTCTCTGCTGCTGACCGCCGCTTAAAGAGTTGACCGAACGCTTTCCAAAGCCGTTCAGATTGACCAGCTTCAGCATTCGCTCCACCTTTTCCTGAATAACCTGCTTATCCATCTTCTTGATCTTCAGGCCGAAGGCGATGTTATCAAATACGTTCATATGCGGAAACAGGGCGTATTTTTGAAAAACCGTATTCACCTTTCGCTTGTATGCGGGCAGATTGTTGATGTTCCTGCCTTCAAAAAACAGGTCGCCGCTGTCTGCCTCCTCAAAGCCGCCGATAATCCGCAGGGTGGTGGTTTTTCCACAGCCGCTGGGTCCCAGCAGGGTAACAAATTCATTTTTTCGAATATACAGGCTGATATCAACCATGGCATGAGTGTCGTCATACATTTTCGACACGTTTTTTAATTGTAAAATGATGCTGTCAGTCATCGCTGAACCCCCCATTTTAGATAGATTGTTACTTAAAAGCTGGGCGGTGTGGACACCCACAAGAGGGTGGATCTGCCCTTGGAAGCATTGGTTATATGATGGCTCATGTCCGGCTTGAAGGAAAAGCTCTCTCCCTTTCGCACTCGATACTGATGTTTTCCCAAATGCAGAATCACGGAGCCGCTCAAAACATATCCAAATTCCTCCCCATCGTGGGGATCTTCCACCTTGGAGCTGCTCTCCCCCGGCTCCAGCTCCATAATGATGGGCTCCATCCGGTTTTTCTGCGCATTGGGTATAATCCAGTGTATTACATGCCCCAACTCGTCGTTTTCCAGGCTGAAAACATCGTCCTTTTTGAATACGATTTTCTCATCAACCTGCTCGTTGAAAAAGTCCCTGATATTGGTGCCCAGGCTTTCCAGTATATCCATCAGGGTCGCAATGGAGGGAGAGGTCAATTCCCGCTCTACCTGGGAGATAAAGCCCTTGGACAGCTCACAGCGGTCGGCAAGCTCCTGCTGGGTCAAGCCGTTTCGTATTCTCAGTTCCTTTATTTTTTCCCCTATCTTCATCCAATCATTCCAGTCTTATAAAACTAAACTCAAAGTTTATAAAGGCTAAACAAAAACACTTATATATAAATACCACAGTTGCAAACCAAAGTCAACACAAATAAGAATTTTATAGAATTGATTTTTTATCCAATAAAATCCTGCTGGATTGTGCAACCTATTCCTATTGAGAAAAAGGAGAAGAAATGCATGCTTCATGTGGAGAACATTTCAAAGCACTATACCACTGGGGAATTAAAGCAAACCGCCTTGGACGGGGTAACCATCAACTTTCGAAAAAATGAATTTGCGGCGATACTGGGTCCCAGCGGCTCGGGGAAAACCACATTTTTAAATATCATCGGCGGCCTGGACCGCTATGATCAGGGTGACCTGTTTATCAACGGAAGCTCAACAAAGAATTTTTCAGACAGAGATTGGGATGCCTACCGGAACAACAGCGTAGGCTTTGTCTTCCAAAGCTATAACCTGATCCATCATTTAAACATAGCCGACAATGTAATGCTGGGCTTGGCTTTAAGCGGAGAATCGGCAGAGAACAGGAGAAAAAAAGCCATAGAGGTACTGACCCGGTCAGGGCTGAAGGATCATATCCATAAGAAGCCCAGCCAATTATCAGGCGGGCAGATGCAGCGGGTTGCTATCGCCCGGGCTTTGGCCAATGACCCGGATATCATTCTGGCTGATGAACCTACCGGCGCTCTGGACACCCAAACCAGTGTCCAGGTATTGAACCTGATTAAGGAAATTGCCAAAGACAAGCTGGTCATCATGGTCACCCATAATTCTTCACTGGCTGAGACCTATGCCGACCGAATTATTCAGTTTCAGGATGGAAGGGTGGTGGCAGACTCCAACCCGTATCAAATGCCCAAGGAAGACTCGAATTACCAATTGAAGAAGACCTCTATGAGGCTGGGTACTGCCCTGAAGCTGTCCGGCAAGAATATTCGTACCAAGCTTTTTCGCACGCTGCTGACTTCTTTTGCCTCCAGCATTGGGATCATCGGTATTGCCTTGATTCTTGCCCTTTCCAACGGCTTTGACATGCGGATTTCAGAATTCGAATCCAATACCCTGTCCGGCTTTCCCATTATGATCACACAAAAAACGGAAGAGGTAGATATGGATCTGATCATGGGGATAGATCGTGAGGAAGAGGTTCCCTATCCTGATGTGAGGGAAGTTTACCCCTATGACCCGGATAAGGACAAAAGAATACACACCAATACCATCACCGAATCCTACCTGAAGTATGTGGAAAGCATGAACCCGGAGTGGCTCAACGGAATCTCCTATACCCGCCTGGTTCGTCTGAATCTGCTTCGTTCGGATGGTAATACGGCTTCAACGGTCGATACTGCATCGCTCAATCTGACAGCTTACCCGCAAAATCCACAAACAGACCAGCCCTGCTATCTTGAGATTGCTTATGACCTTCTGGCAGGAACCTATCCCAGAGACCTGCATGATTTGATTCTGGTAACAGACAAATACAATAAGGTAAACAAGATGGTGCTGGAGGAGCTGGGTCTCCGCAGTGATACAAAAAGCATCACTTTTGAAGATATTCTCGGCCTGGAACTGCGGGCAATTCCCAATGATGTTTATTATAGACAGGAAGGTGATCTTTTTGTTTTAAATGGTGATCCGAAAAATCTTCAGCAGCTTTATGACGATAAAAAAGCCATTTCATTAAAAATCACAGGCATTGTCCGCCCTTCGCAGAACACCGATATTCCTGTCATTCAGCCCGGTATTGCCTTTTCCGATGACTTGAGCCTGCATTTTATGAAGGATGCCCGGCATTCAGCTGTTGTAAAGGCACAGCAGGAAGCCGATTACAACGTACTTACGGGAGAACCTTTTCGCACGTCAGACAGCACAACTCCTGTTGGAGGTCCTATTGGCATCGGAGGGGGAGGACCCTTTGGAAGCCCCATGGGCGCCGCACCTTCACCTGTTGCGGCAAAAAAGGATACCCTGCTCTCTGCACTTGGCGCTTCCGGCCTTCCCTATATGATTACCATTTACCCGGTGGATTTTGAATACAAGGATCAGGTGCTGGACTACCTGGATGCCTGGAATGAAGACAAGAAAACCCGGGATAAAATTGTGTATACCGACCTGGCCGGAACCATTACCGACCTTTCCGGCGGCATTATGCGAGCCATAACCCTGGTGCTGATTGCTTTTGCCGCTACCTCACTTGTTGTCTCCCTCATCATGATCGGGATTATCACCTATATCTCGGTTCTGGAGCGGACAAGAGAAATTGGCGTACTGCGGGCCTTGGGAGCCAGGAAAAAGGACATTGCCAGGGTGTTCAATGCGGAAACCTTTCTCATCGGTACGGTCTCCGGCATCCTCGGCATTTTGATTGCCGCAGTTCTTACCATACCTGTAAATCAAACCCTGCACCGGCTGACCACGCTGAAGAATGTGGCACAGCTGGATATCCGCCATGCCCTCCTGCTGGCCTTGATCAGCATCTGTCTTACCATGGCAGGCGGGTATATTCCTGCTGGAATGGCTGCCAGAAAAGATCCGGTCACAGCGCTCCGAAGTGAGTGAAAAACAGCTGGAAACGGCTTGAAATAAGCTTGAAGGAATTGAAAATTCTTGACAGAATCCATGGTTTCACGTATTGTTATTGTGTATGTTTACCCATACACCCTCCTCCAAGGTGGAGCAAGAAAGGAAACCATTCAGATGAAACTGATTCTTCGTTATTTAAAACCATTTACCTTTGCCGTCACATTATGTCTTATCCTTTTATATACACAAGCGATGACCGAGCTCTCCCTGCCCAATCTGATGTCAGACCTTGTAAATGTCGGCATTCAACAGGGCGGCGTGGATCGTGCAGCCCCCAACGCAATCAGCCGGGAAGGGCTGCAATTTGTCTCTTTGTTCATGACGGAGCATGAAAAAGAGCAGACGATGAGACAATACCGGCTCATCACCGTCAACTCCCCGGAAGCTGGCGACTTGATTCATACCTATCCCATATTGAGCAAAAAAACCATCTACCTCCTCGATACGGACAAAGAAGACCTGGATGCACGAAGTGCCTTGGATGAAGCCTTTGGCAGAAGCTCTCTTGCCTTTGTTCGTTTTATGCAATCCATGATGAAATCCGGCCAGCTTTCACAGATGCCAAACAGCATGAGTGAAGCCGGCGGTGAGGACAGCAGCCACGAAATCAGCGTACAGGATGACAGCTCATCCCTTCTTAGAGATGTGGACATCACTTCTTTCTATCAACTGACCCCGTTGATTACACAAGGACCGCCTCAGGCTCTCGAAGCAGCAAGGCAGGAGGCAGCTGCTGCGGATCCTGCCATGACAAAGCAGGTAGGCGCTGCATTAAGCCGCTTGTTTTATGCGGAGCTGGGAGTTGATCTGGCTGTCCTGCAAAGAAACTATATTCTGCGTACCGGGCTTTATATGCTGCTGCTTACACTTCTGGGGGCAGCCGCAGCCATAGGTGTGGGTTTTTTGGCAGCCCGCATTGGTTCGGATGCGGCTCGAATGATGCGCCGGGATGTCTTTCAAAAGGTGGAAAGCTTCTCTTTGGAGGAGTTTGACCGCTATTCCACTGCTTCTCTGATTACCCGTACCACCAATGACGTGACCCAGATTCGAATGGCCATCATCATGGGACTGCGCATGATGGCCAGAGCGCCTATCATGGGCATAGGCGGTATTGTGATGGCGTTGCGAAAGAGCCTCTCTCTCAGTTGGGTCATTGCTCTTGCCGTATTGGTCATGCTGGGCATGGTCACCATTATCTTCACCGTCGCCATGCCCAAGTTCAAGCTGATGCAAAAGCTGACCGATCGGCTGAACCTGGTTACCCGAGAGAGCCTGACCGGCATGATGGTCATCCGGGCATTCAGCAACCAGAGACATGAGGAAAAACGCTTTGACAAGGCTTCAGGAGATTTAAGGGATAACCATCGATTCGTGAATCGGGTCATGAACGTTATGTGGCCCAGTATGATGCTGATCATGAATATTTCTTCTCTGATTATCATGTGGGCCGGTGCCCATGAAATTGAGCGTTCCTCTCTGCAGGTAGGCGATATGATGGCCTTTATTCAATATGCCATGCAGATTATCATGTCTTTTTTGATGATAGCCATGTTGTTTATCATGCTGCCCCGTGCAATGGTTTCTGCCGCCCGTATAAGTGAAGTGCTGGAGGTGCAGCCCTCCATTCAGGACAATGAGCAGCCGGCTGCCCTGGAGCCATTGCAAAACAAAAGCAGAGGCGAGATTGTCTTTCGCAATGTTTCCTTCCGATATAAGGGAGCGGAATATGACGCCATTCAAAATATCACCTTTACGGCCCGACCGGGGGAAACCACTGCCATCATCGGCTCCACCGGCTCCGGTAAGACCACGCTGGTCAATCTGATTCCCCGATTCTACGATGTAACCCAGGGGGAAATCACCCTGGACGGCATTCCGATTCGGAATCTGACACAGGAAGAACTGCGAAACCATATCGGCTACGTACCACAGAAGTCCACCTTGTTTACCGGAGATATTGACTCCAATATCCGCTTTGGCAAGGAGCATGCTTCCCCTGAAGAGGTTGCCCGGGCGGCAGAAATTGCTCAGGCCGGAGAGTTTATTGCCGGCTTGGAGGAGGGCCTTCAATCCCCCATTGCACAGGGCGGTGCCAATGTATCAGGCGGTCAGAAGCAAAGACTGGCCATTGCCAGGGCTCTGATCAAAAAGGCTCCTGTCTGCATCTTTGACGACAGCTTCTCTGCCCTGGATTTTAAGACCGACGCCGCGCTGCGAAAGGCATTGCGGGAGCACACTGGTGAATCCACTATTTTCATTGTGGCTCAGCGTGTCAGCTCCATTATGAACGCGGATCAGATTATCGTATTGAATGAAGGAAGAATCGCCGGCATCGGCAAGCATGAGGATTTGCTGCAAACCTGTCGAGAATACAGAGAAATTGCAGAATCTCAGTTGTCCCAGGAGGAATTGGCATGAAAAAAGAGAATAATAGTAATAACCAGCCCAGCCAAGCACCTCGCCCGATGAAGCCGCGGGGCGGCGGGGGCCGCGGACATGGTCCCATGGCCATGATGCCCGGCGAAAAGGCGAAGGATTTCAAAAACAGCATGAAAAAGCTGATCGCCTACCTGTCTGTCTATAAAATACAAATTATCACCGTCATGCTGTTTGCAATGCTTTCTGCGGTGTTTACCATTGTTGGGCCAAAGGTGCTTGCACAAGCCACTAATGAGCTGTTTTCAGGCATGATGAATATCGTTTCGGGGGGCACCCAGGGCATCAATTTTACCCGCATCGCTCAAATTTTGATGCTTCTGCTGGGTCTTTATCTGGTCAGTACCCTGTTCATGTATCTGCAGGGCTTCATTATGACCGATGTGTCCGCCAAGGTATCCTATGACCTTCGGAATGCCATTGCGGCAAAAATCAATAAACTTCCCCTGAAATACTTTGATACCACCACCCATGGTGAGGTCTTGTCCCGGGTTACCAACGATGTGGACATGTTAAATCAAACCCTGAATCAAAGCATTACCGAGATAATCAGCTCCATTACCACCATGATCGGTGTCTTGATCATGATGCTGTCCATCAGCTGGTCCATGACATTGATTGCTTTGGGCATTCTCCCGCTGTCCTTCATTCTGGTTACCTTTACAGTAAAAAAGTCTCAAAAATACTTTCGGGCACAGCAGGAATACCTGGGGCACCTGAACGGTCATGTCGAAGAGATGTACGGAGGGCATATCGTTATCAAGGCCTTTAACAGGGAGCAGCAATCCATAGAGAAATTTGAGGAATACAACAACGAATTGTTCCGTTCCGGATGGAAGTCCCAGTTTATATCCGGATTGATGATGCCGATGATGCATTTTGTCACCAATGTAGGCTATGTACTGATCTGTGTCCTGGGTGCTTATCTAACCACCCGGGGAGCCTTGACAGTGGGCGGAATCCAGGCCTTTATCCAATACTTGCGTTCCTTTACCCAGCCCGTTACACAAATAGCCAATATCACCAATGTACTTCAGCAAACTGCAGCCGCTTCAGAGCGAATTTTTGAGTTTCTCGACGAACAAGAAGAAGAACCGGATCACCCCAGGGTATCTGTATGCTGGAATGGGAAGCCTCAGGAAGGGCAGTTACAGATAGAAGGAAATGTAGAGTTCTCCCATGTCCGTTTCGGATACGACCCAAATAAAATGATCATCAATGATTTCTCGGCCGTGATTCACAAGGGGCAGAAGGTGGCTCTGGTAGGCCCGACCGGTGCCGGTAAAACCACCATTGTCAAGCTGTTAATGCGCTTCTATGAATTGAATGATGGCTGCATCCTGATAGAAGGGCATGATATTCGGGAGTTTGCCCGGGATGATCTGCGTTCTTTGTTTGGCATGGTGCTGCAGGACACTTGGCTGTATAACAACACCATCATGGAAAATATTCGATACGGTAAACTGGATGCCACAGATGAAGAGGTGATTGCAGCAGCACGAGCTGCCCAGGCAGACCATTTTATCCGCACTCTGCCCGATTCTTATCAAATGATATTAAACGAAGAAGCCACCAATGTCTCTCAGGGACAAAAACAGCTTCTCACCATCGCCCGGGCGATTTTATCAGATCCCAAAATCTTGATACTGGATGAGGCAACCAGCTCGGTGGATACGCGAACAGAGATCCTGATACAAAAAGCCATGGATCATCTCATGGAAGGACGCACCAGCTTTGTTATCGCCCACCGCCTGTCCACTATAAAAAATGCGGATCTGATCCTTTGTCTGGACCAGGGGGACATTGTGGAACAGGGTACCCATGAAGAATTGTTGAAAAAAGGAGGCTTTTACGCCAACCTGTATAACAGCCAGTTTGAAAAGATTGCCATATAGGGAGGGAGCAGCTTTGAAAGGTCACATAAGACATAAAATCATCTATCAGAGTTTGAAATTTCTGTTGAAGCCGTTTTTGGTTTGGAAGTTCAATTATTCCTATGAACCTGTAAAGCCTTTGAAGCACCCTGCCATCATCCTGCCCAACCATGTAACCAACTGGGATCCCCTGCTGGTAGGTCTTGCTTTTCCCCAGATGTATTTCGTGGCCAGCGATCATTTGTTCCGATTGAGCTGGGTGAGCAAAGTCATTCAGTTTTTGGTCGCCCCGATTCCCCGCATCAAGTCCGCTGCCGATCGGCAAACCGTAGCCAGCATCTTCAGACAGATTCGGGAAGGTCACAACATCTGCATTTTCCCCGAAGGCAATATGACCTTTGGCGGAGAAACCGGGGAGCTGCATGGAACAACCGCCAGGCTGATCAAGAGAACCGGTGCCGCTCTGGTTACCTACCGCATGGAAGGCGGCTACCTGACCCAGCCCCGTTGGTCCAGATCCCCCAGGCGCGGCTCCATGACAGGCTATCCCGTACGTGTCTACCAGCCGGAAGAAATCAAAGCCATGTCGGAAGAGGAGTTAACCAAAGCAATCCAGAACGATCTATATACCAATGCATATAAAGAACAGGAACAGCGGGAAGAGCCCATCGCCTTTCGCGGAAAAAACCTGGCGGAAAATCTGGAAACCGCTCTCTATCTCTGTCCTTCCTGCGAGCGGATTGGCAGCCTGAAGAGCAATGAGGACATCTTTTCCTGCAGCTGCGGTCTGAACCTCAAATATACGGAGTATGGCTATTTGCAATCCATCAATCAACAAAAGCCTCCCTTCCACACCGTGCTTGCCTGGATCAGATGGCAGTCACGGCGCATCCGGGAGTTGGCAGCTGAATATCGCAATCGTATGGAAAGCGAGGCCATAACATCAGATGAAGAGCAAACCCTGTGGAAGATCCAAAAAGCCAGGAAGTCCCTTCTGCTGGCCAAAGGAAGACTGCAGCTGTTTCGTGATAAGCTGTCTTTCCAGGGTGCAGACGGCAAAGACTATTCCTTTTCCCTGTCCCAGATATCCGATATAGCCATTCATGGACAGCGAACCCTGATATTTACAACCACCGGGGGAGAATACTTCGAGTTGAAATCACAGATACCCCGCAGTGCCTTGAAGTATTATGAGCTCTGCAAGGCCCTGACTGGGCAGCATAATATTTACGAAGGAAAGGGCTGATTCAAATGGACTTTTCATCTTCAAATACCGCACTTTGGAACGGCATGATTCAATTTGGCATTCTTTCCGCCATCCTGCTGGCCGCCAACGTGCTTCGCAGAAAGGCGGGCTTGATCCGAAAAACTTTGATGCCCACATCCGTTCTTGGAGGATTTATTGCTCTGCTGCTGCGGATCTTTAATCTTGTCTCCCTGGACGGACCTTTTCTGGATTTTGTTACCTACCATACCATCGCTATCGGCTTTATTGCATTGTCGCTTCGTATTCCAGAGAAAGGCCTGCAGTCAGAGGCAACTTCTCTGGATGGCCCGAAAAGCGGCGCTCTCATTGTCAGCACTTATTTAATGCAGGGTATACTTGGCCTGATCATCACCATAGGGCTGGCATACACCCTGTCACCCGGTTTGTTCAAAGCTGCAGGGATACTGCTTCCTATGGGCTATGGGCAGGGGCCCGGACAGGCCAACAATGTAGGGGCTACCTATGAACAGCTGGGCTTCGCAGGCGGACAGTCTTTTGGGCTGTCTATTGCAGCAGCAGGTTTTCTCTGTGCATGTATTGTAGGAGTCATTTATATCAATATCCTGCAAAAGAAAAAGCAGATCAACATCCAATCCATACAAGAAAAGGCAGAAATCATGACCGTTGAAGATTTCCAATCGGATAATGAGATCCCAATCTCTCAATCCGTCGATCGCCTATCCATTCAGGTTGCCATGGTGTTAATGGTTTACCTGGCCACCTATCTGGTGTCCCTGGGCCTTACCAGCTTTCTCTCCGCTGTTGCACCTGGATTATCATCCACCCTCTCCCCTCTCATTTGGGGTTTTAACTTTATTATCGGCTCTCTGACAGCTATGTTGTTTCGTCAATCCTTCAACTGGTTCACCAAAGCAAAGTGGATGAACAGACAATACCCCAACAATTATCTGCTCAACCGAATTTCCGGTTTTGCCTTTGACTTTATGATTGTAGCGGGAATTGCCGCCATAGAAATCAAGGATTTAGCCGGGCTTTGGATTCCCTTCCTGGTTATGGCCGTATTGGGAGGATGGCTAACCTTGGTTTACCTCCGATGGTTGTGCAAAAAATTATACCCCTCCTATTATCATGAGGGGCTGATGTCTATGTATGGGATGCTGACGGGTACCATCAGTTCCGGTGTTTTGTTGCTGCGAGAGCTGGATCCCAATTACAAAACCCCAGCCGCTAACAATCTTCTTGCGGGCAGCAGCTACGGTATTTTATTCGGTGCGCCCATGCTGATCCTCATTGGAATGGCACCCAAATCCGACTTTCTCCTTCTCATTACCTTCCTTCTGTTCATCGCCTACCTCATTGTCCTGATCCTCTTCATGCTGAAGGTCAAGCCCCGCAGCAAGGGTTGACTGGGGAGTGTCAGGTTCTCTGGTCTTTTGATATGTTCGCCAGAACAAAAAGGAACCAGCAGCAACCAATATGGCGAGAATGACAGAAAGGAGAAAGCCCGGGGAACCGGGGTCGGTTACGGTAATTCCCACCATGGTGGTGGTAATCAAGCCGGGCAGCATGCCTAAAGCCGTACCGGACAGATACCTCCAAAAGCCGGTCTTCCAGGCTCCCAGAACCAAAGAGACCGCATCACAGGGCAGAAAACCGATGGCCCTTGCCATAAAGCAGACAAACCACTGATTTTCGTGTTGAAAGGTATCCAGAATTTGTAGTTTTGGATACTTTTTTATTAGTCTTTGAAACAAGCCTGCCCCGGAAAACCGTCCGATCCAATAAGGCACGGCAGTACATACCATCATGCCGATGAAATTCACCAGGAAAGCAGTAACCGGATCAAATATCAGGCCTGAGGCAAGGTACAAAACAGGGATGGGTATGATAAAGATCAATGACTTTACTGCAAACAACACAATCATAAAAACAACAGCCAATCCTTCGTTCTTCGGTGCATATTCCACCAGCTCTTCCGGGGTCAGATCTGCCTCAGCCAGGGCTGGCTGCGCTTGCAGCACAAGGATCCACAGAAACAAGAGTAAGAGCAGGCATATTCTGTTGTAATGCTCTTTATCAGGCCTTCTATCGGACATCGCTTTTGACTCATATCCTCTCAAATAATGTATGTGTTATATTCTATCACTCATTTCAGTTTTTCACCGGCAATGCCCTTTTCCTCCAATCGGCAGCTTACTGCCTCTTTCAGCAAGGTGTAGACAATGGAAGTAACAGGTACGGCAAGAAGCATACCAACTATACCAAAGGTGCTGCCTCCCACAGTAACGGCAAAAAGCACCCACATGGCCGGCAGACCGACGGAATTGCCCATAACCCTGGGATAAATGACATTGCCCTCAAACTGCTGCAGCACAATGATAAACAGGATGAACCAGAGAGCTTTGGCAGGACTGACCATTAGTATAATAAAGGCTGCGACAGCCGTGCCGATGAATGCTCCAAACAGGGGAATAAAGGCTGTGATGAAGACCAGTATCGATGCAACCGGTGCAAAGGGAATGCGAAGCACCAGCATGCCGGCAAAGCAAAGCAGCCCCAATATGACAGCCTCCAGCATCTGCCCGGTTACAAACTGATAAAAAACTCTGTTGGCCAGGCGTCCAATGTACAGGATGCGATCGGCTTTATGCTCCGACAGGTAGGCGTATAGCAGCCGTTTCATCTGCCTGGCCAGCCTTTCCTTGCTGTATAGAAGATATATTGAAAAAATAAAGCCTATGATCAAATTGAAGGTAATGCCGAAAACATAGGTAATGGCGGAAATGGTTGAACCCAGGAGAATGGATGTGCTGTTCTTTCCCCAATCCATAAGCGTATTTCCAATTCGATTCCAATCGACCTGCACGTTTTCCAGCAGCCATTGGTTGAAGTCAGGGAACCGCTCGGTAAAATGATCCACCCATCCCGGTATGCTGCGGAAAAAAACCGGGATCATGCCGGTTAGAATTTCAATGGATTCGGAAAGCTGAGGAACCAGCAGCACGATGACAACGAACAAAACAGCTGAAATCAGGAGAACGGAAAGCAGAATGGACAGGGGGCGGCGGACGATCTTCATTACCTTGTGATTAGAAAAGAAGACGCGTTTTTCAAACATCTGCATCGGCACATACAGGATAAAGGCCATGGCAGTTCCTATAAAAAACGGGGTCAGCAAGCCTAAAACGGTTTTCACAACCCTTAATACCACCCCCAGGTTTTGCAGGGCGAGAAACAGGGCAATGGAAGCAGCAAGCAGAAACAGAATTCTGCGCATGTTCTGGCGATTTAATTCCATAGTGGCTTCTCCTTTTGCTTTCAGCGGTTTTTGTAAGCGCTCTTCTCATATTGTATACATTTTTCACCTTCCTGCAAACACTATTTTCAGGTATAATGGTGAATACAAGCGATTTGACCATGTTTTGATCCAAATAGAGGGGGAATGGAAGCATGCAAAAGAGTCTGCTCTTTATTGATACTCCGGCAGGAAGGTTGGGAATGGTAGAAGAGGATGAGGCCATCACCCAGGTTTTTTTTGAAAATGAAGGGGTTTTACTGGATGCCAGGCTGGAAGAAACCAAGCTGCTGAAAAAAGCCGGTCAGCAGCTGCAGGAGTATTTTGCCGGCAGGCGAGAAATATTTGATCTGCCTTTGGCACCAAAGGGCACAACCTTCCAGCTGGAGGTATGGAGAGCACTGCAGAATATTCCCTATGGCGAAACACGATCCTATAAGGACATCGCAGCCGCAGTAGGCAATTATAAAGCCAGCAGGGCTGTTGGCATGGCCAATCATCACAATCCCATCGCCATTATTATTCCCTGCCACCGCGTAATCGGTTCCAACGGCAGACTGGTGGGCTATGGCGGGGGGCTGGATGTGAAGGATTATCTGCTGAATCTGGAAAAGCAGTATGTCCTGATGAAAAAGAATCCAAACTAAGAATCAAGAGAAATAGGTATCATTTCAAATATGATCCCTTTTTATACTCACGTCCAATCTGCTCCGCAAACGATTCTATTTCTGAACCCATTCCATAATTGTTACGCTTTCAGCTTTGTTTTTTTCTCAAAAATGCATTTCGTATTACTTTGGTCAGCTCACCAAATACCAGGGGCAAAACCGCCATGATGATGGCAAAATCCCAATCCCAGAAATTGAACAGCTCCACATTGAAGATATCCCGAAGAACAGGAATAAACATGATAACCAGCAGCAGCCCGAAGGAAACCACAGCAGCCAGGTTCATATTCCGGTTGCTGAATACGCCCAGCTTCCAGACCGGGAGCTTTTCCGAACGGGCGGAATAAGCTCGCAGCAATTCACTTGAAATCAGCGTAACCAGCGCATAGGTCCGCCCCATGTCAATGCCGTAATTCTGCCACCCATAATAGAAGGAAATCAACACTGCAACGGTCATGACCAGACTTTGTACTGCAATGTTAACCAGCATATCCCGATTTAATATGGACTCATTTGGATCCCGGGGCGGCGCATCCATGAGACCGGGCTCCTTTTTTTCGGTACCCAGCGCCAAAGCCGGGAAGGCATCCGTCAGAAGATTAACCCACAGCAGGTGAATGGGCAGCAGCGGGATCTCCCAGCCAAGCAGCATGGATAGAAAGATAATCAGGATTTCCCCTACATTGCAGGACATGAGGAAAAACACAAACTTGCGAATATTGCTGTAAATCACCCTGCCTTCCTCAACTGCTGCCACGATACTGGAAAAGTTGTCATCGGTAATGATCATGTCCGCACTTTCCTTGGTCACATCGGTGCCGGTTATACCCATGGCTACGCCGATATCAGCCCGTTTCAGTGCAGGTGCATCGTTTACTCCATCACCTGTCATGGCTGCAATATGTCCGTTGTTCTTCATCGCCTGAACGATGCGTACCTTATGCTCCGGGGAAACCCGGGCAAACACGCTTACCTTTTTCACCGCTTCATCCAGCTGTTCATCACTCATTTGATTTAGCTCCCCGCCGGTCAGCACTTCCTCATCAGAGGAAACGATTCCCAGCTGGCGGGCGATGGCAGCTGCAGTTTCCCGGTAATCACCGGTAATCATAACGGTGCGAATACCGGCCGACTTACACACCTTGATTGCCTTTATGGCTTCTGTCCGAGGCGGATCAATCATTCCGACCAGGCCGCAGAATGTCAGCCCCTGTTCATCCTTTTCCGGGGTTGGATGAGCTGGAATCTCCGGCAGAATCCTGAAGGCCATGGCCAGCACCCGAAAGGCCTGACTTGCCAGGCTTTTGTTTTGATCCATGAGCGTATTGATATCATCCGGTGTGATGGCGGCAATACTGCCGTCGCTGTGCATGATATGGGTACACCGTTCTACCAGAATATCCGGTGCTCCTTTGGTAAAGGCTGCAAATTGGCCGTCCTTCATTTGATGAAAGGTGGTCATCAGCTTTCGCTGGGAATCAAAAGGGAGCTCCTGCAGCCTGGGCTGGGCATGGTTGATTTCATCCCTGTCGATGCCGGCTTTGGCTGCTGCCACAATCATGGAACCCTCAGTCGGGTCGCCGATAATCCGCCATTCATCCATGCCGCCGTCTGTAACCCGTTCCAGCCGGGCATCGTTGCACAGGGCTTGTATTTCCATCAGCCGCGCTATGGCAGGCTGTTCAGAAAGATTCACATCCCGGCCTTCTATGGTCAGGGTGCCTTCCGGATTGTACCCATCACCCGAAACATCAATTTCCTGCCCCAAGGTGTACATCTTGACGATGGTCATTTGATTCTGGGTCAGAGTACCGGTTTTATCCGAGCAGATGACCGTGGTGCTGCCCAAGGTCTCCACAGCATGAAGCTTTTTCATAATGGCGTTATGTTGAACCATGC
>DURK01000025.1 GCA_012837325.1 Clostridiales bacterium
AGGTCAACTGTGTACCCCTTTTCCTCCAAGGCAGCCTTCACGTTGGCACCATCCTCATTCCATCTCTGGAGGGACTTTGTCGGCATTGTAACTCCAACCAGTTTTCCTGAATCCGAAGCAGGTTTCACGTTGCCACAACTGGTAAAAATCAGTGTCAGCATTGCCAACACGGTTACTAGGATAATTGACCTTTTTACCATATGATCTCCCCCAATATTTAATTACTCATATAATTCATATGCTGAGGGTTTCATGGCTATGTAAGGTAGGCAGCATAAAATAGAATGATATTGAACTAATAGAATTGCAATGATAATATACAAATAGCAAGGCATGAATCTTTTTAGTGAGAAGCGGATTTTTTGCCAGGCATCATTTTATCCAGGTTACTTTTACAGGGGAGAACCTGTCTTGCTTCTTCCCTATAAGTGAGGAGGACAATATCGTGTTAATCATAACAAATGGCAAAGCCTATCTGGATGGCCGTTGGAAAACCGGCCTGGATATTTTAGTAGATGAAGGAAAGATTGCAGGAATCAAGCCTGCTGGAGCTCATCAGGACGGGCAGATAATTGACGCGCAAGGAGGCTGCATCACCCCCGGCTTTATCGACATACATATTCATGGTTCCAATGGTGCAGATGTGATGGATGCAAGCATGAAATCATTGGACACGATCTCCAATTTTCTGGCGGGGAACGGAACCACATCCTGGCTGGCAACCACCATGACAGTCAGCGTTAAGGAAATTCGAAACAGCTTGAAAACCGTGTCGGAATATATGAATACCAGCCATGAAGGGGCGCAAATTTTAGGTGTTCATCTGGAAGGACCCTTTTTGAGCCCGCTCGCCAAGGGAGCCCATGCGGAGCAGCACATCCTGCCCCCTGCCATTGACAACTATCAGTCCATAACCGGCGGATTTCCGGATCTGGTACGCCTGGTTACCCTGGCACCGGAGCAGGAGGGGGCCTTGGAGCTGGTATCATATCTGAAGGAAAGAAACATAACCCCTTCTCTCGGGCATACAAAGGGCAGCTACCAGCAGTGCTGCAGGGGAATTGCAGCCGGAATGCATCATGTATGCCATTTTTACAATGCCATGACACCGCTGAACCATAGGGAACCCGGAGCAGCAGGCGCAATTCTGGAAAATGATGCAGTCACAATCGAGCTAATAGCTGACCTGGTGCATGTTCATCCGGCTGCGATAAGGCTGGCTTATAAGGTAAAGGGACGTGACAAAATCGTCCTAATAACCGATGCCATGAATGCCGCAGGCCTGAAGGATGGGGAATATGAGCTGGGCGGCATACCCGTGTATGTTCGAAACGGGGAAGCGCGTCAGATGGACGGAACCCTGGCCGGCAGCACCTTAACACAGGATCAGGCCCTTCGCAACATGATTGATATCGGCATTCCTTCAGAAGATGTCATAGCCATGCTGACCGAAACACCAGCCCGGCAGATCGGTGCGGATCATTACAAAGGGAAACTGACTGAAGGATTTGATGCGGACATCAATATTTTGAATCAGGAATTCCGGGTTGCCGCCACCTATGTGAAGGGGAAAGCAGTGAATGAGAAGCAGGGAATGAGGATTTAACATGAAGGATCGAATACTGATGATCCTGCTGCAAAACCGGGGCAGCTTTATTTCAGGAGAAAAAATCAGCAGGGAGCTGGGCGTCAGCAGAGCAGCGGTGTGGAAAGCCATCGGGCAGCTGCGGGAGGAGGGCTTTGAAGTAGATTCGGTTTCCAACCGGGGCTACCGGCTGACAGAAATGCCGGACAGGTTGAACGCCGCCATACTTCGCCATTTCCTTCATACCCGCAGACTGGGTCGGGAAATCGAGCTTCATGATGCCATTGGATCAACCAATACCAGAGCAAAGGAACTGGCTCAGGGAGGAGCGGTTCACGGCACCCTTGTTGCTGCGGAGGAGCAGCAAACCGGAAGGGGAAGGCTGGGGCGTTTCTGGCATTCTCCATCTGGAGCGGGAATCTGGATGTCCTTGATCCTGCGGCCTGCTTTTCCACCCCGTTTTGCACCCAGGGTGACTGCATTGGCGGGATTAGCCGTCCTGCGCGCCATTAACACAATTACTGGCTTGAAGGCAGCGATCAAATGGCCCAATGACATCATCATCCATTCAAAAAAAGCATGCGGTATTTTAACCGAAATGCAGGCTGAACCCGACTTGATTGAGTATGTCATAGCAGGCATTGGCATGAATGTGAACATACCCAGGCATCGCTTTCCCAAAGAGCTGAGAGAATCCGCCACCTCCTTATCCATCGAATCGGGACAGCCGGTGAATCGATGCCGGCTGATGGCTGCTGTGCTGGATGAACTGGAAATGCTTTTCGATGAGTATGAAGGGTCCCTGAACTTTTCAGGTATCATTCAGGAATACAAAGAGAACTGCGTCACGCTCGGCCGTCCTGTCCGCGTTACC
>DURK01000026.1 GCA_012837325.1 Clostridiales bacterium
GTTCAGCTGAAGCAGCACAATGGATGGGAGCAACCCGGGTTGTGTTTCATCCAGGCTCAGCAGGGAAGGACAGGATCTTGGCCCTGGAAACAGCCAAAAAGGTTTTATTGCAGGCATTGGAGGATTGTGGATCATATATTGCAAACGGAATTCAACTTTGTCCGGAAACAATGGGAAAACGAAACCAGCTTGGTCATTTGAATGAGGTTTTGGAACTGTGTCAATTGGATGAATCCTTGCTGCCTACTATTGATTTTGGACATCTGCATGCGCTTCATCAGGGTGCAATTCGATCTATGGATGACTATATTGCTATTTTAGATCCGATAGAAAAAGCACTGGGTTCGGAACGGGGCAAATCCTTTCATGCTCACTTCAGTCGAGTTGAATTTACAAACGCCGGGGAAAAAAAGCATCATACGTATGATGACAGGGAATATGGACCGGACTTTGAACCCCTGGCAGAATTGATTATTGAAAGAGAGCTTGAACTTGTTATTATAAGTGAATCCAGAGGGAAAATGGCTAGAGATGCAAAGACTTTGAAGAACATTTATGAAAAAAAATTGTCACTGTTCAATTCTTCTCATTTATGGTAATATGTTCTATGTCAAAGGATAACAGGTGGGATAAAAATGAAACTATTGCTTATAAACGGCCCCAACCTAAACCTTTTGGGCTGCCGTGAGCCAAATATCTATGGAAGAAGCACATACGAAAACATGATTTCCAGCCTGCAAGGCTATTCAGAAAAATCAGGCGCGAAGCTGGATTGTTTTCAGTCTAATCATGAGGGACAGCTCATCGATTGTTTGCAGAATGCCCGAAAGGTATATGACGGTATCATATTAAATCCCGGTGCTCTAACTCATTACAGCTACGCCCTTAGAGATGCGATTCAGTCTATTGATACACCCATATTGGAGGTACATATTACAAATATTTATGCCAGAGAATCCTTTCGACAAATCTCAGTAACCGCGCCGGCTTGTATTGGTCAGATAACAGGTTTGGGAATCCAAGGATACTACTTGGCTGTTGATTATTTTATACATAGATTTTCAGGCGCAGGAACTGCCATGGAGGAATAAAAAATGAATCATCGGATTGTTAAGCTGACTACCATTTTAAATGAACACCAAGTCGACGCAGTCATCATTACACAGAAAAACAATATCCAATATTATTCCGGTTTTACATCTGAGGAAGCTGTGCTATTGATTCATCCAACAGTCTGTTATCTGATAACAGATTTTCGTTATATCGAACAGGCACAGATTCAATGTCCGGATTTTGTAGTAGTTGACGCACCTGGAGCCAAAACCGGGCCGTTTATAAAGGAAAAATGCATATCTCTTGATGTAAAGAAGATCTGGTTTGATGATAATGCGATTAGTTACCGCACCTTTCAATCCTATAAAGAAGCATTGCAACCTCTTGAGTTATTGCCAGATAAAGACATTCCATCCAGATTAAGAATAAGCAAATCAGAAGATGAAGTTGATCACATCAGAAGTGCAGCAGCATTGGCTGATAGAGGGTTTAAGCATATTCTTAATTACATCCGTCCGGGAGTAAGCGAGAGAGAACTTGCACTGGAGCTGGAGATTTACCTTAGAAAAAATGGAAGCGAAGGGCTGGCTTTTCCGATTATTGCAGCGTCTGGGAAAAACGGCTCACTGCCCCATGCAGAACCTACCGAAAAAGCATTGGAAAATGGTGACTTGATTACCTTTGACTTTGGGTGTAAAGTTAATGGCTATTGTTCTGATATGACTAGAACTGTTGCCTTGGGAATGCCAGACGAACAATTGCGAGAAATTTATCAAATTACCCTGACAGCTCAGCAAAAGGCTTTGGATATAATCGGCCCAGGTTTAACTGGAATTGAAGTGGATAAACAGGCACGGGATTACATCCGTTCCAAAGGTTACGGTGAGA
>DURK01000027.1 GCA_012837325.1 Clostridiales bacterium
GCATATTGTAGTAAAAGGAGCGCTTAGTTTAATAAGAATATCTCCTTCTTTTGTAAAATATTCCTTGCTTAATTCATCATTGCTTTCGAAGCTTTCAAAAGGCTCATCATTAAACTCTCCGTTGTCTTCTATATTTTTTAAGGTTATCAGCTTGTATGTATTTTGGATTTGATATTTCATTGCTGCCTTTTTTCTTGTAAGCACCAAGCCGGTCCTTATATCTGCAATTTCTCCCAGCTTCATTGTACACCTCCCTGTGTTAAATTTCAAATATTTCATTTGCTTTTATATTGTTAAATTTAATATATAACAGTATAAAGTGCTTGTCAAATAAATTATAAAATAAAAAAACATAGCTGGGAGGTAACTATTTACCTCTTCCCTATGTTTTCTGTTAATCCTTTATTGATTTGGGTGTAATTTAAACGGAAAACGATTTGCTTATTAGAGCAAGCATCCTGCTCTACATCTCCCTGCGGCCTTCCAGCGCTTTTGACAACGTCACTTCATCGGCATACTCCAAGTCGCCGCCAACCGGTATACCATGAGCAATCCGGGTAACCTTTATTCCCATGGGCTTCAGCAGCCTGGAAATATAGACGGCAGTGGCTTCCCCTTCCACATCGGGGTTGGTAGCCATAATCACCTCTTTAACCTCACCTTCATTCACCCGGTGGAGCATCTCTTTAATCCGGATATCATCCGGTCCGATTCCTTCCATGGGAGAGATGCTGCCATGAAGGACATGGTACACGCCCTTATAGTCTCGCATTTTTTCCATGGCAATCACGTCTCTGGAATCCTTTACCACACAAATCAGAGACCGATCTCTGCTGTGGCTGCTGCAGATGGCACAGGGATCCTGATCAGTGAGATTGCAGCAGACAGAGCAGTATTTGATTTCCTCTCTGGCCTGGATCATCGCTCTGGTCAGATCTGCTAGCCTGTCCCTTGGCATATCTATAATGTGAAAAGCCAAGCGCTGGGCGGTCTTTCCACCGATACCCGGCAGCCTGGACAATTCGTTGATCAAACGAGCAATTGGTTCAATATAATAATTCATGGGCATCTCCCACCGCTTTCCTTAATCCAACATCAATGCCGCTCAATAAGCGGAAAATCCACTTAAACTCTGGAATCAGAACATTCCTGGAGGCATGCCCATTCCACCGGTCAGCTTGCTCATCTCGCTTTGTACCATTTCATCTGCTTTCCGGATTGCTTCATTTACTGCAGCCAGAATTAAATCCTGCAGCATTTCAACATCATCAGGATCCACTGCCTCAGGCTGAATGGTAATCTCCAAAATTTCCTTTTTGCCGTTTGCGATGACCGTAACAACGCCTCCGCCGACAGTGGCTTCCACTGTTTTTTCTTCCAGTTCCTCCTGCATCTTGAGCATTTGCTCCTGCATTTTTTTGGCTTGCTTCATCAGGTTATTCATATTTCCCATATTCATTCCGCCTGGGAACCCGCCTCGTGCCATAGTTACTTCCTCCTTGAATAAGATTTCACCTTATACCATTATATCATATTCATGATTAATCAAAGATCGTTTTCGATTCATCCTCATCTACAACCTCAACCAAATCTGCTCCAAAAACCTCGATGGCCTTTTCAACTACATAATTCTCATCAACCGCCTGCTCATCCGCTTGATCCTCCAGCATGCATTTCACTCTGAGCTCCTGCCCTGTTGCTTTTTTGATCATCTTTTCGATGTAGCTGCGATTGTTTTCCTGTTCAATCAGGGATACGTTAAAGCTCATCAATGGCGGAATGATTAGAGTAAAAACGCCGTTTTTCTCCATACGGGGCAGTGCATCCATTAAAGCTACATGCAGGGATGGCTTTTCCTCCCTGATGTTCTCGAGAATACCCGGCCAGGCTGCAACTGGATTGCTGCCTGCTCTTGTATGACTTAAATCCGCTGTACCTGCAGCAGCTTCCTCAGACGCTTCCTGCCTGCTTTTCGCAGCTGTTCCCTTTTTTGATGAGCGCTCCACCTCTATTAGATTGGGGTCGGATTTCTCTTCTGTCTTCAAGCCATTCTTGTTGCTGATCTTTTTATGGATTACAGCATCGCTTTGGATGGCTGCGCCATTTTCCATGACAGGATCATTTACTTCATCATTCTGAATCTCCTGAGGAATCGGAGGGAGTGGTGCATCGAAAGCCGGATCATCATATGGATCTGCTGTTCCGTTTCTGATATGCTTTTCCAGAGCCTCAACCCGGTCCTGAAGTGCTTCCAGAGATTCCTCCTGGTGAGGACGGCACAGCTTTACTGCTGCCAGCTCCAGCAAAATCCGAGGCTGACTGCTGTATCTCATCTCGGATTCCAGGGGCGACAAGAGTTCAATGGTACGGACAAGCCTTGCCTCTCCCGCTTCCTTGGCTTGCTTCTTCAGCCTTTCCAGGGTCGACTGGGCCGCATCCAGCAGATCTTCAGGATTGCTGCAGGACTTGACAATCAAAAGATTCCGCATATGATGCAGCAAATCCCGCAGGAAGGCATGAAAATCCTTTCCGTCGTCGGAGAGTCTGCCGATATCGCGCAGCAAGCCTTGCAGATTGCCGGACAGGATATGATCCACTACCTGAAACAGAAAGCCCTGATCTGCTGTGCCAAGAATATTGAGAACATCGTCATTGGTGATATGGCTGCCGCAAAAGCTGATACATTGATCCAAAAGGCTGAGGGCATCTCGCATTCCACCTTCTGCCCAGCGAGCTATGGTATGCAGGCTGTCTGCTTCCGCCGTGATGTTCATATTGTCACAGATCGTCTTCATCCGATCTGTCAACACTTTATGTGGAATTCTCTTAAAATCAAACCGCTGACATCGGGACAAAATGGTAGCCGGCAGTTTATGGGGTTCGGTGGTAGCCAGAATAAAGACAACATGAGCAGGAGGCTCCTCCAGTGTTTTTAGCAGAGCATTAAAAGCACCGATGGACAACATGTGAACCTCATCTATGATATAGACCTTAAACTTCCCGATAGCAGGAGGAAAACGGACCTTGTCCCGTAAGTCGCGGATCTCGTCTACTCCGTTGTTGGAAGCGGCGTCAATTTCCACGATGTCCATATTGTTTTCCGAGGACAAATTAACACAGACTTCGCATTCCCCGCAAGGACCATGCTCCGTAGCAGATATGCAATTGATGGCTCGTGCAAAGATTTTTGCGGTGCTGGTTTTTCCTGTGCCGCGGGAACCGCAGAATAAATAGGCGTGTGCAATATGGCCGCTGGATAGCTGGTTCTTCAAGGTACGGACAATGGTATCCTGCCCTGCAACATCCTGAAAGGTAACCGGGCGCCATTTTCGGTAAAGTGCTGTATAGATAAGGTTCACCTGCCTTCTCATGCCAAGGTTTCTTTTTGTCATATTATTATATCATAAAGCAGGATGCAATGTTAGCCAAAAAAGGCCAAAAAAAGGAACAAGCCGCGATGGAAATATCACGGCTTGTATGAAAAAATATAAGCTGTGCACCTGCCTCTGATCTGACCCCATAAGCGGGAACCGAGCAGTTAACTCCTACCAGGCTTCCCTGCGGCACACGAAAATATCCACTTACTGCTGCTTCCTTCCGGACCTGACAGGGTTCATGGTTCTCCGTTGCGCAGGACCAAGTCATCATCATCACTTACTCGGGCCAGGACCCTACAAGCATCATACCTCGGGCAGGAATTCAACCCCGCTGCAGCGGGTTGCGGGTTACAGGGCACCGCTACCTCCCCGTCTAGCACAGCAAACTTGATAGCTTGATAAGATGCACTTCATATTGTACTATGACAGCAGCTGCATGACAAGCACCTTTTCATTCCAACCATTGAAAAATATACCTCAGGCGGTGGAATGATTGTTTCTTCGATGATATTATTATACCATGGTTATAATAAAACATCCATGTGTTTGAGGATGGGATAAAATTAAAAAAGAGGCGTCATATGGACAATAAAGAAATTATTGTGATCGGAGGCGGTCCGGCAGGAATGATGGCTGCTTCCACTGCAGGCAGCCGGGGGCTCCCTGTCACCTTGCTGGAAAAAAACCAAAAGCTGGGCAAAAAGCTATATCTGACAGGCAAAGGGCGCTGCAACATCACCAACAATGCGGATATGGAAGAATTTATCGCCAATGTGCCAACCAATGCAAAGTTTTTGTACAGTGCCTTTTACACCTTTACCAATCAGGATCTGCTGACCTTGCTCAGTCAATTGGGATTGAAAACAAAGGTTGAACGGGGTAATCGTGTCTTTCCTGCTTCCGACAAATCATCAGATGTCATCAGGGCTTTGGAAAAACATCTGGAAAACAACCGTGTGCGCCGGTTAACCGGTGAAGCAGACGAGATCACAGCGGAGAACAATCAAATTACAGGGGTTCGGCTGAAGGACGGCAGGGTTTTGCCTTGCAGCAGTATCATTGTAGCTACAGGAGGCATTTCTTATCCTTCTACTGGCTCTACCGGCGACGGTTACCGCTTTGCAGGAAAACTTGGTCACACCATCATTCCTCCCAAACCATCTCTGGTTCCGCTGGAAACGGTGGAGGACTGGCCAAAACAGGCACAAGGCCTGTCTCTGAGGAATTGTTCCATAACCGTTGTGGATCAGGGCGGCAGAAAGGTATTCGAAGAATTTGGAGAAATGGTCTTTACTCATTATGGCGTTTCCGGACCGGTTATCCTGTCCGCCAGCTCTTATATGGGAAAAATGGAGCCGGGGGAATATACAATCCGGATTGACTTAAAGCCTGCCTTGACAGATGAACAGCTGGATGCACGCCTGCAGCGGGACTTCCTTAAGTTTGCCCGGAAAAACTTTTCCAACAGCCTGGACGAGCTGCTCCCCAAAAAAATCATTCCCGTCATCATCCAACTATCAAAAATTGCTCCTGAAAAGCCCGTTCATCAGATTACAAAAGAGGAGCGTCATTCCCTGGTATCGCTGATGAAAGGGCTGGAGCTTACCGTAAAAGAGTATCGGCCGATTGAGGAAGCAATTATTACCTCAGGAGGCATTTCTGTCAAGGAAATTGATCCGGGTACCATGGAATCAAAGCTGGTGAAGGGTCTGTTTTTTGCAGGAGAGGTTATCGATGTGGATGCCTATACCGGCGGTTTCAACCTGCAGATTGCCTTCTCCACCGGATACCTGGCAGGGATGAATTGCTAGCAGTAAAAGCCTGGCGGATGCCATTCTGACGGAAATATAAAAAAATGGCAGGTAACCGAAAACCGGTCTTTACCTGCCATTTTTGTGGATCAGAATAACGGTTATTTAACCAGCTTTTCAACCTGGGGGGCTCTCAATCTGCCGGCAACGGGCATATTGGATCCCAACAGGGGCCTTACATAGGAACGGAATGCTTCTGTTACATGGTTGCCTTCCTCGTTGATAAATTCAGCAGGCATGAGCTTGGTTAATGCAGCAATCTTAGTAATGTCAGTCAACTGATAATCCACAGCATAATCGCCTACCCTGTGGATGGTTACGGAACCTTCAAGGTTGTGGAGGATTGCATATTGAGCAGCTCTTTCTCCTACTTCTCTTGCTTCTATCTGATCTACCTCGGATACACATCCCATGAAGGAGCGCTGCAGGTAGCCAAAGGTATCGGCCCGAACCCTTTTAATATTCAGGTTATCCTTGATATGCTTGGTAAGTACATCGCCCAGTGCGCCGGAACCGGACAACTGAACATTACCATGGGCATCCTTTTCCACCTTATCTGCAAACTTGGTGATAATGGGAACACCGTTTTCATCCTGGATTCCTTCGGATACAGCGATGACACAACGACCGTATTGATCATATACCTTCTTCACATCTGCCAGGAACTTGTCTGTATCAAAGACCCGCTCAGGCACATAGACGAGATGGGGACCATCATCGGGGAACTGCTGAGCCATTGCTGCAGCTGCTGTTAAGAAACCGGCATGTCTTCCCATAACCACTCCAATGTATACACCGGGCAGAGCACGGTTGTCCAGGTTGGCTCCCATAAATGCCTGTGCTACAAAACGCGCAGCAGAACCGTATCCTGGAGTATGGTCGTTAACCATCAGGTCATTGTCAATGGTTTTTGGAATATGTACTGCACGCATTTCATAACCTTCGCTCTTTGCATGCTCGCCTACGATACGAACCGTATCAGAGGAATCGTTTCCGCCGATATAGAAGAAATAGCGGATGTCGTGTGCACGCATCACTTCGAACATCTTTTTGCAGTATTCTGCATCGGGCTTGTCCCTTGTGGACATCAAAGCTGAGGATGTGGTATTGGCCACCATCTCCAGATTGTGTTCGGTTTCCTGTGTCAGATCCACGAACTTCTCATTAATAATACCGGATACCCCGTTTAAGGCACCGTAAATCCGGGTGACCTGCGGATATTTCCGCGCTTCCAATACAGCCCCTACCAGGGATTGGTTGATGACGGCTGTCGGACCGCCGCCTTGTGCAATCAGCATTTTACCTTGCAAACTCATAGTTGCCCCTCCTAATGTAAATAAAATAATAATGTTATTTTTTTCTTATGGGATTACAAAAATTCACCATCACAATTTATCTTATATTTTTTGCCTTTGAAAGTCAAGGAATCAATGCAATGCTTCGTTTGCTTGTTCCAATGACCAGGTATTTGCGTTATATGGGACTGGGCCAACATGAGTAAAATCCTTTGAAATGACACCCAGGAATCTTAAATAGTTTTCCCCGTAAATCAACTCTCGTATTCGCTGCCCTACGCCAAACTCATCGTAGTACTGATTATCAATTTTTATCCAATTCTCTGCCCAATCCGAACTGTAGGAGTTGCTTGTACAATCCGTACCAAACATTATATTATGGGGCACATCATATCCTGAATGAAACAGCTTATACAGTAGGTCACGCCTATATGAAACAGGAGTACCGGGAGTAAGGTCAAAAAACATTTCACTTGACAGCTCAGGCCTGTTGACATAAGCATTGAGAAATTTTCCATATAGGGCTATTGCCTCATCGTACCATGGCCAGGAACAGTGAGCCAATGAAAATTTCAAACCTTCAATTTCTATCAAAGCTTCCCAATGAAGAGGTCTGTTAAATTTACTCGAAACGTAACCATTCCATAGAATTCCTGAATGGAAAAATACGGGCTTTCCCAGCTTTGCAATCTCCTTCAGCAGGTTCATTGACTCTTCATCATATACATAATAGCAATCGCATATCATCTTAAAGGCGTAAACTCCACTGGCAGCAGCATCCCTTGCTTTTGCTATGGCATCTTTTTCGAAAGGATGAATCCAGAGAACAGGGAATAGTTTACCTGTGTAGTCTGTTGTCCATTCCAGTATCGTTTTCAATCTTGTTTCATAAGAAACACCATTCGGATCGATCGGGCTGATGGGAGCAGGAGAAAAAATCGAACCTCCGCTTATTCCGATGCTGTTCATTTTAGCGAGACAGTCTTCAGGTACCGGTACTCCCACGTCAGAATGTATATGAGCATCAAAAATTTTCATTGAACAGTCCTCCAATACCACATGAATCATCACATATATATAAACTTGTTTTTTAAAAGAACAAGGATTGTTTCCTCCTATTTCATTTATTAGCTTTTACAGCATTGACAAAAGCCTCAATATTTTGCCAGGGAACCTCTGGCAGCAGCATGTGAGTTGGTGCCAATATCAGCCCGCCGTTGTAACCTACTTTTTCAATCAATTCATTGACTACACTTGTTACTTCTTCTGGTGTACCAAACGGCATAGTGGTTTGGGTCCCTATAGCCCCCCAGAAACTAAGCCTATCACCATACTTCTCCTTCAATAATACTGGATCCATGCATTCAGGCTGTATGGGGTTTAAAATATCTACTCCAATTTCGATTAGATCATCAATGATATCATAAATAACTCCATCTGAATGATAGAACACTTTTATTTCAGAGTACGCACTTTTGGCTGTTTCAATTACCTTTCCAAGTCTGGGTTTCAGCCAATAGCGCCAAAGTTCAGGATCCAACATCATTCCACGTTCAGTACCAACATCATCGCCTGTAATTAGAACATCTAATTTTGCTCTTCCCAGCCGTTCTACCATCTTGCATCGAATATCCGTCATACGGTCCAAGCAGGCAGCTGCCATATCCGGGTCAATTTTCATATCCACCAATAAATTATCAAGTCCGCGCACATACCATGCTGGTTCAAATATATCAATTCCAAGGCTGTCTTCATCATTCATGGTAATGAAGCCCTGTTCCTTTAACTTTTTTATATTTTCGTCAAAGCCCTCCCAGCGATAGTCAGCCATGACATCAGGTATAGGAAAATTCCATACCTCTTCAGGTGAAGTAAAGTTCTGCATTGGAGCAATAAATGAGGTAAAATGATACATACTTCCTCCACGCAGACCAAGGCCCCATTCGGTAATGGTATCAACCTTTTCAAGGCCTTCAAAATAGGGAGTATAGTCTATTGGATATTTGGTAGGCTTGATAGAAACTCTGCGAAATCCTGAGTCAAAATACTCTGAAGGATTATCAGAATTTTTTTCTTTTAATACAGCCATTAATGAATCACAGAGTCTCAAGTCAAAGGGCACTTCACTTGGTTTCTCATGATTAAGCGTCCTAAAAAAGTCATCTCTAAAGCTCATTCATTCAGCAACCTTTCTATTTGTCTGTCAAAATTGATCCACTAAACAGATCCTTACTGAGGCTTGACAAGCCCAGACTGACTTTGGAACTCAAAAAATCTTCTCAGGAGCCATGGCATTGATCATAGCTACTATGTTTTCAGGGGGAACATCACCTGGAATGGAATGGGTCGGTGCAGCTATATAACCTCCTCCTGCGCCCATAAGATCAATTGTTTTTCTTGTTGTGGAAGCTACTACCTCCGGAGATTCAAATGGCAGAAGACGCTGTGTTGAAATACCACCCCAAAAGCAAAGCTTGTCTCCCAGTTTTTCTTTAATTGCATATAGGTCATAAATCTCTGGCTGAAATGTTTGGTAAATGTCAAGACCGATATCAACCAGAGTTGGGAACAATTCCGAAATATCTCCGCATGAATGCTGGCTAACTATTAAGCCTTTGCTTTTCACTCTTTTATACATTTTTTCAATTCGGGGACAAATGAATTCATGCCAACACAAAGGACCCATAATTAATCCATGTTGTTGACCCCAATCATCGCCAAAATGCACCCCATCAATGTCATATTGACATGCGATATCTATTATTTTTAAATTATATTCGCATATCCTATCCATTAATGAATGTACAAAGCTTGGTTCGATTTTCATATATATCAATAAATTTTCCATGCCGCATAACGACCAGGCACGTTCAAACATACTAAACCCAATTCCAAAGAACACTGCAGCATCCTGCTGATCTGTCAGGTAGGATTCAATTACCTTGCGAATCTCTGCTTCCCTTGGTTCAGGAAACCTGTATATATCCACATCGGGTTCAGGAATCAGGTGATTATCTATAACGCCAATATCCTTATCTACTCCTGTACGATTCCAAACCACTCCAAATTCATCTCTGAAATGCTCTGGCTTTATCTCTTCAAATGGTGCATATTCGAGGGAAACGATATGGTTTCCTATCTTTTCAAAAAACTCTTCGTCTTTTAAATAGTTCTTCGTTTTTTCATATGCTTGCTTGGTAAATGAAATACTATAAGGGACAAAATCAGTTTCTTCGTGATGAACAGCTTTTAGAACCCTTTCCCTTTTTGTCATCTGAGATCGCCCCTTTGCAATACTATAGAAAGACCTGCATTACATCTTTTGAAATGGAATGATCATCAATAAAAGCCCTGCACCAGGGCTAAAGGCTTCTATATAACCAAGAGATGTTTTTAATAAAGTTCTCTCTTATTAAATAGGTACTGACAATAAACAAACACCTGTCTGGACTTGAACACATTATTGGTAGACTCAATCAATTTAACTATATAGCAGTACCCATGTCAATGATATCAAAGCTGCATGACAGCGTCAAGAAAAGGATTAAGTCTATATAATGGTGTAAAAAGAATTGTAAATATAAATATGGAAATAGTTTTAGTAAACATACCTACGATTTTACTAAAACCAATCCATTTTGTTTTATTTATGATTGACACAATATTACATCCAATGATAGAATAACCATACGAAGTTGATACAGTCCGTTGCCGGTAAAATCAATTCTAGCATGCGGCTTTTGTGATGATTTGGTGTACAACCGTCTGATAAAAGCAAGAATACGTCTGCTGTTTTATAATAAGAATTAAAAAGGTTGGTGCAGCATTTTGGCGACCATAAGAGATGTAGCAGCTCTTGCCGGAGTCTCCATAGCTTCTGTTTCCAGAATTATTTCCGAGGATCCGACCTATAAGGTTACGGAGCAAACACGCAAGAAGGTATGGGACGCAGCTCTGAAGTTAAATTATTGGCCAAGGCCTGCTAAAGCAAAGACCGCTTCTAAAAATGGGAATGATATCCGATTGGGCTGTATTTTCAGCCTGACACTTGAAAAATACTCGGATCCATTTTTTGCAAACATTCTCAGTGCCGCAGAATCCCGTCTGATGGAGAACAACTACAGCTTTTCGGTGATCAGGACCTATACCGAGCTTTGCGATCAAAAGATTTTATACAACACCTTCAACCAACCCATCACAGGTATTTTACTTCTGGAGGAAATACCTGACAGCATGCTTCACTACATACAGAAACAAGTACCCAATATTGTCGGTGTAGATACACACTATGAGGAGATTGACAATGTAAGCTTTGACCATACAGCAGCAGCAGTGAAGGCAATGACCCATCTATTGGAAAAGGGACATAAGAGAATAGGCTTTATTGGCGGTTCGAATTATGCTTTGGACTTGGAGGACTCCAAAAGATACAAGGGCTATCGTGATTGCTTGAGAAAAGCCAAAATACCTTTGGATGAGAAGCTGGTGATGAACTGTGAATGGTCTCAGGACTTGGCCCAAACTTGTACCAGAGAGCTTCTTTCACTTCCGGACCCTCCTACTGCGATTTTCGCCGCCAGCGATTTAATCGCAATTGCCGCCCTGAGCGTGATTTATGAATTTGACCTAAAAGTTCCATCCGACATTGCGATTATCGGAATTAACAATATTGACATCACCGCATATACAAGTCCGCCTCTGAGCACAATAGATGTACATGCCAGAGAGCTCGGGGTCGTTGCTGCCGATTGCCTCTTATCCAGAATAAACGGGGATACCTCCATGCCAAGGACGATCCTTATACCATCAAAATTGGTTTCCCGGGAGTCTGTATAAGGCCCGGGAAATCAATTTTTCAATTCCCCGGTATCCTATTTATTGGGGTTCAGCCCTAAATACTCATACATGGTTGCAGCACACTCGCTGAAATCTTTCTTGCCTTTTCCATCCTTAAGACTGGTACGGAGCAGATCAAGAACTCCATCAAGTGTAAATGCAGGTACGTTAAAGTCTTCATAAAGCTTTTTGACATATGTCATATCCTTTAAACCGAGTTCCAGGGCAAAATCCATACGGTAATTCCGGTTTACCACCTTATTGCCATAGAAGTCAAACACCCAGTTGCCAAATGAACCTTCGTTCATGATTCGAAACAGGTTTTTTGTATCAATGCCCATCTTCTCCATAAGAGGAAACATCTGCGCTGTAATGACCGCATAGGTCAGGCCGGTAAAGTTCATGGCCAGCTTGATCGTATGTGCATTGCCTGATTCCCCGACATAGTCAATGGGGCTTGCATAACATTCAATAAGATGCATGATCTTATCGATTTCTTCTTTGTCCCCTGAAACCATACAGGGACTGTTACCAGCTAATGTATCTGCAGGTCCGCCCATTAATGGTGCATCAATAAACACTCCGCCTTCATCCTTGAAACGGGCATACAATTGTTTGGTAGCCATTGGATAACTGGTTGAAACATCAATTACAGTTTTACCCTTAACCCCTTCCCGAAAGAATTCATCCGTAACTTTTCCAATCACATCTGAATTCGGTAGAGACAGGAACAATACATCACTGTTATGTAAGACCTCTGCCGGGGATGAAGCAATCGCGGCTTTTCCGCTGAAATAATTTGCATTGTCCTGGTTGATATCAAAAATTGTCATCGGACAGCCGCTTTTTTGGATAAGATTTTCACACATTCCTCTGCCCATTGCTCCTACGCCAATAAAACCTATTCTTTTCAAACCATACCCCTCCTCAGTTAAATTGTACTTGCTCAGGATTTGTTATTTTAATCACCTGGGATACGTATCCTCCCCTTGGTTCCATTAAAACCGTATGGGGATATATCCGCCAGTGGTATATACCTTGCCGCCTTGCAGCAAATAGGTTTTTAAGTTCTTCTGCAAGGTTGTATTCTCCGGAGCATCCTTTATATTCTTCATTTCTGTTCCGATGCCGAATACCCTTTCCAGAATCATGGGAACCCTTTCATAGACCGGGACTTTGTGAAACAAATGCATAAACTTGACAATATTCGAGTTCTCATGAAGGATATTCACCAAATTGGGATCCAGCAGCCAGGATTTGCTTATAAAGGCTGCCGGTTTTATTTCGGGGAAATATTGATAATAAAATTTCTTCGCTTGTTCCATGGAATCCAGGCAGGCTCTTTTATCCATTTTCTCACCCTGTCTGATATGAACAAACAATGTCAGATCGCCGGGTTGAAGAATCAGATTCCAATCATCAAGAGGCAATTCAATCCTTTTATTTTGTACGATGCCTTTCTGTGTATCAATCAGACAGCCCTGAAAAGCATGATTTTTAATCTTAAAGGCTGTACTGAACAGACAGTCATCCTCCCCGCTGCTGCCGATTATATGGCCGGTTGCAGTAACTTCGGAATCAGGTGCCAATACAACCTGTTCCCCTGTTGAGTGATGCTCAAAAATATAAGCCCAGTCAGGGAATGGATATAACTCGTACTGGAATAATCCGATCTGAAACAGATTGCCTGAATAGTGCTTGACCAGCCAGAAGTATTCCGACAAACCCCACCTGCCCGTGGCAAGTCGAAAATTATCAATCCACACATTGATATCCCGTAATGTTTGAAGTGTTATGTCTTCCGGGATACCCGCCCTGGAATTCTTTTCATAAGCCAAGGGTGAGGCAAAAGCAAATATCATGATCGGGAAGTAATCAGCCAAATTTTCATCGTATTCCCGAATCGCAACCTGCCTGTTTCTCACAGCTGATATAAACTGCTCATAGTTCTTTGTGTAAACAAGATATCTGGCCAGACGAATGGCAGAACTTTTCAGCCCGGGGAATTCGTCAAGATAGTGTGTTAACGTTTCTATGACCTCAGAATTGCTGCAGATTTTTTTTGTAAAAAAGCTGTCCATGACTACCTCTTTATCCTGCGATTTCTTTTGGAAGCACCAAATCTGTATCTAAATTATCACACATGCCAAAAGTCCTGTCAATTTAAATTAAGTATAAAAAATCTGAGCCATGGTCCATCTGAACCACAGCTCAGCGTAATCAACAGGGTATACAATTACAGCTTCAAAATTCTCTCTGCATTTTCATAATATATCTTTTTCAGGATATCATCCGAAAGACCGATTCCGTAAATCCGCCACCAGCCGAGATTGCCGTCCGGATGCTCGAAGTATTCATCAAATGTCTCTAAAAACCGGTAATGAGCGGGATAGGTATCCTCTGGATTGCCGCCGGCCATATAATCTGTACCGAACATGATCCGGTCTGCATACTTCTCAAAGAACTTTTTTGCAGTATATGGCTGCCTGCCCAGCTGATACAATCTGGCTGCGATATCAGTGTACATGTTCGGATATCGGTCCATGCACTTGCCCACAAATTCCAGATTTTCAGCATAAGAGCCCACATGGGCAATCACAAAGGTGGTATCCGGGTTTTCTTCCAGCAAATGCTGCTGCTGCTCCATAAGCTGTTCAAAGTTAAACATTCCCGGCTCTGTGAAAGACCATTCCGGATGATCAACCAGGCTCTCATACCCCTCATTGAACCGATCAACCGGTTTGAAGAAGGGAGGCGGATCGCCTATGTGTATCAGGATCGGCATATCCAGTTCTGCAGAGGCCTGCCATATGCACTGTAACCGTTTATCATCCACTGGAATATATTGATCGCTTTTATCTTTCATGTAGAAGGTTAAATCCTTCCATATTTTAAGCCCTTTCGCTCCCTTGCTCTTCAAATCATTCACGGTTTTCCAGACCATGCTCTCAAAGCCAGGCTCATCCAGCCTTGAATAATCCACTGAACCAAAGGACAAAATAAAGTCTTCATAGGGATGGATTTTTTCAAGCAGTCTGTCGTAACCCTTCTCCCACAAAAGCTCCAGGGTCAATACCTTGCGTACTCCGGCCTTCTTCAGCTTTTCGACTGTTTCAGCCGTATCATACATGTCTACATAGCCGTCGCCGCGCAGCATTGGGCCAAAATGGGTGTGCATATCAATCACGGGATACTTTGGATGCGTTATATCCGTCTGCTTCACGCACAATTCAGAAATTGGCTCATACTTGTTGTCAACCAATACACCACTTACCGACATAGATACCCCTCCCAATAAATCAATTCCTTTTCATTATTGTATGACTTCACCGTATTTTATACAAGAGTTTTCTTGAATGGATTCCCAAGCCTCAATCATTATGAAAGCTATTTATAGCCAAACATGGTCTCGAACGCATCTGACAGCTTCATATCCATGATATGGCATGCCTCAATCAGCATGTTCGCATCCAGTTCATGGTAAATGGTATCGGGGGATGTCACCTTTAAATTGGAAACCAGGGTGCCCAGTTCAACTGCGCTTCCAAGCGGTGTTTTACCAAAGGTATCATCGCTGATGCCCTTGGTAAGGGGCAGACCACACAAAAGCCCGGCTATTACCCCGCCCAAAAAAGCGTCTCCCGCTCCGGCAGTGGAAACAACATCCTCCGGCTTCGCAAAGGTAGGAGAGTACTCCAGCCTGCCCTGATGCCAGGTATAGCTGCCTTCGGCTCCGCAGGTTACGATCAGCATAATCTTCGGATTGTCTTCCATCAGCTGCCTGGCGCACCTTAGAGCAATTTCAGCAGATGCAAGGCCCTTGGCACCGCCTGTTATGGCAGCTGCTTCGTCGATATTGATTGCAAGCAGATCAACCAGTTTGATCCGGCCTTCTGCAACAAAGCCGGCTGCCTCACCCGATAAGAAGGAAGCGATATTAAAGCTGCCTCTTTTCCTGCCCTGCTCCAGAATTCTGATTCTCGGCGCAAGGGGAACCTCCGGTACTGAAAGAATCATTTCATTGGCACCATTAACAGGCATACCAGCGCAAAACGCATCGATATCTTCTTCGCTGACCAGTTCTGCAGCGGAATTGCTGGTGGTGATGTTTCCTCCGCTCTTATCCGGGTATTGGAAGCAAACGCTGAACAGGGTAGGTTTCCCCTGAATGACCGATACCCCTGACGTATCTATGCCGACAGCTTTCATTTCCTGCACCAGGACAGCACCGGCATCATCATCGCCGACATGGCCTATGGGATAAGTTTGAAAGCCTTTTTTCCCTTGGCCGAGTAAAACCGTCGGATAATGAGAAATAATGTGGAGCTTGCAATAATCCCTGAACGGGGTAAGCTCTCCGCTGCGGCTTTCATTCCTGCCCATCGTATGATCTCCGTCCAGGTTGAACAGAATGCCTGAGCCTATGCCGCCGGTTCCGATCAGTCGTTGATACTTATAGCCCTTTTCCTCAATGGGTAATAGATAATTCATAGAACCTCCTTAACCAAAGCCCTGTTCTTATGCATTGATCCCTTTAAACTTCCATTGCGGATTTTCGGAAATTGGATGCCGCGCGGTATCAATGGTTGCAGTCAGCAGTGCATCCGGATGCTCCTGTAATAATGTTATGGGATACTCTGGTGTGACATCGGAGAACAGAGCCACCCGCAGCGCAGTCTGCTTCCATGTTCCCGTATCGCTGAACAAACGGACCTTCTTCGCAGACAAGCATTCCTTAACGCCCAGGGTAATCGACATAGGCGGAACAAACTGATAAGCAGCACCATAGCTGCGCTGGCCCAAGGTGATGATGGTATCAAGATTGTTTTCCTGGACACGAAGAGTAGAGTTTCTCACATCATCAATGGTAATCTTGGAGAAGGGGTGACGGCGTGCCTGATTGTATGCAATATGGCCGTCCTGGCCCCAGCCGCCCATTGTGAGATCAATCGGGGACTCGTACAGCTTTTCCAGAATATAATCAATCTTTGACACTTCCGGGAAAAAACGCTGCTCCAGGGGAACAGCCAGTTCCGGATGAATACCCCCGTAGAAGTCTCTCTCCATGGCACTCCGGAAATTATATGGATCATCCTTTGCCAGAGGTTTTGCTTCCCAATCCAGACACTCGTCCATATGAAAAACAAACAGGTTTTTTAAGGAAACCTTTTCTGAATTCACCATTTCAGTAAAAGGCTTATACCAGCAATTGGGGCCGCAGGGTACAATCGCACGGTATACCCGCCCTTCCTGGTTTGCCGTTTTGATCTCATCTACAAATTCCCTCGCCATTAGCTCTCCCATCTGGGCGGAATTTTCCACCATGCGGAAGGGTACCTTCAGATCGGGATGTCCTTCCAGCTCTTCAACGGGTATGCTGCACCATTTATAAAGATCTTTTCTGCTTACACTATCCACTCGAAGTTCAGCTCCTTTTCCTTTTTCATTCAAATGCTTCTCTGTTGTCCTGGCCGTAGTATGCACCGGGGCCGTGTTTTCTCAGAAAATGCTTATCCAGCAATACACTGTCCATTGGCTCGATTTCCTGATTCAGAGCCTGTGTAAAATAGCCCATCATAGCCAGCTCTTCCAGTACAACCGTATTGTGCACCGCCTCTGCCGGTGTCTTGCCCCAGGTAAAGGGGCCGTGGCTTTTTACCAGCACGCCGGGAACAAAGTCGGGATTCAGACCTTGAAAGCTTTCCACAATCACATTTCCTGTTTCTGCCTCGTAATCCCCCCTGATTTCAGCATGGGTCATGTCCCGTGTACACGGAACCGGACCGTAAAAATAGTCTGCATGGGTGGTGCCAAAGGCAGGGATGGATTTGCCCGCCTGAGCCCATATGGTTGCCCAGCGTGAATGGGTATGGACAACGCTGCCAATATTGGGAAAAGCCTTGTATAAAACCAAATGGGTGGGTGCATCAGACGACGGCTTCAGATTACCCTCCACCACCTTGCCGTCCAGGTCGATGACAACCATATCCTCCACCTTCATCGATTCGTAGGACACACCGCTGGGCTTGATGACGACCAGCCCGCTTTCCCTGTCGATGCCGCTGACATTCCCCCAGGTATAGGTGATCAGCTTTCTTTTCGGCAGCTCCAGGTTGGCTTCAAACACCTCTTGTTTCAACTGTTTCAGCATATGTTCGTTCTCCTTCGGATATTGAATTTTCTCTGCTTCCCTATATCAGGCTTTTGTAGATTTCAACATAGGATTCAACAAAATATGCCAGCTGCTTCTGGTACAGCTCCTCATGCCGGTTGTCATTTTCCAGGAATTGCTTTGCCGCTATGGCTTCCTCCAGGGTATCAAATTCAGCTTCCCAGATCAGCGTATTTTGCGGGTCACGGCCCA
>DURK01000028.1 GCA_012837325.1 Clostridiales bacterium
ACACCATTATATAGACTTAATCTAAACCACATAATTGATGTGGTGTAGTTCATATGCTATTGTTTATTTCCTACTGTTCCTTTCATTACACTGTCGAGTTCGCGGATTTTACTATCACTGTCTGTGAGCTCTATAGTATTGGTGCCTCATGCACGTTACATGCAATCAACCGGAATTAGGTTAGTGCAATGCACTATGTATGGAAGGGAATCGAATTATGGATGTAGAAAAGATAAAAACAAAGTATAAACTGAAAAGAGGTGAATCAGGTGGAATATTACATCTTGATACTTGTAGTCGTTGCTGCATTCATTCTTAGTCTTCCATCAGTGAAAGGCTATTTTGGGGAGCTGTCGATTAGGATATGGTTAAGTTTTCTGGATAAAGGCAAATACAAGGTTATTAATGATGTGATGATCCCTTCGGGTGAAGGCAAGACAGCTCAAATCGATCACATTGTTATCTCGGTATATGGCATTTTTGTCATAGAGACCAAAAATTACAAGGGTTGGATTTATGGCAGTGAAACAAGTAAAAACTGGACCCAAGTAATATACAAAACAAAAAATCAATTCTTTAATCCAATATTGCAGAACAAAGGACATGTTAAAGCACTGAAAAGATTATTAACTGATTATCTCAATATAAAGTATATTCCAATTGTTGTTTTCACATCCAAGGCTAATTTCAAGAAGTTGAATGTAACATCTCATGTAATCTATAGTTTAGGGCTTAATAGAACAATAAAGAAATATACAGAGGAGTGTATTGAAATAGACGATATTGACAGTATTTCAAATCTTATTAAAAGTGCTAATAATGATGATAAGACTGCAAGGAAAGAGCATGTTGCCAGAATAAAGGAGAACACAGTGAATTATGCTAGGAAAGCAGGAAACGAGTGCCCCAAGTGTGGAGGGCTTCTTGTTGAACGACAAGGTAAGTACGGAAAGTTCACGGGCTGTAAAAACTACCCCAAGTGTAAATTCGTTTCAAAAGGATAAGTGTTGCCTAGTTATCATCAAAAGATTACCAACTTATGCGTAAGCGTAAATGTAAGCATCTTTGTTAATGTCTCATGGCTGACTGACCGTCAGAGTAAGTACAGCTACCAGACAGCCACACGAAATGTTAAGAAATAAAAACCGCCTGAAACCTTGATTTCAAGCGGTTTTCGCTGGTCTGGGTGACAGGAATTGAACCTGCGACCTCTTGAACCCCATTCAAGCACGCTACCAAACTGCGCCACACCCAGTCACAACGAACAAATATTATATTACTACATCTGCATTCAAAAAGCAAGGAGATTTTTGCTTGTCAAAATACACTATTTGATCCGATGTTATCCGCCAATTTCATCAAGGGCTTTCTTTACAGTAAGAAAATTCTCTTCACTGATCATTCTTGGTACTTCACATCCTGCAGCGCTTATGTATCTTGAACCTCCTGCTTTGGCACAATCTATTACGGCCTGCCGGATGGTTTCAGGTGTACCTTGAAGCAATACGGCAACCGGATCATAGTTACCTGCCAGAGCACAGGTATTCCCATGAATTTTGACGGCCTCTTCAAGCGGTACCATCCAGTCCAAATCGATGATATCGCAATACTCTGCAGGCAGATCGGCTAAAAATGGGGTAGTATTGCCGCAAATATGCAGCTTGGTTTTTGCTCCCATTTCTTTGATTGCAGAAAGAAGTCTGATTTGGTAGGGCAGTGCATATTTACGATAATAATGAGGACCTGCTACCGATGCAATCGCATCTCCGACGCCGATAAAATCGGCACCTGCTTCTATCTGGGCTTTGGCAAACAAGATTGCCTGTTCCAGACAAAGCTCAAGAAGATCTGTTACAAACGCCTCGTTATCAACCAGGTCAATCAGGAAATCATTCATGCCGCGCAAATCCGCCGCTTCAGCCATGCAGCCTTCCACCCAGCCAATCACAGGTATGCTGTCACCCAATTCGCGTTTATAAAGCTCGACAGCCAGCACACTATCGGTCATGCGCTCGCTTTCAGAAGGATCACATGCTTTCAATTTTAGCAGGTTTTCTTCATTCTCAAGTATATAATAGGCTTCGTAAGGTACATCATTCTCAGGGAAAATAACCTCCGTACCAAGAGCCGAAGCCTCTCGCATGGAGTCTGACATAGTGGTGACGCAATCAAGCCCGTACTTTTCAACACAGGCAATATTACCTCTGCAAAGCTGTCTGTAGTCTTGGCAAAAGGCTTTATAAGGCACGCCGATCTCCTGAGCCGCCAGCAGCATCACGATATTCAAATTCGGAATCCGATCGGTTTTCTTCCCTTGCAGCCTTAACAGCACACGCTCCATAGCATTCATAACAACCCTCCGTAAAAAAGAAAGAAAATGCAGTCAGGAACTGATAAGAGCATCAGTTCCTGACCTGTCAGCATTTAAATAGCAATTTGATTATTCATCGGCGATTTCTGTCTGATAGTTCTCAGGGGTAACAATCTGTGCACCTGTGGAAATAAACAGGCCTGGGAAGCCTTCTTTTTCTTCTCCGTCAACAGGTTGTCCGGTTATATGTTTATAAAGATTCTCAACACTCAATTTTCCCATGTTGTAGAAGCTTTGTCCTACCGCTACATCGATCAGATTAAGATCAAAGTGGGCTTTTGAGCTGGGGAATACGTCCATGGTGACAACCTTGCGGTTTTCAGGATCGGCTTCTCTCCATTTTCTCAGTTCAGGCAATGCATCAGGTCCTACAACATAAGGCCAGCCGCCTGCCATGAACCAGGCATCAATCTCGTCTCCATTGGCACGGGTATAGTCTTCAACAACGATGACGGCTTTGTCAACATCATCGTCACAAGGTCCTGTGTAAACAACTTCAATGTTGGTTCCCTTAATCGCATCGGCAAAACCTTGCATACGTGCTGTAATATCGAATGCTCCGGGAATCCCTTCAAGCTGAGCAACCCGAATTACATCCTTGTCATGGTCTTTAAACAGTTCAACCATATGCTCTCCGCAAAGCACGCCAGCTTCATAGTTTTCTGTTCCGCAGTAGAATATTCTTCCGGATTCAGGTGAATCTGCATCAAAGGTGGATACGGCAATTCCTGCTTCAACAGCTCTTGCCAGTGTGTCTTTTAATGCATCCGGATGGGCGCAGCTAATAGCGATTCCGTCTACTTTCCTCTCAATCAGACCTTCAATGATTTCCACTTGCAGAGTTGCGTCTGCTCTGACCGGAGCCTGCCATTCAACATTTATGCCAAGCTCTTTACCGGCATCTTCTGCCCCTTCCTTTGCGGGCAAGAATACTACATTACCCAATTGCTGAGGAATAACAGCAATTGTAATATCTTTGTCTTCACCGCTTGGTTCCTCAGGCTGTGGCTCTGTTGCAGGTGTAGGGGTAGGTTCTGCAGGACCCGGTTTCTCGGTTCCAGGACCGCTGCAACCAACCATTGCTGCGAGCAATAACACAGCTAGCAAGATTGATAAAACCTTCTTCATTTCTTGTTTCCTCCTTTATTTTTTCATTTACCGCGGCTCTTTTTTAATTGATCCGCAGTAACTGCAATAATAATTACGAAACCAATGATTAAGCTTTGCCAGTGGGATTTTATCGACAAGAGAACAAGTGCATTTCTCAAAACACCCATAATGGCAGCACCAAGGATCGTTCCCGTTACTGTTCCTTCACCGCCGTCAAGTGAAGCACCGCCGATAATGACCGCCGCGATGGCATCCATCTCAAACCCCTGGCCGGCTGTCGGCTGACCGATACCGAGTCTGGAAGCAGTAATAATTCCGGCAAAAGCGGCTAACAAGCTGCAAAGGGTATAGGTAAGCACTTTAATTTTATTTACGCTGATTCCAGAAATCCTGGTTGCTTCTTCATTACCACCTAAAGCATAAATACGTCTACCGGTTACCGTTTGGTTCAGGAATATTGCAAAAATAACTGCAACGATGGCCATAATCCATATAGGTGTTGGTATGCCTGCTATGTAGCCTTGTCCAAGAAACAAAAACCTGGTATCGACACCTGTAACCGGATAGCCTTCCGTTAATATGTAGCAAAGGCTTCTAGCTATACTCAGTGTACCCAGTGTAGCTATAAAAGGCGGGAGCTTTGCTTTAACCACCAAGACTCCATTGAAAAGGCCAAAGAGCGCACCGGCAGCCAGGCCGAGCAGTATGGAGGGAAAGACAGGCAGCCCAAAATTAACCATACCCATACATGAAATAACGCCAGCCAAGCCGAAGACCGAACCCAAAGACAAGTCAATGCCGCCGGATATGATAACCAGGCTTACGCCGACTCCCGTGGTAGCATAAGATGAAAAGTTTCTGGCAATAGCCAGTACGTTATCAATTGATCGGAAGGGCTCACTGACAATGTACATGGCTATGCACATCAGCAGCAAAACCAGAAATATATTGAAAGATGATGATTTGAGAACTCTATTTCTCGTTATATCCAATATACTTTGACCATTTGTTTTTTCTGACATTTATGTTGTTCCCCTTTCTATGATAGCGCGGTCCTCATGATGCTTTCCTGACTTGCGTTATCCCTTGTTATTTCGCCTTTGATCCGTCCTTCGTGCATAACAACAATACGATCACTCATACCGATAACCTCAGGCAGCTCAGAAGATATCATGATCACTGCAACACCCTGTTTGGCCAGCTGCGACATCAGCAGATGAATTTCCTTTTTTGCCCCGACATCCACACCGCGAGTCGGCTCATCCAAAATGAGAATATCAGGCTTGGTCGCCATCCATTTTGAGATGACCACCTTCTGCTGATTGCCGCCGGACAGGTTCTGAACCAGCTGTTCCCGGCTCGGTGTCCTGATTTGAAAGTCTTTAATGTACTTATCAGCAAGCTCCACTTCCTTCTTTTTATCAATAAAGTTAAGCTTACTTATCTTGTTCAGTGCAGCAAGCGAAGCATTGCTTCTGACAGACATGCCCAGAACAAGCCCTTGTTCCTTCCTGTTTTCCGGAACAAATCCGATACCGTGGTTCAAGGCGTCCACCGTATTTCGAATTTCAACTTTTTTCCCATGTATGAATATTTCGCCGCTTTCCTTTTTGTCAATGCCAAAGACAGCGCGCATGACCTCGGAACGGCCGGCACCGACAAGTCCTGCAAAGCCGAGTACTTCTCCCTTCCTGACATGGAAGCTGATGTCCTTTAGAAAGTCGGTGTTTAAGTTTTTGACTTCCAAGGCAATATCGGATATCTCCGCTTCTTCCTTTGCAAATATATCATTGATTTCACGGCCTACCATCATGCTGATTATTCGCTGCTCATCTATCTCATCTTTGTTAAGCCGGCCAACCATCTGACCATCACGCATTACAGCAACTTCATCCGAAATACGTGTTATTTCATTCATTCGATGAGAGATGAACACAATCGCAACATTTTCCTTTTTCAGTCTGTCGATGATCTGAAACAGCACCTCTGTTTCAGTCTCCGTCAGGGATGACGTGGGCTCATCCATAATGATCACCTTCGCATCAACAGACAGGGCTTTGGCGACTTCTATCATTTGTCTTTGAGCCGTTGACAGCTTGGCTACCTTGGTTTGAGGATCTATATCAAGAGCAACTCTGGTCAATAGTTCTTTTGCCTGTTCATGCATCTCCTTTTTATCAGCAAAGAGGCCTTTCCTTTTTTCTCTGCCTATAAAGATGTTTTCAGCAATGTTCATATTGGTAATATCCATCAACTCTTGGTATATGATGCTGATGCCCAGGTTTCTTGCGGTTAAGGGTCCGTCAATTTCGACCTGTTTGCCTTCGATAAGAATCTCACCCTGATCCTTTGTTAATATACCGGACAAGATCTTCATCAAAGTGGATTTCCCGGCACCATTTTCTCCCACCAAAGCAATGACCTTTCCAAGCTCGACTGAAAAATCAATGTTATCCAGCGCAAGTACACCTGGAAATCGCTTTGTGATCCCTTTCATTTCAAGGTATGGGGTATGATTGGGAGTAACATTTTTCACTCTTTCACCTTCTTTATGCAATCTTCTGTTATATTAAATGAATTACTCACTCTCGGCATAAACCAGCACAGTAATAATATTTCTCGATGTTTTGATATTTATCCACACTTCAGGCAAGATCAGATGCCTGAATAAGAATATACTAATATATTAAGATATGTATTTTTTTATTCCCCCCTGTGTTTTATGGTAAAATCCTGGAGAAGTAAAAAAGCTCCGAAAAAAAAAGAAAACTTATACACTATTAGTTTTGTGTATGAATTAATTAATTAACAACACACTTCATTTTTTTATTTTGAACTTTGGCACAATTTATGATAATCGATTTCCAAGATGAAGTCAAGATGATTTATATAAATTTATGGTTTAATTGCGAATTTATTTGTATATTTTGCACGAAAAGGGCTTGTTTTAAGATTTACAGCCAACAGCCCTGCTGCAAAACGAACAGGGCTGCGGCGAAAAGATCCAAAACAAGGTGATCAAAGATAGGTTAAATCAACTCAATGTTCATCAGCTTGCAAAAATCCTGTACACTTTCGCGGTGATCACCATAGCAAACGATAACATGCTGGCCGGAAACCTTTTGTGCAAACTCTTCTACGGTGCAGTCAAGGGGTTCTACTTCCAAGCTTGGCAGTTGCGGAGCAGGGGGTTCCCATCCGCATTCTTCCCAGGGCATGGGTGCTTTGGCCTCAGCAAGGTACATATGCATATAATAAGCTCCATCTTTATAAACCAACCGTAAACAAGTGACTGTACCGGTCTTTAGTTTTGAAACGTTAAGTAAGCTGGCAGACAGCAAACCAAAAGCCGTCGGCAGCACGTGTACCTCTCCATCCGTGGCTGCTTTGGGAATAAAGTCCGGTACACCAATCAGCATACTCTTTTCGAAAAACTCATAGTATTCAAGATAGGGTACGATCTGCCCTGATATATCCGATGCAATTAATTGCGTAACAGCCCCCATGACATCGTTTTCGGGGATGGTCAATACACCATAATAATGCTCAAGAAGCATGAATACCATGGCTGGCGGGAAGCCCAGGAGTTTTTTCATCCCATCCACATCGATAAGGGTGATGGCCTTGTAGCCGCGTTCCTTGATCTTTCTGCCGATTGCGAGAGCATATTTTACACCCTTTTCAACAACCTCATCATCACAGGGCTTTTCAAATTTCCAGTTATCCTGAACAAATGATACACCCTTTTTCACTTCTTCGGGATCCAGTTGTTCAATATTCTGCACCATTTCCAGCATTTCAAAGGGCTCTATCTCTACGCCGAATTTGCCCCGCATGCTGTTACCTTCGTATTGTGTGCCATAGAGCAGCATATCCCTGTAGCCCATGGTGCCAACTCTGGCATCCCGAAGACTTCGTGCAGCATAAGCGGCATTGGTAAAGGCTTCAATCTTATCAATGGGCTCCGGTTTGTCGATAATACTGTAGATATATTTAAAACGATAATGCATGGCTTCAAAAGCAGGGCGAATGGCTGTTGTACCAGCCTGATCAGCTGTAGTGATAAGCTTCCCCCTCTCCCGCCAACCACACAAACCCCATAACAGCATGGGAAGATGCCTAAACTTATCGGTAACCCGTATCACCGCATGCGTAGGCACCCAGCCTATAACACATACAATCAGGCAGTCCGCATCCGCAGCGCGAAGCTTTTCAATGGCAGCATCAGCGGTTTCATAAGCCGGATCATCTATCACGATGCCTGCATCATAAACCTTGCCCGTTACGCCCTCCTGCAGAGTTTTCAAGGCGTGGTCGTGCTTTATTACCAGTCGTTCGTAGGGAGTATTTACCTCACCAAAACAAACCAATCCGATTTTCTTCATTTAATCATAAACCTCCTTAAATAATGAAATGCACCAGCTTTACATCCGTACATCCCATAATACAGGGGATTACTTTCTGCTGCGAGTATAAACATCAAATGCTACAGCGAGAATAAAAATAGCACCTTTTATGACATACTGATAGGAAATGCCTACTCCCATCAGATTCATGCCGTTTGTAAGCGACATAATAACCAAAGCACCAATAATGGTATTTCCGACCTTACCGATTCCGCCCGATGTTGAAACACCACCAATGTAACAGGATGCAATGGAATCGAGTTCAAAGCCCGCTCCAGCTGTTGTGCTGGCTGACTGAAGGCGCGAACTGAACAGGATACCGGAAAGAGCTGCCAGCATTCCCATGGAACAAAAGACGAAGAACAGAATCCGTTTCACATTGACACCTGCCAGCTCGGCTGCTTCGCGATTGCCGCCAATACCATAGATATATCTGCCCAGTCTTGTGTTGTTCATCATGAAGTTGTATATAAACACCACAATACTGACAATGACGATGGTCCATGGCAACCCTTGATATTTAGCCAGAACAATAGCCAGAGTGATGATGGCAGCAGCAAAAAACAGCAGCTTGAATGCGAACACAGGCCGTGATATCACTTCAAACCGATATTCAAGCATTTTTTTCCGTTTTCTGACTTGGGATACCACAATTAGAACAACCGCAACGACCCCGACGAGAAGGGAAAGTAAGTCCATACCCGCTATATTGCCGATATTCGGCACGTAACCATTCGAGAGGTTGTTGAATGGAACAACATCAATTCTGATTGTGCCGGATTCCTGGGTTACCAGCGAAAGCAGCCCACGGAAGATAAACTGAAATGCCAGTGTGGTAACGAAAGCCGGAACACCCAGCTGCCCTATTGTCAGCCCTTGAACCAGTCCGATGATCGTGCCAAAGATCAATATGATTGGAATGGTGGCTATGACAGGCAGATTATATTTCACCATGCATATCGCTGCTACCGCTCCAAGAAAACCTGCTACATATCCGACAGATAAATCAATTTGGCTTATGATCAGAACCAGTGTCATACCAACCGCTAAAACAGCAATATAACCAGTCTGGTTGATAAGGTTTGTCAAATTACGCGGTGACAAAAAGCTGCCTCCTGTAAAGATACCGAATACAATAAATATCACCGCAAGCGCAATAAACATTGCATAATCGCGAATACGAGACCGCGCAAGTGAAGCAACTTCGCTTAACAGCCCGCCGTTGCGAGCACTGCTCTTTTCCATTATGAAACCTCCTCCTCTGTCTTTGTGGCCATTGCCATGATTCTGTGTTCGGTCGCTTCACCAGCCGTTAGCTCACCTGTTATCATTCCTTCCGCCATGACATAGATCCTGTCACTCATGCCCAGTATCTCAGGCAGTTCCGAGGATATCATGATGATTGAGTAGCCTTCCTTCTCAACCAGCTGATTCATGATGGAGTAGATTTCATATTTTGCACCGACGTCGATGCCGCGTGTTGGTTCATCCAGAATAAGTATCTTCGGATTTGTGAACAACCACTTCCCAAGAGATACCTTCTGCTGGTTGCCGCCTGACAGGTTCATGACAAGTTGTGCGATCGATGTTGCTTTTATATTTAATGCATCCTTGTATTGATTCACTTGTATGACTTCTTCATTCTCATTTATGACGATGCCATGGGTCAGTGCTTCAAGGTTGGCGATTGTCGTATTAAACTTAATATCCTGTATGAGAATCAGGCCATTGCGCTTCCGGTCTTCCGTGACATAGGCAAGTCCTTCCTTCATTGCATCCTTCGTATTTTTAAAAGATTTTCGTTTGCCTTCTATGTATATTTCACCAGACAAAATCTTGTACTTTGGCGAGTTTCCGAATAAGGAAAGTGCAAGTTCAGTACGCCCTGCACCCATTAAGCCTGCAATACCGATTATTTCGCCTTTCTTTACATGAATATTGACATCATCCAATATCGTTCGCTCAAGGACCGGATCAAACACAGTCCAGTTTTTAACCTCTAGTGCTGTTTCGTCAGCAATAATATGGGTTCTTTTCGGATAAATGTTTTCAATCTCCCGGCCGACCATATGGCGAATGATATCCCGTTCCAACAAACTGCCGTTTGCAGCATCCATCGTGCAAATGGTTGCCCCGTCCCGCAATACGGTAACTGTATCCGCAATCTCTACGACTTCTTTCAGCCTGTGGGAGATCATAATGCAGGTAACCCCGTCTTTCTTTAAATCGCGCATCAGCTGAAGCAGGTTCTGGCTGTCATCCTCATTGAGTGAAGCTGTAGGCTCGTCGAGTATAATGAGCTTTGCATTTTTGGACAGCACCTTTGCGATCTCAACAAGCTGCTGCTGGCCAACACGCAGATCGGATACCTTGAGAGACGGATTGACATTCAGCCGCACCCTTTTGAGAATTTCACCGGCATTGATAATGGTTTGGTTCCAGTTGATAACCCTGCCTTCCATGATTTCATGACCAAAATAGATGTTTTCATAAATGGACAGGTCCGGAATCAACGCAAGCTCTTGAGTAATAATAGCTATACCGGCTGCTTCGCTGTCACCTATTGACTGAAAGTTCTGGACTTCTCCATTGTAAATTATTTCGCCTGAGTAGCTTCCGTATCTGTATACCCCGGAAAGTATCTTCATAAGCGTAGATTTGCCTGCACCATTTTCCCCCACCAGACAATGAATTTCTCCGCGTTTTACCTTAAAGTTCACGTTATCCAGTGCACGGACTCCCGGAAACTCTTTTGTGATGTGGTGCATTTCCAAAATATAGTCGCCGTTCAAATTACCACCTCTTATTAAAGTTTGGGCGGCTGCTGCCGCCCAAATTTCAGTAAATTTGCTACGAATGTTAAAGCTTTCGTTTAACCTTTAAGGCTTAACTGCGTCGCTGATTCCTTCCCAGTTTTTATAATCATTGCCATCAAATCGCCCGCTGTCAAAGAAGATCTCAACGATATTGTCTCTTGTAACAGTCTGTACATCCGAAATAATGGTTTTCACATCGATCTTACCGTTGTTTGTGACATCATTGCCTTCGGGGGTTTTGCCGTCAATCAGTTCATATGCCAGATTCATGGCATTGGTTGTGATAATTTCAGGATTACAGTAAACCGTCATATCCTGTTTGCCGTCAATAATGTACTGTACCGATGCCTCCACGCCGTCTGCACCACAGATACGGAATTCTTTGACATCTGAGTCTGCTGCAAAAGTATCGGAGACTGCACGGCATGTGTCATCATCAGGAGCGATGATATAGCACATATCCTTTTCTTCAGGTGCTGCAGCCGTTAAGTGCGCTTCCGCCAAGGTTTTTGATACTTCCATATCCCACTCTGTATCGACAGACTGCATGATTTCGTACAGCTCCTCATGGGTCAAATCCAATTTATCCTTGTACTTCATGGCAGCTGCGGAATTCCTTACAATAAAAGTCCCATCAGCGATGTATGGCTGCAATGCGTTCCAATAGCCCTGGAAATAATCAAAGGAGTTGTTGTCCGTCAATGCACCGGAATACAGGTAAAGGTTCAAGCCTTTGCCGCCGTCTTTCAGAGCATGGTCAACGAGATACTGCCCCATGGATTCCCCGATTTTGATGCTGGCAAATGAAATGTAGTAGTCTACCGCATCGGTATTAGTGATAAGCCTGTCATAGGAAATAACATGTACCCCTTCCGCTTTGGCCAGTTCAACGGTTGAGCCTGCGGCTGCTACGTCAAACGGGCAGATAATGAGTACTTTCATTCCTTTGGATATCAGGGACTCTACATTTGTCTTTTCTGTGGCAGAGTTTGCCTGAGAATACATGATTTCTGCCTTGTATCCGTTTTTCTCAATCAACTCAACAAACTTAGCCTCGTCTGCCAGCCACCTGGATTCATCCTTCGTGGGCAGTACGATACCAACGTCGATTTGTCCGCCTTTGGAAGCTGATTGTGTACAACCGGTAAACAATCCGACCAGCATAACAAGCGAAACAAGAACTACAAGAAATCTTTTCATTAATAGAGGCCTCCTTAATTATATTCATTACCCCTGGCTCGGGGATAATGTCCTGTGTCAGTAACTGATATGATATACCTGAAGTTTAGTACCCTACTTTGTCCCAGCAGTCAAATGGTGCTGCAATTTCATCGCTTACATAAACCTGGGTCTTCATCAGCTGAAGGATGGAGCTGGGAACAAGGGGAGTAACCGGTCCGTGAAGTACCAGCCT
>DURK01000029.1 GCA_012837325.1 Clostridiales bacterium
AGCAGCTCATTTCCGAAGAGCAGGCCAGAAAAATCGCCTTGGAGAAGGTGAATGGCAAGATTGTTGAATTCGAGCTGGACTATGACGACGGACATCCGGAATATGAGATCGAGATCAGGGCTGACGGCAAGGAATATGACCTTGAGATCGATGGTTACACAGGTAAGATTACAAAATTCGAAATGGACAATGATTAATAGCAACTGACCCGACGGACCCACTGGGCAGCAAAAGGATATAACAAAAAGGTATAACAAAACGTTATACCTTTTTCTTCGCTTAAATCAACAGCAAATCATATCTTGATAAACTCGGGCTTCATATCCGTAAAGGAGGTCACATAATCAAAACCGGCATATTTCAGCCACTCCAGCGCCCGCTTGTTTTCATAGCCCACCTCTTCCACGGAATGGGCATCGGAGCCGATGGTTACGATTTCTCCCCCCAGCTCCCGAAACCATTTCAAGATATCCGGATGGGGGTGGGGCTGTCTGGAGGAGTGGGCAAAGCCGGAGGTATTCAGCTCCATGCCTTTCCCCTTGCGAACCAGTACTTTTAGAATCGCTTCCACCAAATCCTTGCCGATCCAACGATCCTCCGGTCCGTACCCATAGGGAGAATACCGCCTGAAATAATCCAGATGACCCAATACATTAAAGTCATCATACTCCTCGATCAGCTGTAGGATGGTTTCATAATAATCCGTGTAGCTTTTTTCCTTGTCCCGGCTGTTGAAGTAGACACGAAAGTAGGGATCCTCTCCATTCACGTTATGAATGGAAGCGATCACGAAGTCCAGAGGAAAATTGACCGTCAGGGCTGCACACTGATCCAGGGTCCAGTCCTGCAAGCCGAGCTCGATTCCTGCCTTAACCTTAAGGAGGCCTTTGAACTGCTCCTTTACTTTACTAATCTCCTTCATATAACCATACATATCCTTTATTTGAAAGGCATAGATATTTTCCGGCAGATCGATATCCATATGATCGGTGATGGCAATTTCCTTCAAACCCACCTTGACAGCCTGCCAGCAGGCCTCCTCCATGGTCATGGTGCCGTCCTCCGAGAAGGTTGAGTGCATATGATAGTCCAGCATGTTTTCTCCTTTTCTTATCTTTTGCAGCATCAAAAACAAGTTTTCTGCTTTATTCCACAGGTATTGTATAATCGGTATGCAGACTTGTCAAACAAAGTTGTTCGACAGTTGTTCGACAGTTACAAAATCCCTGTTGACAGGCACAATTTGGCAGGTTATAATATTTAGTAATTTAGCACGCTAAACAGGTAAATCGGTAAAGTAAAGAAAATGCAAAGGGTGAGGTCATGAAAGGCTCCGCAAACAAATGGATGCAGCATATCCCGGAGGGAGTACAGGATTCCCTGCCGGATGAGTGTTACAACCAGCGAATCATTGAAGGGAACCTGCGCAGAATATTCCACCTGAGCGGGTATGATGAAATCGATACCCCCTTGTTTGAATATCTGGATTTGTTTGGAGGAGAAACCGCCTCTCTCAAGCAGGAGCAGATGTATAAGTTTTTCGAGCCCGGCAGCCGGATTATGGTAATCCGGCCGGATATGACCATGCCGATTGCACGAATTGCCGCCACGAAAATGAAGAACCGTCCCCTGCCTTTGCGTTTGTCCTACATTGGCAGTGTGTACCGGTATGAGGGGAAAAGGCAGACCCGGCAGAGGGAAATTGCACAGGCAGGAATCGAATTACTGGGCTCTAAAAAGCCGGAAGCCGATGCCGAGGTGATTGCCCTGGCCGTTGAATCCCTTTTGCAGCTTGGACTGTCCGATTTTCAGATGGATATCGGTCAGGTGGATTTCTTCAAGGGCCTGATCGAGGAGGCCGGGCTGAATGAAGAGCAGTCTGAAAGCCTGCGGCATCTGATCGATCAGAAAAACAGCCTGGCATTGGAAATGCAATTAAAGGAGCTTTCCATACCCGCTGACATCAAAAACAACCTGCTTCGCATCCCCATGCTGTTTGGAGATGAAGAGGTCATTCAATCCGCCATGGCGCTTGCCAAAAGCGAGCGCTGCACCAGGGCCTTGCAAAACATCGACCAGGTGTTCAGGCTGCTGGAGAAGTATGGCTTGTCCAAGTACATTGCAATAGACCTGGGCATGGTGCAAAGCCTCAATTATTATACAGGCATGATCTTTCGCGGCATGATCCGGGATATGGGGTATCCGGTCTGTGCCGGAGGCCGGTACGACACCCTGGTTTCAGAATTCGGCGTGGATCTGCCTGCAACCGGCTTTGCCCTGGAAACCAGGCAGCTGTTGGTTGCCCTGGAACGACAGAAGGGCTTGAAGCCTACACCGCCCACTGAGGTGCTGTTTGTGTACAATCCCATGGAGGAGGAAGAGGGCTATGCCAGGATCCAAAAGCTTCGATCGGAAGGCATTCGGGTCGAGGTTTTCCTGCCGGATGACAGCAATAAGTCGGATGAGGATTATGCCAGAGAAAAGGGCATCCGAAGAATCATCCGGCTGCGCGATGGGCAGATGAAGGAAGTAACATTTTGAAGGAGTGTGGGCTGACATGATCACCATTGCCCTTGCCAAAGGCCGCCTGGCGGATCAAACCCTGGATCTGCTGGAACAGCTGGGCATTGACTGCAGGGAGTTACGAGGGGATTCTCGAAAACTGATCTTTACAACCGATGACGGCAGCATCCGCTTTATCATGGTAAAACCCAGCGATGTGCCTGCCTACGTGGAATACGGAACGGCAGACATCGGCATTGCAGGCAAGGACACCCTGCTGGAGGAGGGCAGACCCCTCTATGAAATGCTGGACTTGAAGCTGGGCTGCTGCCGGCTGGCTGTCGCCGGGTTTGCAGACCGGAAAAACTCCGGCATTACCAATTCCCATACCAGAGTGGCAACCAAGTATCCCAATATTACCCGAAACTATTTTGCCGGCAAGGGGGAGACGGTGGAGATCATCAAGCTCAACGGCTCGGTTGAGCTGGGCCCTTTAACCGGCTTATCCGATGTGATCGTAGACATAGTAGAGAGCGGCAGAACGCTGGCGGAAAACGGGCTGGAGGTGCTGGAGGAAATCGGTCCGGTCAGCGCCAGGCTGGTCGTCAATCAGGTCAGCCTGAAGACCAAGCGGGACGAAATCAAAAGGATTATTGACGGACTGAGGGAGCTGCTGGAGGGGGAAGCAAATGATTCGTAAAATTGACGGAAGAGCAAAATCCACCGCCTGGATACAAAACAGCCTGAACCGTCCTTCCCAGCTGGAGGCAGCTGCGGAACGGGCAGCCGTGCTTTCCATTATAAAGGAAGTGCGGGAGCAGGGTGATGCCGCTCTGCTCCGGTATACCCGGGAGTTTGACAGGGCGGAGCTGTCCCCGGAGGAGATGCCGGTTTCAGAAGAAGAAATCCAGGAGGCTTACAACAAAACCCACCCCAGGCTTCTAACCGTCCTTCAAAGGGCAGCGGATCGGATTTGGCGGTTTCATGCCAAGCAAAAGCAGGAAACCTGGCTTAACTTTGAAGAGCAGGATATTGTGCTGGGTCAGAAGGTAACCCCCATGGAGCGGGTCGGCGTTTATGTACCGGGAGGGAAAGCAGCCTACCCATCCTCCGTGCTGATGAATGTCATTCCCGCCAGGGTGGCAGGAGTGGAGGAAATCATCATGGTGTCTCCCCCCGGAAAAGACGGGGACATTCATCCTTCCATTCTGGCTGCAGCAAAGGTTGCAGGGGTCAGTCAGGTTTACCGGGCAGGAGGCGCCCAGGCCATCGCCGCTTTGGCCTATGGAACCCAAACCATTCCCAAGGTGGATAAAATCGTCGGCCCCGGCAACATCTACGTGGCTTTGGCGAAAAAGGAAGTATTCGGACACGTAGACATCGATATGATTGCCGGCCCCAGTGAAATCGTGGTTATTGCCGATCAATCCGCCAGACCTGCTTATGTGGCAGCTGATTTGTTATCCCAGGCAGAACACGATTCCATGGCCTCTTCCATTCTGATAACCGATTCACAAGAAATATTTACCGAGGTCTTGCAGGAACTGGAAACCCAGACAGCGAAACTACCATTAAAGGACACAATTCGCTCTTCTTTGCGAGACTTTGGTGCATGCATCCTGGCAGACTCCATAGAGGAGGCGATCAAGCTGTCCAATGCCCTTGCTCCGGAGCATCTGGAACTGGCCATTGAAAACCCCATGGAACAATTGGGAAAGATACGGCATGCAGGTGCGGTCTTTCTAGGCCATTATTCACCGGAACCCGTGGGAGACTACATGGCCGGCCCCAATCATGTCCTGCCCACCAGTGGAACAGCCCGGTTTTTCTCTCTCCTGAGCGTAGAGGACTTTGTAAAAAAGACCAGCATTCTCTTCTACGGCAGGGAAGCCCTCAGGCAAGTTTACCGGGATGTGGCGGACTTTGCTCGAATGGAAGGGTTAACGGCACATGCCAACGCCATGGAAGTGAGGTTTGATAAGGATGATGAAGGAATTTCTACGTGAGGATCTCAGAAGCATTAAGCCCTATCAGCCGGGGAAGGAAATTCATACCCTGAAGCTGGATGCCAATGAAAGCCCTTATCCCGTTCCCCTGGAGATCAGGGCGCAGCTGGCAACAGAGCTGCTCAACGGCAATGACTACCAACGTTATCCCGATACCAATGCCGACAGACTGCGGGATGCGCTGGCCAGGCAGCTTCAGGTGGAACGGGACAATATTCTCATCGGAAACGGCTCGGATGAGCTGCTCCACATCATTACCACAGCCTTTGCCGGAAAATGGGACAAGGTTCTCTGTCCGTCACCGGGCTTTGGGATGGTCCGCTACTATGCCCGGCTGGCAGGAGCCATTCCCATTGATTACCCGCTGGACGATGATTTTCAATACTCTCTTTCGGAGATTGAAACCGCGATCATGGATCATCAGCCCAAAATACTCCATATCTGCACGCCCAACAACCCTGCAGGCAGCGTCATGCCGGTTCCCGAAATCGCCGCCATTGCCCGTCAGTTTGACGGTGTGGTGGTTGTGGACGAAGCCTATTATGAGTTTCATGGAGAGTCCATGCTGCCCATGATCAATCTCTACCCCAATGTCGTGATTCTCCGTACCTTTTCCAAGGCCATGGGAATGGCAGGTCTTCGAGTGGGATACCTGGTGTGCAGCAAGTCACTGGCCGATGAGATTTACAAGGTCAAGCCCCCTTATAACGTGAACAGCTTTTCACAAAGGGCGGCGGAGCTGATGCTGGAGCACAGGGAAATCCAGGAGGAAAGGGTTCGAAAAATCGTCCAGGCAAGACAATGGCTGTATCAGGCTTTAGCCGGCTTAAGAGGGGTGGATCCCTATCCCTCCCATGCCAACTTCATTCTGATCAAGGTGCAAAATGCAGCGAAGGTATACCAGGGTCTCCTTGAGAAAGGCATTCTGGTGCGGCACTTTGAAGGAAACCCGGTGCTGGAGGATCATCTTCGCATTACCATCGGCCGCGGGGAGGACAACAAATACATCCTGCACAGCCTGGCAGAGATACTAACGAAAATGGAGGATTGGTGATGAACCGATTTGGATTGGCAGAGCGTGAAAGCACCGAAACCCGGATCGCTGTCCGCATTCAACTGGATGGCAAAGGCAAGGTGGACTGCAGCTCCAAAATAGGCTTCTTTGATCATATGCTGACTCTACTGGCTGCCCACGCCGGGTTTGATCTTGAGGTAGATGCCAAGGGCGACCTTGAGGTAGACGGCCATCATACCGTTGAAGATATCGGCATCGTACTGGGCAAGGCATTCAGCCAGGCACTGGGAGACAAGAAGGGCATACATAGATATGGAACCTGCTTTGTGCCCATGGATGAAGCCCTGGTCATGGTCAGCCTGGATATCAGCGGCCGGCCTTATCTGCACATGGACTTTCCCCCTCTTGCACCCATGGCAGGAGACTTCGATACCCAGCTGCTGGAAGAGTTCTTCCGAGCCTTTTCCATCCACAGCGGCATCACCCTTCACATCAGAGTCTTATACGGCAGAAACACCCCCCACATGATCGAAGCTGCCTTCAAGGCACTGGGCAGAAGCCTGCAGCAGGCAGTGAGCATCTCCTCCCAATGGGACGGGGAAGGGATCCCTTCCACCAAAGGCCTGATTGACTAGTGAATCAAACCAAACATTTTGAAAGGTTGAGCCTATGATTATTTTTCCCGCAATTGACATAAAGGGCGGCAGATGTGTCCGGCTTTTACAGGGCCGGGCAGAGGATGAAACCGTATACGGAACCGATCCGGTAGAAATGGCCCGAAAATGGGAACAGCAAGGGGCAGAGTGGCTTCATGTGGTGGACCTGGATGGAGCCTTTGACGGACATTCTCCAAATGAAGAGATTCTTGAAGACCTGGCCAAAAGCGTTTCCATTCCCATTCAGCTGGGAGGGGGCATCCGCTCCATGGATAAAATCCAGCGCCTTTTGGACGAATACGGTATTCAAAGGGTGATACTGGGAACGGCTGCCGTGGAAAACACAGCCCTGCTCAAGCAGGCAGTTGAGAGGTATGGAAATCGCATCATTGCAGGCATTGATGCCAGCAAGGGCAAGGCAGCCATAAAGGGCTGGGTTGAGAAAACCGACATCTCCGCTGTAGAGCTGGGAAGGAAAATGAAGGAAATTGGAATTGACACGGTTGTCTACACCGACATTGCAAAGGACGGCATGATGAAAGGCCCCAACCTGAAGGAAACCAAGGACATGATTGAGCAAACCGGCTTGAACATCATTGCTTCCGGCGGAATCACCTGTCTGCTGGATTTACAGCAGGCCAAACAAATCGGTGCCTATGGTGCCATCATTGGCAAGGCATTGTACACCGGGGCGATTGAGCTGCCTCATGCCCTGGAAATAGGAAGGATGATAGGATGAATCAGATACGAATCATTCCCTGCTTGGACATCCTAAACGGACGCGTTGTAAAGGGCGTTAATTTCGTAAACATCAAGGATGCGGGAGACCCCCTTGAAATTGCCGCTGCGTACAGCCAAAGCGGTGCAGACGAGCTGGCCTTTTTGGACATTTCCGCAACCCAGCAGGGCAGAGGAATCCTGCTGGACTTAGTCAAGCAGACCGCAAAAAAGGTTACCATTCCCTTTACAGTAGGGGGCGGGATCCGAAACCTAAAAGACATGGAAGCGGTACTTGATGCAGGTGCTGACAAGGTTTCAATCAATTCGGCCGCTCTTTTGAATCCGGAACTGATTTCAGAAGCAGCAAAGCGGTTTGGAAGCCAAAGCCTGGTCGTTGCGATTGATGCCAAGCGTCGCCCCGATGGCGGCTACGATGTCTATACAAGAGGCGGCAATACCAATGCCAACCGAGATGCAGTGGACTGGGCCAGAGAAGTGGAACAGCTTGGCGCAGGCGAAATCCTGCTGACCAGCATGGATACCGATGGAACCAAGGACGGCTACGACATCCAGCTGACCAAAACAGTGGTGCAGGCAGTTCAGATCCCAGTTACGGCTTCCGGCGGTGCAGGCAGGCTGGAGCACTTTGCACAGGCTGTAATAGAGGGCGGTGCCTCCGCACTGTTGGCTGCCTCCCTGTTTCACTATGGAGAGCTCACCATTATGGATGTGAAGAGATATTTACAGGATCAGGGAATACCGGTTAGAATGGAGACAAGCCCATGACAAATCTGTTGGAGCAGCTGAAATTTGATGAAAACGGACTGATACCGGCCATTGTACAGGATGCACAGTCCGGCCAAGTTTTGATGCTGGGCTATATGAACAAACAGGCGATAGAAAAAACCCTTCAAACCGGCCGAATGCATTACTGGAGCCGCAGCCGCCAAAAGCTGTGGATGAAGGGCGAAAGCTCCGGGCATGTTCAAGCCGTACAGGAAGCCTGGTTTGACTGCGACCAGGATGCCTTGCTGTGGAAGGTCAAGCAGACAACCGCAGCCTGCCATACGGGAAACTATTCCTGCTTTTATCAACAAATCACCAACCAGGGAAAAATCGTGGAACACAGCAGCCAGGTCTTTTCCCCGGAAAAGGTTTATTCAAGCAGTGCAGCCATCCTTAGAGAGCTGTATCAAGTGATCGTGGATCGAAAGGAAAACCCCAGGGAAGGCTCCTATACCAACTATCTGTTTGAGAAGGGCCTGGATAAGATTTTGAAAAAGGTAGGCGAGGAATCGGCAGAGGTGATCATCGCCTCCAAAAATCGCTCCAAAGAAGAAGTCACCTACGAGGTATCGGATTTACTGTATCATTTAATGGTATTGCTGGTAGAGCAGGGCATCAGCCTGGAAGACATTTACGAAGAATTGTGGAAAAGAAGATGACACAAATGGTTGACTTTCCTGCCGACATATTATATAATTTGATTTGTCGCTGAAAAAAAGCGCAACACTTTGGGAGCATAGCTCAGCTGGGAGAGCACCTGCCTTACAAGCAGGGGGTCATAGGTTCGAGCCCTATTGCTCCCACCAA
>DURK01000030.1 GCA_012837325.1 Clostridiales bacterium
GAAAAGGACAGGATATACATTAATGGAGTGCATGTTAGCTCTCTGTTTATTTTCAATTGTGCTGACAGTTGCAATCAGCCTTTATCTAACTGGGTATAAGATGTATCGCAGGCAGGAAAATCTGGTGGAAACACAGCAAAACAGCTTGGTAATATTGAATCGTATTTCGGAAACCCTTCGCAGAACAGATAACTTATCGGAGAATATTTATGTTTCAGATACAATGCTTATGATTTCCAATACAAGATACTATTATCAATCCGGAAACATACATGAGAGAATTGGTTTAGGAACAAACAATCTGGGAGGGAATATTTCGCTATTTGAGCCAAGACTGGAAGATGGATATCTGACAGTGAGAATAGAGGGAATTGGTTATCAAGGGGGTACTCCGTTTTCCATAGAGCAAATTTTCTTTATAGGAGATGAATAGTTGAGAGGTTCAGTTTTAATTCTAACCCTGCATATAATGGTAGCCATATCCATACTGTTGGTTACGGTTTTTTCGATTGCAGGAAGCCACCACATTTTAACGATTAGCAATAATTGGCATCAGCAGGCTTACTACTTAGCTGAATCGGGAATGGTGTTTGCGCAGAATGAGCTGATTCACATTATCATGCAGGCTCATGAGGAATGTATGGGTGAATTTCAATGGGATCCTCTGCGACAACCCTTGTATAGTCTGCAAGAAAGTGTTGGCAAGCATATTGAAAGCAGGTTAAGCCCAAAAATCAATCAAAAATTAATGGATATGGGATATCTGATGGATTTTCCTGCTCCAATTCTTCCCGAGTTGGAACCTGGCTCTGGAGTGGATGTACGCATACGATTTACAGATGTGTATCGAAATCCTTCACGATTGCTTATCACCTCCCGCAGCAATATAGGTAAAATTAGAAGACGAATTGACGCAGAAATATGCATAAATAAAATAAGCAATGTATACGATAGTTTCCTGTCTGACAAAGTTCTTATTACTGGAAATAATTTATGCATTGTCAATGGCGGCAGAATGGAATCCACCGGTCCCATTCATGTGCAAAAAGGCCTGAGTATTTTGAACAACAGTGTTTTATATATGAATGGACAAACTGAAGTAGGAAATGAAGTTAATATAGCCAATGGATGTCAAGCTGTCTTTAATGGTGAAGTTATATGTTATGGATTACATGTTTACGGAGAAAACCCGTCACTTGTTACTTGTTTGGGAAATTTGCACTGCTTTGGTGTCCTCTCAGCAAGCGATTCAGGAAATATAATCGATGTTAACAGCAAATTGTATATTAACCCTGAGGTCGATTCCGTTTCTGCAGGGGTATTGGCAGCTAGAGGGGGGGAAATTCAATTAAATGATGAAGTCTACGTTAATGGCACATTGAAATATCAGGCTGAGGCTGAATATCTGTTTGGTATTGAAGATATTTCAATCTGCGGTGACGGTTATCATAGTAGTGAAAGCATTGGCGGAGGAAATTCTAACTTCTATTTCCCGGACTTCACGCCAGAATATGCTTATGAAATTTTCAATACGAATTTTAATGAGAAGAACAGGCTGGAACAAGGAAACATCATTTACACATACTTGACTTCACCGCCTGATTTGGAAGATCAGTTGAACCAGTATAAGCGGCACCTAAATGACATAGACTGCAAGAGTATCTATACGGAAGAAGGTAAACCTCTATCCGGTTATACAAGGGGATTGGTTTTCGCAAATAATCAGATAACCGAAGCACTTCAGATGGAAGTGTCTGAAACATTCTTTCATGACCTTCTATTGAAAATGAAACGGAATATTTCATGGGACTTTGACCATCATTTGAATCCAGGCATTTCTGTTCCCTTGAACAATGTCTTAATCGATAGTCAATGTCTAACAGTTCTAAACCCTGAGCAACCTATAGTATGTATTGTTTCCGAAGAAAAGGATTTGGTTTTACTTTCCGGAGAATACAAGGGAATTATCGTGACCAATGGATCGATTCAAATTCCGCCCGCTGAGGATGTCATTTTTAAAGGCTTGATGATTGCCGGAGGAGATCTCATTGTACAAGGAAACTTAATTTTGAGTGAAGATAAGAATCTGATTGTTAACTTGCTTGATCGGGAAGATGATTCTCTAAGAAGATTTTTTCGTATAGAAAAAGAAAAACCTTTGTTTGAAGTCATATCATGCAAGGAGGTTCTCTATAACGCACAATGGTGAGGTGGTTATGGTGTTTTCTTTTTCCAATCGGATACTATCCCTGGATATGGGCAATAGTACTTATAAATTCATAGAGGCTCGTTTGGCTGATCGTATTCAGATTTTGCGCTATGGCTTTTGTCAGGAGACAGACCTGTTCAATTCACCTTCTCCTGCCAAAAAATGGAGGAAGCTTGGCTGCCGTTCTAAAAACGTTGTCTTATCATTTCATCATAAATCACTTTTTACCCGGGAACTAGAGTTGAAAGCTGAAGATGAGTTGCAGCTTCATAACATGATACAAGAAGAATTCCAGAGATACCAAATCGACTTAAAGGAAGAATATGATTTTGATTATAATGTGTATACTTATAATTCAGAATCCGGAGTCTACTTTGCGAAAACCGCTGGAATTTCCAAACATGTTAACCGTGAGTACATCGATAAAACCATATGTCTGGGGTTGCGGCCAAAAGCTGTAGATGTTCAGGTTAATTCTGTCTTAAGAGTACTGAATAAAATTACGGAACGATGTCAAGACTTTTCCACTAGCCTGCCTTGCTTGGTATTGGATCTGGGACATGATAATACAACAGCAGCTCTTGTTAACACAAAAGGAATCATAGCTTTAAAAGGTATTTCCAATGGTTGTTGCTTAATGAATGAATCTTCTTCTTGCACAGATGAGTATCTGCAGGGTATCACTTTTGCTTGTTATCAATTAATTGAGCATTATGCTTACTCTTCTTACAAGCATGAATTGCAGCAAGGAATATTGTATGGGGGAGGTACTTTTTTTCCTGCTGTTATTTCTTGCCTGAAGGAAAAGATTCCTCTGCGCTGGAATCTATTAAGTCATTTCAGTTGTTACCTGCCTGAAGCTCCAAACAGTATGGATCTAAACCTGTACGCAAATTGTCTTGGTTCTGTGCTTTGGGAAGAGCAAAATATAAGGAAGAGAGGAGATCGGGAATATGACAGACTTTAATCTCCTTCCTTCTGAATACCAGTCTAAGCCCTTCACGCTTCGCCACATACTACTATTATGCCTGCTTGCATTGTTGTTTTTATTGATTGTAAAATATGGCTTTTTAGAACCCATTCAAAAGAAGGAGCAAGTTCTTCAACAATTGGATCTAATTAAGGGAAACACTGTAGAATATTCTGATTTGGAAGAAGAACAGCTTCAGCACCTAACCCAAGTCAAGGAACTGGAGCAGAGAGTACTGGCATTTCAAGAAATGGAAAAGGGAACACCTGGTTTCTGGCAGGATGTGCTGAACACAATTATCAAGGCCCTTCCTTATAATTCAAGATTGAATCATTTTATCTGTGATAACAACACGTTTATCTTATCAGGAACCTGCATGAGTGATAGGACATCTGCAGCCTACCTTCGTAATCTGAAGAAAAGCTCCTGTTTTTCAGAAGTACATATGGAAAAAATTATGTATCAAGATAGTGAAGTTCGCTTTACAATTCGATGCATCCTGAAGCTTGATACCAGCGGAGGGATTGCTCCATGAATTTGCCTAAAAACAAAGTAAGATTCTATCTAATCCTTTTCTTGTTCTTATTTATTGCACTCTATTATAATTTATTTCTAGTGCCAGTTATGGAAGAGACAAGATTGTATCAGCGAGATATTTCCACATTCCAAGAAAGTATGACTGCTTCAGAGAACAAACAAATAGAGATCATGGGTATCCAAGGTAATAGGAAAATGCTTCAGATAGTTTTGTCAGAAAAACAAGCAAGATTAACGAGGCAATTGGATTCTCATGATCTTATATATTTAATGTTGAAAGCCAATGCAGATAAACTAGACAGGCATAGCTTGATTTTTCTCGAGCCGGTTTCGCGGGAAGATTTTTGCATCATCCCTGTTCGATTCAGTTTCAGCACGGATAACAAAGGATTATCGGACTTCCTATCAGGTTTGCAAGGTTTGCCGGCGCAAACAACCATAAGCTATATGCAGATTTCAACTGGAGAAGTGAGCCAAAGCAATCAGAATGAGATGGATGAAAAAGCAAAAGTGCGATACAATTTAGAGGTTGAAATGGTATTGAATTTTTATGTGAAAGGGATTGAAGAATGAAACCAAATATTTTTCTAACCGGATTTATGGGTTCCGGGAAGACTACAGTTGGATATAAGTTGGCTGCTATGGCTAATATGGAATTTTGCGATCTTGATGCCTTGATTGAGAAAACTGTACAGCTTCCCATTTCAAGGATTTTTGAACAAAAAGGAGAGTTCTGGTTTCGACAACTAGAATCTCGGATATTATATGAAGCTTCAGAGGGCTCAAATAAGGTGTTGGCAACAGGAGGTGGAGTGGTTTTAAGACAGGCTAACAGGAGCAAAATGAAATCAAGCGGAATTGTGGTAGCTCTGGCAGCTGATATCGATACCATTTGGGAGAGACTGAAAAATAGTACTGACAGACCTTTAATCAGCGGCGACAATCCGAGAAAGACCTTGGAAAACCTATATCGTCAAAGGATTGCCCTATATAGAGATGCACACTTTATTGTTGAAGTGGACGGAAAATCACCAGAGTTTCTGGCAGGAGAAATTTTGCGCTTGATCAACGCAGTAAATTGACAAATAAAGGATGTGTTATTTATCAGCAAAAAAATGAAATTTGGACCATCTGGCAACGATGACAGCTTTTACGAGCAGGGGTATAAAACCAGCCTGGATATGCCCAAATGGCTTCATGATATGGGCTTGAACGCATATGAGTATTCGCTCACCAGAGGGATTCGATTAAAAGAGAATACAGCAAGAGAAATAGGAGAACAGGCAGCAAAATGGGGTATTGCAGTAAGTGTCCATGCTCCATATTATATTAATCTCGCCAGCCAGGAAGAGGAAGCCAGAATGAAGTCCATCCAGTATTTGATTCGTTCAGC
>DURK01000031.1 GCA_012837325.1 Clostridiales bacterium
AGTACTCTGTAATTAAAGAAAACTTGCAGGAAGCAGGGGTTATTGTACTTGAAGATGCAAAGGCAGAGCTCACCAGGGGTGGTAGCTCTATCATCATATCAGGTGTAAGCGATCCCGATTTTCTAACAAACAGTTATATTGAAGGCACAGATACTTCTTCCATGGAAGAAGTACTAAAGAAATGGTCTAATATGGATGAATTAAAGATTCTGATTTCTCACAGGCCGGAGCTCTTTGATCTCTATGTTGAAAATAGTATGGATATAATCTTTGCCGGACATGCCCATGGCGGGCAATTTCGCATGCCTTTTATTGGAGGGCTTGTTGCTCCTGACCAGGGTTTGTTCCCAAAATACACAAGCGGCAGTTATGTTGAGGATAACTCCACTATGTATGTCAGCAGAGGCTTGGGAAACAGTATCATTCCCGTAAGAATGTTTAACAGACCAGAAATCGTGGTAGTGAATTTAAAGGCGGGAGCACTGCAGGAGTAACATAGGCTGATGTTTTATAACCATCTGAATCTCAGGCAATTGGTAAAAAGAAAAGAGGGGGTGATGCATGTGCAATCACCCCTTATTTGATAAGGTTTAAAATCGATATTGTTTCAATATTTAATCCAGATTCAATTTTGTATTCAAAACATAATTGACCACAACAAAATGTGCAGCTGCGAGGAGGAATCCGCTAATGGCTAATGTCCCTAAAAATAGATTCATATCCCAGGGAGCAGGAGCACCTGTGCGGATCAGCGACAGGAAGGAAGTATTTGCGAGCAGAAGCAGGCATATAACATAAATCACCTGTTGAATGGAATAGAGCGCACAGTACATGCCAAAGGATGCCAGCAACCGGTTTTTCTGGAACAATTGCCCCAGAGCCATGGCGTTGTACAGCATCATAAGTCCCGCTGTCAGCTGGGCAATCACCAATGTCGGCAGCACAAGAAACCCTGCTGTTCCAAAGGTCTGTTTAATGGAATCCTTCAAATAGTTCAGAAATTCAAAAATTTGTCCTGAATCAAATAATATGAAGAAGGAACCTGTGATAACAGTTACACTGAAAACACACCACAAAATAGCAGTCAGCAATTTATTGGCTATATGCTGCCATGGTTTCATTGGCAGTGTAAACATCAGATAGCCTTCGTCCCCTAGAAGGTTTTTATAAAACCTTTGTATGATGATTACCAGTGTTATAACAAACACAGCTATGATGAGAAAGAAGTATGCACCGATGCTCAAGCCTCTTAAAAGGATTTGTATACTGAAGCTTTCTGCTGCTTCCAATGTCTCGAAAGGATTGAGGAAGCGGTTGAGAAGAGCGAAGATCAGCAGAACAGCGTACAGAGGGATGAAAAGGCGGGCAGTGGATTTGATTTCATATTTCATAAGCCTTGCTAACATTTGAATACCTCCCTGAACAGTGAATCCACGGATTTTCCGGTTTCTTCACGAATTTCGTCTACGGTTTGATGCAATACGATCTGCCCTTCCCTGAGAAAGATCACTTCATCCAGCACTTTCTCAATATCGGATATCAGATGGGTAGAAAGAATGACCGTTGCATTTTCACTATAATTTCCAATAATGGTATCCAGGATATAATCTCTGGCTGCAGGATCCACACCGCCGATCGGTTCATCCAACAGATAAAGCTGTGCCTCCCTGCTCATAACCAAAATCAATTGCACCTTTTCCTTTGTCCCCTTTGACATGGTCTTTAATCGATCTCCCGCATGGATATTCAGCTTTTTCAGCATATCATAGGCCTTTTCCTTACTGAAATCTGAATAAAAGTCACTGAAAAACGAGATGATGTCCGACACCTTCATCCAATCATTGAGATAGTTTCTCTCAGGCAGATAGGATACGATTTTTTTACTTTCCACACCGGGATGAAAACCCGAAATTCGGATTTCGCCGCTGGTTGGGGTTAACAAATGATTGCAGATTTTAATAAAAGTACTCTTACCGCTGGCATTGGGCCCCAGAAGACCTACAATGCGGCCGCAGCCGACACTCAGGGAGATATTATCAAGCGCCTTGACCGGCCCGAAGTGTTTGGAAAGATTTTTGCATTCCAGCAAATTACTCATTTTATCAGCTCCTCTGCGATATCTGTGATAATAGACAAGATTTCATTGTATTCAAAGCCCAGATCCTTCATCCTTTGCAAAAACTCCTGTACCTGTTCGTGAGCCAGCTTGTTTTTGGTTTTGCGTATCAATTCAGCATCCTCCGTGACAAATCTGCCGCTGGTGCGATGGGAATAGAGCAGTCCGTCTTCCTCCAGCCGGGCCAATGCTCTTTGCATGGTGTTTGGGTTTACGGATGCTTCCTGAGCAAGATCCCGAACAGAGGGCAGCCTGCTGCCAGGTGGATAGGTACCGGAACAAATGCGAAGCTCCAGCTGTTCAATCAATTGGGCATAGATGGGACGATCGGCTGTCAGATCCCATGTCATGGCATCACTTCCTTGTACTACTGTATTAAGTACCTAATACAATAATACAGAAGATTTATTTCATTGTCAACACATTTTTTGTTTTTTCTATTAGACAAGCCATTTTTCTCCCTGTGAGTATAACGAGTTTACGGCAAGAATAATATGGTAATAATATAGGTAATTTTCTTACGGCGGGAGTGAATGGAATGAAAAGTTATCTGCTGGCCTTCCTTGGCGGCAAAAGAATCGAGGAAGAAGAAAAATCAGAGGAGAAACAGGAATTGATCAACTCCGTTCATGCAGCAAAGAAGGAATGGCAGGCTGCACAAACGTATTTTGAAAATGTGAGTGAACCGGATTTGGTTGACTATGCGATTTATAAAATGGAAACCGCCAGGAGGAAGTATATGTATTTGCTAAAGCTGGCTAGAAAAGAAGAGCTGGAGGATCATCGGGTGCTCATGGGAAAAAAGCATGCAGCCGAGTCATAAAGAGTCAAATCATGCATATGTATTAATATGGACAGGGCAGATCTGTGTTGGCCTGATCTGAAAAAATAATACAAGGTGTGGTTTAATGGGCTTGAATATTCCTTTTGATATCATACTCGCCTATGCATTGGGTCTGATCCTATTATATCTGATAGGATGGCTGCTGTTGGTACCTTTGAAATTCTTACTGCGGTTTTTGATAAACGGTATCATTGGAGGCGTGGTCTTGTGGATTCTTAATCTGGCAGGCGGATTGATCGGTGTAACCATAGCCATTAATCCAGTTACAGCCCTTACAGTAGGGATGTTGGGCATTCCCGGTTTGCTGTTGATTCTCTTGCTGCAGTTTTTCATACTTTGAGAAAACTTAAAATAAAGAAAAAAATAAACCGGCTGCCAGCCGGCTTTGCTTATTTTGGTCTGTTTTCAGCATCCCGAATCAGGCTATTTCATAATACCGACCCAGGCTGAATCCGATTGCATCTATCATACCTTCATATGCAGTGCAGTCTTTGGCATGGTGGCCATCCAATAATTTCATGAACTCCGATTCTTCCTTTGGCACCATCAGTTCATGCATGGCATCCAAAACAATAGGTGTTCGCGTAACGGGACTCAGATTAGGACAGTCTGATGAAATATTAAGCATGACATCCTGCATATTTTGATGTTCGGCTTTCACGTTGATTCGAATTCCACAGCGTTTACATTCAAAACCATATTGACACATCTTCGGCACCTCCATGGCAAAAGTATTGGAATACCAGCATTGGTGTTCAAAGTCATTATATCACATCACCTATTGGTTGAAAACCCTTTTTTCACTAAAAATAAACAAATATTTGGACAATTGAAATCCTGTATGTTATAAAATTCACATTATATTTGATATTATTCTAACCAATTTTTTCATCCCGGATGCATTGTGATACCCTTTTTAACCTTGCGGGGTATTGGTACAAGCATCGAAACGCAGCAAAATTGGAGCGATGATATCAGGCGCGAAACAACTGTATCATGATAATCAAATAACAAAGAATTGTTATATAACAAGTATAGTTGTTAAAGGATTAACCTGGCAGGATAGAATGATCCTTGCTGCTACTTGAATTTCTTTCATGTAAAGTGCTACAATGTAAAAGATTACAAGCAGATCAAGGGAACGAAGGAAGTGACGGAATGACTGAGAAGAAAAGGATTTTCAGCGGAATGCAGCCTACCGGGATTCTCACCCTGGGCAATTATTTGGGAGCGATGCGAAACTGGGTTGCACTTCAGGATGAATATGACTGCGTTTATTGTGTTGTGGACCTGCACTCTTTAACTGTCCGCCATGAAGCGGCGGAACTGAGGAAAAGAAGGATGTCTTTGCTGGCACAATATATCGCCTGCGGTATTGATCCGGAAAAGAGTATCGTGTTTATGCAGTCTCATGTACCCGCTCATGCAGAGTTAACCTGGGTGCTGAGCTGCTACACCTATATGGGAGAATTAAACCGAATGACGCAGTTTAAGGAAAAAGCAGGCAGACATCAGGATAACATCAATGCAGGGCTGTTTACCTATCCGGTTTTGATGGCAGCTGATATCCTGCTCTACCAGTCAGACCTGGTGCCTGTGGGGGATGATCAAAAACAGCACCTGGAGATTACCAGAGATATAGCGAAACGATTCAACGGTGTTTACGGTGATGTATTTACAATACCTGATCCCTATATTCCCAAGGTAGGGGCTCGGATCATGAGCCTTCAGGAGCCGGAAAGCAAGATGTCAAAATCAGATGAAAATCAAAATGCATTCATTTCCTTGCTGGATGCGCCCGAAACCATCATTCGAAAATTCAAACGTGCGGTAACGGATTCGGATGCAGTTGTCCGTTATGACGAAAAGACCAAGCCCGGCATCAGCAACCTGATGTCCATTTATTCCAGTGTAACCGGAAAAAGCCTGGAGCAGATTCAGCAGGAGTTTGAAGGAAAAGGCTATGGTGATTTTAAAATGACAGTAGGAGAAGCAGTTGCCGAGACCTTAAAACCAATTCAGGAACGGTATCAAGAGTTGATGACATCCAAAGACTATTTGCGGGATGTGTTGAAAAAAGGCGCAGAAGACGCAAATCGGATTGCAGCTAGAACCCTTGGAAAGGTTTATAAAAAGATAGGTCTGGTGTGATTCACTCTGCTCTTGCCTTCACATAATGTGTTATCAGGGTGTAAATACTATGAACACAATATGAAATGAGGTGAAGGTATGGACTTCTTTACTGGATTGAGTAAAACCCTGGAAGAAGCAGCCAGGCAGGTTGGAGAAAAATCGGGAGAAATTTGGGAATCCGGTCGGCTTAATTTCGAGATCTACAAAGAGGAGGAGGCCATTCGCAGGATCCATCGAAAGATCGGTGAACAGGTTTATGCGGATTACGAAAAAGGCCAGGAGTTCAGCGGCAGGGTAACTGAACTTTGTGATGAAATAAAAGAACGAAAAAGCAGGATAAACCGCCTGAAAGCGAAATTAAGTGAAATCGGAAAGCCAAGCAGGCAATCCGGGAAGCCGGATGAACAACAAACTGATCAAAAAGCTGAACACGAGCCAGTTGATTCGAGGCAGCAGGAGACAGGCCAAACATCAGAAAACAGGGCGAAGGAACCTGAAATCTCCTACTACGAGGCAGTGGAAAGAATGCAGAAAATAAAGCAAGGTGATCTCTCTTAATTATATTCAGCGGGTTGATCCAGTCAGGTTGATGGTAACATCCACCTCGATTTCAACGTTCATTCCGGGGAAAACATGATCCTCCCAATCACCGGAGATTTTCTCCCAGTAAGCTGGTTCTTCAGCCTGGAGTATCTGACAGAATTGAAAAACATCTGTTTTGTATTCGCTTTGAAATTTCTCTATCGTGGCTGCACAATTTTTTGCGATCTCCTTTTCAAATTCTTGCTGGAGTCTTGCTATTAAGGTATCGACTCTTGTATTTTGTACACCTTTTTGCACATGCTCTGCATAATTGCCTGCTGCCATTATCTTGATCCTCATGGTGATTTCATCATTTTTTATAAGCGGCGTAATTTTGGTTTTTGCTTTGGTTACTTCCAAAACCTCAATTGCGCCTTCCTTTTCTGGAGATGAGACTGTCACGACTCCGCCCAGGTAGCGGTTTTGGATCATCTTAACAGCTTCCGTCTCCAGCTCGCTGACCCATCCCACCATTTTATCCCCTTTGATCGCAGCGGCACCGCTGATCTTTATTTCATCCTTGGTTGACTGGGCAACGGGGAGGATGAAAGAGAAGTCATTATGCATGGCTATAATGATCTCCCCCAAGTCTGTCTGATGAACCATTCTCGAATTTCTTGTTGCATTGATCGGCATCTTGGATAAATACATGGAAGCGTATTCCTCCACCCTCGGAGTGACATCCAGGACGGATTTGGCTTCTCCTTTGCTGATGAACACACGAACTCTGCGCCGCATTTCCGGATCGCGGGTAAAGAAATCAAGCACATCGGCAATGCCCTGCCGGGCGATCCGGTCTGATAGGACAATCACCTGAAGATGCTCATAATAAAGAGCGAGGCTTGTACGTGACAGCAGCTCACGATTCATGCTGTAGATGGAGTTTCCAATCTGGGTAATATCCCAGGTATTGCTATCCTGTCCGCCCCCGCCGCTGGTACCTCCTTCCGATGGCTGGGAAGATTTTCGAAGGATGGGAAGCTGAACAGTCAGGGCATAAAGGGGCTTTCCTGTGTGGGTTTCCATAATCTCAAGTTCCATTTCTTCCTCTGGCGGAGTTTCACCTGGTTTCTTTCCTTCTTCCTTTGCTGGGGCTGGGGGGTATGCATCGATGGCCACTCCCAATACAAATCCTCTTTGTTCAATGTTCATCTGATCCCAGCACCCGGAAAGAAAAATGATGCAAAGCAGCAGAATGCTTGGTACAGCCATCTTTAGCCTTCTATTTTGTACTCTCATGAGACTTGGTTATCCTCCTTCGTTTTTTGAGCAAGGTGAAGCCCAGCAGCAGTGGAAACAAAACCAGGGTTATAAGGGACTGCAGAAGGCGGGCGCTGTCAAAGCGTTCCATTGCCTTCCAAACCTGACCCTTCGAAAGACCGATTGCCATCAATAGTGCAATGTGCCCCCAAATGATATAGGTTTTATATTTTTCCGGAATGGAAAAAAGAATGATTGTATTTCGTAGGGAAGCATAATAAAAAAGAGTGCTGGCATTAAAGACAAGCCCGATCCAGAAAACCGCTGCCAAGGATTCCAGCCTTTCTAAAAAGACGGACGGGAACTGAATGGACTTGATTAAGGTGAGAGTAGGATAAGCCTGGGTGATTGTTTCCCTGGTGCCAAAGACCATGATGCTGATCAGCGTAAGAGCAGCATAACTGACGATGGGGATAACCAGGCCAGCCAGGTACCATAAGAAAGTGCCCCTTGATCTCCTGACATGCTTCATAAAATAGAGAATCAGGCTGGCTCCGGTAAATCGTTGATAACCAGGCAGCACTGCCTTCAAGGTATCGCTTGTGTTATGGTACAAAACCGGTCTGAGTCGAATTGGATTGGACTGAGGCAATGCCAAAAGCATGATAAAGAAAACAGTCAGCATGGTTATAGGAAATAAAATATCTACAACCTTTCCGATGGTATCCAGGTCTTTGAATACCGCATAGCCTGTCACCAGACTGATAAACAGTATCAAAACAAAGATCGGGGTACGATCCAATAAAAATATCAGCAATGCCTGTGTAAACACCCTGATGGAGACTCCCAGGTAGAGCAGAATATAGGCAGCTACAGCAGCAAGAAAAATTCTTCCCAGAAATCTTCCACCGATTTCTATTAGAATTTCCGGCAGATCCTTTCCAGGGTACTGGACTGAGAGTAAATAGCTAAGGGTTCCGCTGATCAGAGTGAGCAGGCCGCCCAACAGAAGGGAGATCCAGGCGTCCCGTCCTGCCTTTTCAACCATTCTTCGCTGCACCGTCAGGATGTCAACACCAAGTATGCCGGCAGAAATCAATGTCATCATTTGTATCGGGTTCAGCTTGGATTTATTCACGATTTTTCTCCCTTTTCCTTTTGCTCAACCTGATTGGATCTTCGGGGTTCAGCTCTTTTGGACGTTTTTTCATACTCCATAAGGATCCTCTTATCATGCCATCCTTCCAGTCAGATGGATAGCGGGTACCGATAGGTTCCAGATAGGATAATCCAAAGCTTTTTAAGGAAGCCAGGTAAGTCAGGCCGGCCAGCATGCCCATAGCGACACCAAAGCTCCCCAATGTTACTGCCAGAATCATGAAAGGCACGCGAAGGAAGCGTAAGGCGAGCCCAAGGCTGTAATCCGGTACGGTAAAGGAAGCAACAGCTGTGATGGATGTGATGATAACCATTAAGGGGCTGACAATACCGGCAGATACTGCAGCTTGTCCAATCACCAGACCCCCAACGATGGAAACTGTCTGGCCCACAACCCGGGGCAGCCGAATTCCTGCTTCCTGCAAGAGCTCAAGGGTAAACACCATTAATAATGCTTCTACATAGGCCGGAAAGGGCACTCCCATCCTGGAGCTGGTGATGGATAAAACCAGGTTTATAGGAAGCATATCCGGATGAAAGGCTGTAACCGCTATGTAAAGAGCCGGGAAAAGTGCCGTGACAAAAACACCGACCATTCTGGATAGCCGAATGACAGAAGCGATCATCCAATTTTCGAAATAATCATCAGAGCTATGCATCAGGATAGGAAGGGTGGTTGGTGCAATGACTGCCTCCGGGTTGCCGTTCATCAAAATTGCCACCCGTCCCTCTGACAAGGCTGATACAACTTTATCCGGCCGTTCTGTTACCTGTATCAATGGAAATATGGAATTGGGCCTGTCAACGATCATACGCATCATTTGTGCTGTCGTTGCCTGCCCGTCCACATCCAGGACAGACAGGCGATTCTTGATCTCAGATACCAGCTCCTTGTTTGCAATGCCTTTCATATATGCGATGACATAGTCCGCCTTCGCCCTTCTGCCCATTTTGTGCATTTCAAAACAAAGATTGGGATCCAACAGTCGTCTTCTGATCAAACCAATATTGATTTTTAAAATTTCTACAAAGGCCTCCTGAGGTCCCTTGACCGAAGGCTCGGTTGCAGGCTCGCCTACGGTTCTTCCCTGGTTTCCCCTGGTATGGATCAATATCCCCTTATCATAACCCTGAATGGTCAAAATGGTATCGCCTGCCATTACACCCAGTACAATGTCATCAAACGATTCCACAATTTGAATGCTGTCTGCACTCAGCATGGAGTTTCTTATGTCATTCAAATCCATCGAACCCCTTGTATTAAAAACAGCTGATTCCATAATCAGGGGCTTGAGAATATGCTCCTGAATCATATCTTCATTAGCAAGGGTGCTGACAAAGAGAATTGCAGCCCTTCTGCTGCTTCCTGCCAGGTTGAATTCCCTTGATTTCAGGTCGGAAGAATGATTCATGATTTCATTCAGGCGGCTGATGTTATCTCTGATATCGCCTGAAAGCATTAAATGGCTCCAGGCATGGCTGTTAAATTGTTCAGGGGTTTTCTGCTTCTGCTTGAATAGTTTTTTTAGAATGCCCATTCCTTTTGCCTTTCGTACCATCTTTTCCGAAATTCGAATCCTAAAATTCGTATTATCATTCTGAAATTAGACTTAGTATTACCTGTTATGTGGATAAAGATGACAACCGGTGTGGATAAGAAAAACGTATGATTACAATTTGATGTAGAATCATTTAAGAAAAATGTTTTGTTGTACTGCAAAAGGGTACATTAACTATTAGAGCTCTTTTATGAGCACAAACAAGATGCGTGAACAAGTATGAAAGGGGTATCAGAATGAAAAAGTACGAATGCACAGTATGCGGTTATGTCTATGACCCAGAGCTGGGAGATCCGGAAAACGGTGTTGCACCCGGCACAGCCTTTGAAGACCTTCCTGATGATTGGGTATGTCCGGAATGCGGCGTGGAAAAGGATTTGTTTGAAGCGCTGGATTAAGCTTCCTGTTTATTGATAATATAAACCGCAGTCTGTCAGGCTGCGGTCAATTATCAATAGTCTGCAGCATTCGTTTTTGTTTGCTGCATTCGTTTTTGTTTGCTGCATTTGCATTTCGCAGGCTGGCTTATTATCACAGAATGTAAGAGAGGATGACAAACCTTGGCACAAACCAATTACAATGACTTGGAAGCTCTTGAGATTGCCATTCAAATCGAAAAGCGTGGTGAAAACTTTTATAAGCAGGCCGGTTCTTTGACCGAAGATCAGTCCATCAAGGCAATGCTGCAGGAGCTGGCGGATCAGGAACGAGATCATGCGGCGACATTTCAGGGAATATACAATGAATTGTCCCAAAAAAAGCAGGATTTCGATGATGCCTATCTGTACGAACCTGAGGTAACCGCATACTTGCGGGCGATGACAGAGAGCTCTGTCTTCCCAACGGATGAGCGCTTGAAGGAAATCGCAGATGGATTAGAGGATATAAAGGATGTATTGGCTATTGGCATTCAGGCTGAGAAGGATTCAATTCTCTTCTATGCGGAAATGACAATCAATGCAAGATATGTCGAAGCCAAAGATGCTTTTCGCCGGCTTTTAAAAGAAGAAAAAAAACACCTCGTCGATCTGCAGACCAGACTGAATTCACTTCAATAGGCTTTGCTGTACCGGGCATGAATATAACTATAGTATTGAAGCAGCAATTATACTATATATACTATGACGAGATGAATTATAGAGAAGTGTGAGGAGCATGATCATTTCTATAACCCACTTGAGGATACCCTGCATCGTTTAGGGTATCTTTGGTTTTCATATGTGTAGTACAAAGAATTTTAAAATCATGCTTGCCAAGCATCATTCTTTTTGGTAAGATAATATTCGCTGTCAACGCAGACAAGCTTGAAAAAGAGATATTCATCATTTCAAGTTATTGTCAGTAAAAATACTGTTGACAAATTGATCATGGCTTGGTATGATATAAAAGTCGCCGCAAGATCGGAGACGAGATTGGTCCTTGAAAACTAAACAGTGTAGATGAAAAGAATTGAAGTCAATTCTGAGGAACAACGCAAAGCAAAAAGCGAAGCAAAGTTTTTGAGCTAAGCAAACAAACCGTTAAAACACTTTAA
>DURK01000032.1 GCA_012837325.1 Clostridiales bacterium
AACGCCCATAAGTTTATACCGGCTGTCTAAGTACAGCCGGGCAATATCCGGTGACGATGGCGAAAGGGTCACACCTGTTCCCATACCGAACACAGAAGTTAAGCCTTTCAGCGCCGATGGTACTTGGCGGGAGACCGCCTGGGAGAGTAGGACGTTGCCGGATTTTCCTATAATCCTCAGTAGCTCAATGGCAGAGCATTCGGCTGTTAACCGAAGGGTTACTGGTTCGAGTCCAGTCTGGGGAGCCAAAGACAAACCTATCTCTTTGAAAGAGGAGATAGGTTTGTTTTTTTGCATTTGAGGATCGTTTGGTCCTTCCTTGCGATGAGGCATGGACCCATAGTTGGATTGACATCCTTTTTCCTGGCGGGTATACTAAATGCAGGAAAATAAATACCCTTCTATGATTACGAATATCTTTTGCCTGAGGCATGCAGGCTCATACACCAAAAATTCAGCATTTTACATCAACATGCACCAGATATTGTTTTATCAGATACAAAACAAGGTTATTATACAATCAATAAAGGAGGCATTCAGGTGGATCAATTATTCGATATAAAGGGAAAAACAGCAGTGATAACCGGTGCCACCGGTGTTTTAGGAAATGAAATGGCCAGAGAAATGGCAAGGCGGGGAGCCAAGGTAGCCGTTATGAGTACCACCCGTGAACGTGCAGACAAGTTGGCAGAGGAAATCAAAAATCAGGGAGGCATCGCCATCGGCTTGGCTGCCAATGTATTGGACAAAGAAAGCTTGATCCAGGCACGATCCGGGGTAATGGAAGCCTTTGGCCGAATTGATATTCTGGTCAATGGTGCCGGCGGCAACGACAAGGCTGCTACGGTTTCCCCGGATTTCAGTTTTTTTGACATTCCGGCTGATGCACTGGAGTGGGTATTCAACCTGAATATTCTGGGCACCATTCAGGCTACTCAGGTATTTGGTGAAGTTATGGTGAAACAGGGGAAGGGCAGTGTCATCAACATCTCCTCCATGAATTCCTATCGGCCGTTAACCAATATTGTGGCTTATTCCGCAGCCAAGGCCGGTATCAATAATTTTACCCAATGGATGGCAGTTCATTTCAACCAAAACTATTCACCTGATATCCGGGTTAACGCCATCGCTCCAGGCTTTTTCCATACCAAGCAGAATCATTTTCTGCTTGTAGACGAGAAAACCGGCGAGCCGACGCCACGGGCAAGGCAAATTCTGGGGCATACTCCCATGAATCGCTACGGGGTGCCGCAAGACCTTCTGGGTACGCTAATCTGGCTGGCTTCTGATGCATCTGCATTTGTAAACGGTGTGGTGGTACCGGTAGATGGCGGTTTTTCTGCATTTTCCGGAGTTTAACTTCGATTTTGCAGTTCACACAACGGTATACAGGAAAAGTGATTTTTAATAAAGCCAATTAAGCCAAGGAAAGGTGGTGTACGCATGAAGATGGCAGAGGAAATCACACGCATTAGTGAAGCTGGACTGGGAGATGAGATTTTGGAAGAAGCGCTCATGGAATCTCTCAAGTCTTATGAAAAGACTTATGGTAAACCATTGCGCAAAGTTTTGCTGCTGCCTCCTGATCTGACTCGATATCATTCCGGTACGGGTAAGATCACCAACTTATATTATAAAATGCTGTCGGATACCTGTCAGGTGGATATCATGCCTGCCTTGGGCACCCATGCGCCCATGCCCAATGAAGAAATCACTCAGATGTTCGGAAATGACATTCCCAAGGAACGTTTTCTAGCCCACAACTGGCGGAATGATGTGGTATCAATCGGCCAGATTCCCAGCTCTTTTGTGGAGGAGGTATCCGATGGCCTCATAGCGTATCCGATTGAGGTACAGATAAACAAACGCTTGCTGGACCCTTCCTATGACTTGATTATTTCACTTGGGCAAGTGGTTCCTCATGAAGTGGTAGGCATGGCCAATTATACTAAGAATGTGCTGGTGGGCTGCGGCGGTTTTGATATCATTAACAAAAGTCATATGCTGGGTGCAGTTTACGGCATGGAACGAATGATGGGCAGAGCCGATACTCCAGTCCGCAGGGTTTTTGACTATGCAGAGGAACACTTCCTGAAGGATATGCCGCTGCTTTATGTTCTAACCGTCACTACCCAAATGCAGGGAAACACGCTTATTAATGGGCTGTTTATCGGCCGCAGCAGAAATATTTTTGAGGAAGCGGTTGTTTTAAGCCAGCAGAGCAATCTTACCTTTGTGGATAAGCCGTTTCAGAAAGTGGTGGTGTATTTGGATCCTATCGAGTTCAAGAGCACCTGGTTGGGGAACAAGTCCATATACCGCACTCGAATGGCAATTGCAGATGGCGGAGAATTGATTGTATTGGCTCCTGGTGTCAGGCAGTTTGGAGAGGATCCGGAAAATGACAAATTTATTCGTAAATACGGTTATGTCGGACGTAAACGTATTTTAGAGCTGTACAAGACCGAAGAGGACTTGAAAAACAACCTTTCTGTAGCCGCTCATCTCATTCATGGCTCATCCGATAATCGATTTCACATCACCTATGCTGTTGATTATTTGACCCGGGAAGAAGTGGAGGGTGTGAATTTTAACTATATGCCCTACCGGGAGGCAATCGAAAAGTACAATCCGGAAGTCTTAAAAGATGGCTTCAACACCCTGGAGGATGGAGAGACCATTTATTTTATCAGTAACCCTGCATTGGGCCTTTGGGCCCTGCGCAAACATTTTGAAGAAGCATAGTCTTTTTAAAAAATGACTTAAAAGCATAAACGGAGGGATGTAAAGTGAGCAAAGCGGACATTGGCTTGATCGGTTTGGCCGTAATGGGAGAGAACCTGGTTTTGAATATGGAAAACAAGGGCTTTACTGTTGCGGTATACAACAGGACGGTGCAAAAGGTAACGGATTTCGTCGAAGGCAGAGCAAAAGGCAAAAACATCACCGCCGCCTATTCCCTGGAGGAGCTGGTCAACAGCTTGAAAAGGCCTCGCAAGGTCATGCTCATGGTGAAAGCCGGTAAGCCTGTGGATGATTTTATCAATCAGCTTATCCCATACCTGGAGCCCGGAGATATCATAATTGACGGCGGGAATTCTCATTTCCCCGATACCATACGCAGAACGAGGGAGATCGAGGAAAAGGGTCTATTGTTCATAGGAACAGGTGTATCCGGCGGGGAGGAAGGTGCGCTTAACGGCCCCAGTATCATGCCCGGAGGATCATATGAAGCCTGGCCTCATGTCGCACCCATCTTTCAGACGATAGCTGCCAAGGTAAAAGATGGTTCTCCCTGCTGTGAATGGGTAGGAAGTGATGGTGCAGGCCATTTTGTCAAGATGGTGCATAATGGCATAGAATACGGAGACATGCAGCTTATCAGCGAAGCCTACTACATACTCAAGCACGCTCTAGGCATGTCTGCAAAGGAAATGCAGAGTATATTTGCTGAATGGAATAAAGGTGAGCTGGACAGTTATCTGATTGAAATTACCCGGGATATCCTGTCCAAGGTGGATCAGCAAACCGGTCAGCCGATGGTAGATCTTATCTTGGATACAGCCGGCCAGAAGGGTACGGGGAAATGGACCAGTCAGGCAGCCCTGGATTTGGGAATTGCGACTCCTACCATTACAGAAGCAGTATTTGCCCGGTGTATTTCAGCCATTAAGGAAGAAAGAGAAGCTGCATCCAAGGTGTTCAGCGGTCCCGATATAAAATTCCAGGGAGACAGGGAGCAATTCATCGAAGCCATTCGTCAGGCCCTTTTTGCATCCAAAATCTGCTCCTATGCACAGGGGTTTGCCATGATGGCAGAAGCATCCAAAGAAAACGGATGGGATTTGAATTTTGGCGACATTGCCCTCATGTGGCGGGAAGGATGCATTATCAGAGCTCAATTCCTGGGAACCATCAAGGATGCCTTTGACAAGCAGCCCGATCTGCCCAATCTTCTCATGGCACCTTACTTCAGGGAAGCGGTGGAAAAGGCGCAGGCCAACTGGCGTTTGGTAGTCAGTACGGCTGTCAATATGGGTCTGCCGATACCAGCTTTCAGCTCAGCTTTATCCTATTTTGACAGCTATCGAAGGGCTGTACTGTCTGCCAATATGATTCAGGCTCAGAGGGATTATTTCGGGGCTCATACTTACAATCGGGTAGATAAGCCAGGCACCTTCCATACGGAATGGCTTACCCCTGGCGAGGAAGTGACCAGCAACCCCGTATAGAATCTGTGACTCAGCATGAAACAGGATAAGCTCTGCCAAGGTGAAAATGAGGAGGTTGTTTCAGAAATGGAATTACGCAAAGAATTTAAATATTCACTTGTGGTACCCACCAGTATGGGGGTGCGCATCACACCAATAAACGGGCAGCCTGTCCACTCCAGCAGCACCTTTATTATGCATGCTACCAGTGCAGAAACCAATGTAGCCAGCATATCCTCTTATTTGGGTATGCCTGTAAAGGTGCTGACCAGGTTTGTCAAGGACAGCCCGATTTCTGCATTGATTAAGAGTAACCTGGCAAGCCGGCATATGGATTATGAAGGGAAGGATGTCCCTCAGGGCGGCCCCTGGGGGTACCGGCATCAGTTTAATATTGCCGACAGCGGATACGGTGTCAGAGGACCCAGAGTGCACAATGACCGGGCCGGAGAGGTAGGCTTGAGCCTCAGCATTGACGATTTTGATCTGGACAGGCTGTTTCACAGGGAAGGCGTTCAGATTATTCATCTGTCCGGCCTGATTGCCGCTCTTTCCTCTGAAACTAGCCGGTTCTGTCTGGAGCTTGCGCGTTTTGCGAAGAAATCCGGCACCAGAATTTCCTTTGATTTAAACCACAGAGCAAGCTTCTGGAAGGGCCGGGAGGAAGAGCTAAGAGAGGTCTTTTCTGAAATTGCCGGTTTGGCAGATATATTAATCGGAAATGAAGAGGACTTCCAGCTTTGCCTGGGTATAAAGGGACCTGATGCAGGCGGCAGGGACATCGATTCCCAGATAGACAGTTTCAAGGAAATGATTGGGCGAGTGAAAGAGGCATTTCCTCAAACCACCGTGTTTGCCAACACGCTACGGGAGGTTGTCAGTGTCAATACCCATATGTGGGGTGCCATCCTGCATGAAGGGAACAATTGGCATGTTGTGAAGCCCCGTGAGATTCATGTATTGGATCGGATAGGCGGAGGCGACGGTTTTGTTGGAGGCCTGCTTTACGGCATCCTGCGGGGATGGGAATCGGAAAGATGGCTGCAATTTGCATGGGCCGCTGGTGCGATGGCCACAACCTTCCTTACTGATTATGCCCAGCCTGCTGATGAAGAGCAGGTGTGGAGCATTTGGGAAGGAAACGCCCGGGTAAAAAGATGAGAAACCATGCAGCACAACACTGTGCCCTAAGTATCAATTAAACAGGGAGGGAGAAAAATGGCCGTTGGGAAAATGACTCCCCGGGAACGGGTCGAAAACGCTCTGAACCATAAGGAACCAGACCGAATTCCCCTCGACTTAGGTGCTACAAAGATGACGGGTATCAGCATCAGAGCCTATCAAAACTATCTTACTTATAAAGGCTGGAATGAGATGGACCCTGAACCGAAAATATTGGATCCTGTACAGCAGCTGGCTTTGGTTCCGGATGATGTATTGGATAGGCTTGGTGTTGACACCAGAGGGCTTATTCCTTCATCTCCTTCATCCTATAAGGCGGAGTACAAGGAAGTTGGAGATTATATAAAATTCACCGATGAATGGGGCATTGATTGGAAAATGCCTAAAACCGGCGGCTATTATTTTGATATGTCATCCCATCCTATGACAGGTGACATGACGATCTTTGACTTGAGTCAATATAAATGGCCTGATCCCTTGGATGACGCAAGAACAGCCCAATTTCCCGGACGATTGGAGGAGTCCGGGAAATTGGGGAGCTATGCCTTTGTGATGCATGGAGTCAGCTCAGGCTTGCTTGAAATGGCTTTGCGGTTAAGGGGATTTGAGCAGCTGTTTATGGACCTTGTATTGGATCCGGGGTTGGTCTGCAGTATCCTTGACAGAGTTGTGGAATTTAAGATCGCTTACTGGGAAAAGGCACTGGACGAGGTGGGAGAAGATATCCTTGTAGCAGTAGAGGCTGATGACCTTGGAACCCAGGACAGCCTGCTGATATCACCTGAAATGTATCGGAAATTGATTAAACCGAGACAGGCAAAGCTGTTCTCCTCTATCAAGAGGAGGGCTCCTCATGTTAAGGTTTTCCTTCATTCCTGCGGAGCCATCAGGCCGTTAATCCCTGATTTAATCGAGGCAGGCGTAGATATTTTAAATCCTGTTCAGGTTTCTGCAAAGGATATGGATACCAAGGCATTGAAAAAGGAATTTGGAAATGACTTGGTATTTTGGGGCGGCGGTATAGACACCCAGAGGATATTACCTTTTGGCAGCCCTCACGAGGTCAAGGAGGAAGTAAAAAGGCGGATAGAAGATCTTGCACCCGGCGGCGGCTTTATATTTGCCACCATACATAACATTCAGGCAGATGTACCTCCGGAAAACCTCGAAGCGATGCTGGAAACATTTGAGCAATATGCCGGTTATTAAGTGAATATTCATGCCGGATTCAACGGATGTGTTTTGCATCTGAACCAATTATAGATAAAAAAGCAGAGGTGAAAAGGATGGCAATCAAGACAGCAATTCTTGGATTTGGAAGAAGCGGGAGTACCCTTCATGCAGAACCGATCGAAAGGCTGCCAGAGTTTGATCTTTCAGCTGTGTTCGACATAGACCCGAAGGCCCGTGAGGATGCCTATAATCGATTTCATTGCAAGGTTTATGATAACTACAATGAAATGATGGCAGATAAGGAACTTGAGCTGGTAGTCATTGTCACCAGAAGCGACCAGCATTTTCAAATGGCCAGCGATTGCCTGAAGGCAGGAAAAAATGTTGTTGTGACAAAACCCTGGGCGCTGAACCAGCGGGAAGCCGAAGAAATGATTTCCATAGCGAACCGGAGCGGAAAGCTTCTGATGCCGTGGCTGCCTGCTCGATGGGGCTGCGACTTGCTGCGCCTGCGGGAGCTGATCGACTCCGGCGTCATTGGAAGGGTCTTTCAGGTAAGGCGGAGTGAATTTACTTTTGGGGTTCGCTATGACTGGCAGACCCAAAAAAGATACGGAGGCGGATACCTGCTGAACTGGGGGCCCCATCTGGTGGACCAGCCGATGCAGTTAATCGGGAAACCGGTAAAGTCTGTTTACGGTGAGCTGAAGCAGATCAACAACCCCGGAGACGCGGAAGATGTGTTTTTTGCGGTGATGAAAACAGAGGATGATGTAACCATCGTTTCCGAGTTCAATATCGGTGCTGAAAAACTGCCCAACTGGGTTGTTCAGGGAGAAAAGGGCACGATCTTCGTTCAAGGGACTGACATAGAGATCCACAAAGTCAGCTATCCGGAGCCTGTTGACCGAACCTTATACAGAAGTCAGTATGAGATAAAGGTGGAAAAGGACAAACCGGAAGGTGCTGATCGATTAACCCCTGACAGCAGATACGGCGATTCGTTGGCGGTTTATTCTCATATAGCAAAAGCCATCGCAGGGGAAGAAGCCTACATGGTGTCACTGGAAAGTGCACTCAATCTGACCAGGGTGCTGGATGCGATCAGAGAATCCCATGAAAGGAAGCAGGTAATCCATTTGAGATAAACGATTTGTGTCAATGCGCTTGACAACTATATTTAAATATTGTTAACCTTATGTTATAATATTTTTGATGACAACAGGGCATGAAATGCATGAAATCTTCCGGATTCTGGAATGATCAGCGCCATTCGACACAAAATCACTTGTTTTTCTTCTTAGTTTCACTGGACTGAATGTACATTTATGTAAAAGTGATCTGCAAAATTTGAGCATTATATTATAATATACAGTATTTCAATTGTAATAGCAATACAAAATTTACTTGATAAGATGAACGGCCTTTTGTCTTAATAATCTCAGGCCTCTATAATATAATTTAATAAAGCGATTCAAAAGCCTGTAAGCGGATCTGCAGC
>DURK01000033.1 GCA_012837325.1 Clostridiales bacterium
GTACATAGTCCATCTTGGATAATCGCCCCGTTCAATAGCTTCGTAAAGATCCCGCTGATGGGATTCACGATCATAAGCAACAATCTCCGCAGCCTCTTGGTCTGTAAGATTTTCGATGCCCTGCTGGGTAACAAAGTGGAACTTCACCCATACCCTTTCATTATCCTTGTTAATGAGAGAGAAGGTGTGGGAACCAAAGCCATGCATATGACGATAGCCCTTTGGAATGCCCCTGTCGCTCATGGTAATGGTTACCTGATGAAGGGCTTCGGGAATCATGCTCCAGAAATCCCAGTTGTTTTGGGGAGAGCGCATATTGGTGCGGGGATCCCTCTTTACAGCATGGTTCAGGTCGGGGAAGAGCATAGGGTCTCTGAAGAAAAAGACGGGGGTATTGTTTCCAACGAGATCCCAGTTTCCTTCATTGGTGTAGAATTTGATTGCAAAACCTCGAATATCCCTTTCCGCATCTGCTGCACCTCTCTCACCAGCTACTGTTGAGAAACGTACAAATACATCTGTTTGTTTTCCGATTTCAGAGAAAATATCTGCTTTCGTGTACTTGGTAATATCATGGGTGACGGTAAAGGTTCCAAAGGCTCCGGAACCTTTTGCATGCATGCGCCTCTCTGGTATCACTTCGCGGTTGAAATGGCTCATTTTCTCAAGATACCAGGTATCCTCCAGCATTGCTCCGCCTCGTTTTCCAGCGGTCTTGATGTTTTCATTGTGTGCAATAGGCCGGCCGTTTACCGCAGTTAGCGGCTTCTTTGGGCTGTTGTCCCGTCCATCCTTTGGCAGCTTGTTCTTATCCATTTAATCCCTCCTGATTTTAGATAATTTTTCCTACTTCTTCTAATAACACCTGTTTCCAAATAAGTACCCAGATATAGGTATTTCGACACAAATAATGAAAATATTTGAATTACAATTTACTTCCTGTCTAATACTTGATTTCTATTGCTTTTCCAATTATATTTTATATTTCTACACCTTTTAATCGTATCCTTCTAATTTTTCATTTTTTTCTAAAAATTCCAAAATAATTACAGCCCATTTTCCAAATAAATATTATCGAATCTGTATATCCTGTTCGCTGTTTACTATTCGATCAAAAAACTATATAATGGTGTTGGATCAAGAAATATGTTTTATTTTGCGATTTCATTTATTATAAAAAGCACCATTACTGCAAACAATGGTAAATATAAGAGGAGGCTCTATTTTATGCATATGAAACACCCTTCCAGAATCCCGTTTGGTCAGCTGGCAATCCTTGCAATGGACAATTGCCGCGAGCTGGGAGAGAAGGTAAACAGACATGTGGTGGAAAGAAGAAAGCAATATTGGTCGGAACAGGAGCAGTATCAGGATTTTTATTTGAATGAGATAAAGGATAATTACCTGGTGGAGGTTCAAAGCGTACGTTTTGCCAATGGTGAGGGAAAAGCAGTTATAAACGAAACCGTTCGAGGAAAAGACATTTATATTATTTCCGACGTCGGTAACTACAGCTGCACTTACAAAATGTTTGGACTCGAAACCCATATGGGTCCGGATGAACATTTTCAGGATATCAAGAGAACGATTTCTGCAATAGGCGGAAAAGACAGAAGAATTACGGTTATCATGCCCTTTCTTTATGCAGGAAGACAGCATAAAAGAAGAAGCCGGGAATCCCTGGACTGTGCCATTGCCCTGCAGGAACTGGAGCGCCTGGGCGTAGCCAACATCATTACCTTTGATGCCCACGACCCCAGGGTTGCAAATGCTGTGCCCCTGATCGATTTTCAAACCATCCATCCAACCTATGACATCATTAAATCCATTTACTATCATGAGAACAAGCTGATCACCGATAATGAAAATTCCATGATTATCAGCCCCGATACCGGTGCCATGGATCGGGCGATCTATTACTCCAGCATGCTGGGCATCGATGTAGGCTTATTCTACAAGAGAAGAGATTATACCAGAATTGTGAACGGGAAGAATCCCATTGTTCAACACGAATACATGGGTGCGGATCTAACCGGAAAAAATGTGATCATTGTGGATGATATGGCTGCTTCCGGTGAATCCATCATTGATATCGCCAAGGAGCTGAAAAGAAGAAACGCCGGCGATATTTACGCTGCCGTTACCTTTGGACTGTTTACGGAGGGTGTAGAGGAATTCAATAGATGCTACGAGCAGGGCCTGATCAAGCGGTTCTTCTCAACAAATCTCACCTATATTCCGGATTGCGTGCGTAATGCAGAATGGTTTGTCGAGGTAGACCTCTCCAGACTGATCGCCACCCTGATTGACCGCTTGAATTATGATGAGTCCATCAGATCACTGCTTACTGCCACGGAAAAAATCAAGGAACTGCTGGGAACCGATTCTGAATAAAGCTTCCATAAATCCCTAAATAATCGGGCAGGAGTTACGCCAAATATTGTAACGACCTGCCCGATTTTTCATTTCAAACATTCTTTATCTGTGCATCATCCGAATTTTTATCTTTTTGCTGTCCCCTTTACTCCTTCACCAGCTTGTGGATCAGATCCGCTGCCCAATCGATGTCTTCATAGCTTAATGCATCGGACACCTGCAGCCTGATTCTGGCCTGCCCCTCCGGTACCACCGGGTAGCTGAAACCGGTTACGTAAATTCCATGCTCGAACAGCTTATTGGCAAGCCGAACCGCTTTGGGGGCATCATAGATCATAATGGGGATAATGGCACTGTCCCCTTCCAATATATTGAGCTCTCTTTCCTTTAACTGCTTTCTAAAATAATTGGTCTTGGCTCGCAGGGAGTCCACGATTTCCGGATGAGCTGTCAAATAATCCAAGGCCGCGCTTGCTATGGCAGTCAACACTGGGGGCAGGGAATTGGAGAACAAATGCGGACGGGAAACCTGCACGCAAAGGTCAATGATTTCCTTTCTGCCGGCCACAAAACCACCTCCGGCTCCTCCCAGGGCCTTTCCGAAGGTACCGGTGATAATATCCACCTGGCCTGTCATGTTATAGTATTCCTCGGTGCCCCTGCCGGTCTTGCCGATAACCCCCGTGGCGTGGGAATCATCCACCAGCAGAATGGCGTCATATTTGCGAACCAGCTCTACGATTTCAGGAAGCTTTGCAATGTCTCCCTCCATGGAAAACACACCATCGGTAATGACCAGCTTTACAGGGCTGTCCTTTGCCTGCTGCAGCTTTTCCTCCAGGCTGTCCATATCCGAATGGCGGTAAATGACCTTGTTTACGCCTCTGGCAACCAGTCTGCAGCCGTCTACAATGCTGGCGTGATTCAGCTCATCGGAAATAACGGTGTCTCCAGGCTGCAGCAATGCGGGAATCACGGCGGTATTGGCATTCCAGCAGGAGGTATAGGTTAAGGCAGCTTCGGTTCCCAGAAATTCTGCCACCTTCTTTTCCAGTTCCCGGTGAATGTCATAGGTTCCGCATATAAACCGAACACTGGCTCCTCCTGCTCCATACTTCTCCAAAGCCCGGATTCCGCTTTGTACCAGCTCCTCCTTGTCAGCCAGGCCCAGGTAGTTGTTGGAGCACAAAACCAGCACATCTCCCTTGTCTTCAATCTGCGAATGAGCCCCCATAGGGGACTCCAGGTAGCGGTAGTCCTTATATGTGCCTGCTTCCTTCATGTCCTGCAGCCGATTTTGGGTTCGTGTATATAATCGCTCCTTCATTCAAATCTCCTCCTGCTTCTTATCGTGATGGTTTTTAACTGGTTGTTGTCAGACATTCGTCCAGTTAAGAATAACCTTCCCGGAATTGCCTGATGCCATGATATCAAAAGCATCCTGATAGTCGGTATACTCAAAGCTGTGGGTAATAATCGGGGTGATGTCCAGCCCGGACTGGATCATAACGGTCATCTTATACCAGGTTTCAAACATTTCACGTCCGTAAATACCCTTGATGGTCAAGCCGTTGAATACCACCTTGTCCCAGTCAATGGCAGTGGCACCGTCCTGGATGCCCAGAAGGGCAATTTTCCCTCCATGACACATAACATCCAGCATGCTGCGAAAGGCGCTGTCGTTGCCTGACATCTCCATGCCGACATCAAAGCCTTCCTTCATACCCAAATTCACCATGCATTCCTCTATGGAATCCTTTCTGACATCCAGGGCGGCAGTCACTCCTACCTTTTTGGCCAGCTCCAGGCGGTATGGGTTGACATCTGTGATCACCACATATCGTGCCCCCGCATGTCTGGCAACCGCAGCTGCCATGATGCCGATGGGGCCTGCACCGGTAATCAGCACATCTTCACCTAAAACATCAAAGCTAAGGGCTGTGTGAACCGCATTTCCAAGCGGGTCAAAGCAGCTGAACAGCTCCTCCGGAATGGATTTATCACAATACCAGACATTGGTCTGCGGGATCACAACATATTCTGCAAAGGCGCCCGGCCGGTTCACACCAATCCCGCTGGTGCTTCTGCACAAATGCCGCCTGCCTGCAAGACAGTTTCTGCACAAACCGCATACTACATGACCCTCCCCTGAAACCAGGTCGCCGGGCTTGAAATCATGCACATTGCTGCCCACCTGATCCACAACTCCTACAAATTCATGACCGATGACCATAGGCGTATGAATGGTTTTTTGCGCCCATTCGTTCCATTTATATATATGGATATCCGTACCGCATATGGATGTCCGTCGAATCTTAATTCTTACATCATTGATGCCCACATCCGGCACAGGAACTTCATCCAGCCAGATGCCCGGTTTATCATATTTTTTTACCAGTGCCTTCATTGTTTTGCCCATTTATATGACCTGCTTTCTTTTCACTTTCTATCCATCAGCTGTATATGTGTGGTTATCCAGTTCAATTATATTGTAATGAAAAGATTTTTACAAATCTTGATTTAAATCAATCTCAATGTAAATTTTTCTTGCTAAAATGAAACCATACCAATAAGGATGATAAATTGAAAGAGGGATTGAAGATGACAAGACAAACATTTCAGGAAGCAAAGCAAAAAAACATGAAAACCTTGGAGCAATATGTACCAATTGTAGCACGGGTTCATGGAGGCCATCATCCGGAATTCCATGAAGTACGCAAGCTGTTTGATGCAATCAACCGGAAAAGCAAGGAAGCAGGATCGGAAAAGCCCGAACTGAATGAAGAATTTGCCAGGCTGCGTGAAATGACAGACCACTACACCGTTCCCTCTGACGTATGTGAAAGCTATGAAGCGGTTTACAATATGTTAGCTGAACTGGATAAGGCATATCAGGCTTAAGCAGTATTATACATGGAAATTGGGAATGAAAGGCAGGAAGGGGAGGAGAGCATGCAGCGATTTGTGTTAGGCAGAAGGAATCAAATCACGTTGGTCAGTGCGATTGTCATCGCAGCGGCATTTGTCAGCAAGCTGGCTTTCAAAAACGAAGTTGTATTCGAATGGGCATTGCTTGTTGCTTCCATTTTAGGGGCTGTACCCATTGCAATCCAGGCATACCAGGCATTAAGAGTCAAGGTGGTCAGCATTGATGTGTTGGTTACCATTGCAGTTGCCGGGGCCTTTATTATACAAAATTTTGAGGAATCCGCCATTGTCACTTTCTTATTCCTATTCGGGGGTTACCTCGAGCAGCGCACCTTGAACAAAACACGTTCTGCGATTAAGGAATTAACGGAAATGGCACCGGAAAGCGCCCTGAAGCTAATGGAAAATGGAGAGTTTGAAGAAGTCGAAGTCGATGAAGTGGATGTAGGTGATATCCTGCTTGTAAAAACCGGAGCGAAGGTTCCTGTGGATGGAACGGTTCTGACAGGCGAGGGCCACATCAACGAAGCAAGCATTACCGGTGAGTCTGTCCCGGTAAGTAAAAAGGTGGATTCCGGGGTGTATGCCGGAACCATTCTGGAAAATGGAACCATTCAAATCATAGCCAACCGGGTTGGAGAAGATACGACCTTTGGCAAAATCATTGAGCTGGTGGAGGAGGCTCAGGATTCAAAATCGGAGGCTGAACGCTTTATTGACCGGTTTTCCAAATTTTACACACCGGCCGTCTTGATCCTTGCCTTTATTGTATGGTTGATAACATGGGATGTAGAGCTTGCAATTACCATCCTGGTTCTGGGATGTCCGGGCGCATTGGTGATCGGTGTACCCGTCTCGAATGTTGCAGGCATTGGCAATGGAGCCAGGCACGGCGTTCTTCTAAAGGGCAGTGAAGTCATTCAGGATTTCAGCAGGGTTCACTCAGTGGTATTCGACAAAACCGGGACATTAACCATCGGGAATCCGAAGGTGGCAGATACGGAATTTTATTCCGATGACATGGAAACCGTACTGGGTTATCTGGCCAGTGTAGAAAATGAATCCGATCACCCCCTGGCGAAGGCAATTGTAGAACATATTGGTGACACCAGGCTGTATGAGGTTGAAAATACAGACGTTGTAAAAGGCGGCGGAATCGTCGCTCTGGTAGACGGGCACAGGGTTGCCGTCGGAAACGCTGCACTCATGGAACAGGAAAATGTCCACTTGAGTGAAAAGGCTCGTGAAGACATTGCTCTGTTTGAAAAAAAGGGCAACTCGCTGGTTCTAACATCCGTTGATGGAGAATTAAAGGCCCTTATGGGAATTCGCGATCAAATTCGTCCAGGCGTAAAGAGCCATCTTCAGAAGCTGAAAAGAATGGGTGTGAAAAATCTGATCGTCCTATCCGGAGACAACCAGGGAACGGTTGATCTGGTTGCGCAGGAGCTTGGATTGACAGAAGCCCACGGTCACATGCTGCCAGAGGATAAATCAGCCTATATAGCGGAGCTGCAGGCAAAAGGTCAGATTGTCGCATTTGTCGGTGACGGGGTAAACGACAGTCCTTCCCTCGCTCTGGCCGATATCGGCATTGCCATGGGAAGCGGCACTGATGTGGCCATCGAAACGTCGGATGTTGTCTTAATGAACTCAGACTTCAGCCGCTTACCCGTTGCACTGGGTTTGACAAAGGCAACAGCCCGCAACATGCTTCAAAACATTGTTATTGCCATAGGGGTTGTATTGGTGCTGCTGACTAACCTCTTCTTCAGCAGCTGGGTGACGATGTCAGTTGGTATGCTGGTGCATGAAGCAAGCATTCTGGTGGTAATCTTAAACGGAATGAGACTTCTCCGGTATCGATTAAGGTAATAATGGAAGGAAAAATGAAAGCAAAGACGAAAAACTTGATGCAGATCAATTTCATTTAGCCCCTTATGGTATAAGATATAACTGGAAAGAACAAAAGCTAAAAAGACCCATTAAAGGAAATTCAAACAGGAAAATAAAGGAGAGATGAAAATGAAAAAAGCTGCCATTCAACTTGAAACACTGGCTTGTCCATCCTGTATGCAGAAAATTGACAACGCGGTAAAGGCCCTGGATGGTGTTGAGAAGGACAGTGTAAAGGTGATGTTTAACGCAAGCAAGGTAAAGCTGGACTTTGATGAAGAAAAGGTTTCCATCGAAAATATTGAAAAGGCCATCACATCCATGGGATATGAAGTAATCAAATCCCAGGTAAAAGCCAAATAAAACTGGCCGGATCAATTCTTATACAGGACCGTCTCGGTAGTTAAGCGGGGTAACTCTTGGGGGCGGTTCTTTTTATGCTCTTTTTTATGCAGCATCCTCTTCTGCAGCGGCCGACCTTTGCGCCAGTCGATAAATCACCAGCACACCGATCAGCATAAGCACCGCTGTCAGGATAAGCACCAGCTGCTTGTTTCCTAAGGTGGTTGTGCCTACCTGCAGCTGCACACCATCTGTCATGGTGACGAACTGCCTGCCCAGGGCAATCCCCAAAAAACCGGCAAAATTGTTCATTGCAGCGTAAAAGCCCAGCAGGTTGGTCTGGTTTTCCTCCGGCATGTTCACATAGGGCAGGTTGGCAAATACCATATTGATGCCCGGTGAGATGGCAAAGGCATACAGCATGAATAAGGGGTAAAGCATCAGGTTTTTCTCCGTAACCATGGCCAGGCCGAGATAATGCACGATATACAGGCTGATGCAAATATTGAATACACGAAACCAGGAGGTTCGGTCAACGCGTTTTCTCCAGATCGGCATAAAGAAAATCATTACCGGTACGCTCAGCATATTCACCGTATTGATGAAGGAATAGGATATTTTGAGTTCCCGAAGAAGATAAACGGTGTAAAAGGAGCTGGGTATATTTGCTGAGAAGCTCCACATACAGGCAATGGCAACCGTAATCAGGTATTTCTTTTCTTTAAAAGGGCTGAACAGGACATCCTTTATCTTTATGTCCCTTCCGGGTACCGGATACTCCTTTATTTTGGAAAGAAAATACAGATCCAAAATGGCAAGCACAAAAGCAAGTCCGCGTATGATCAGCAGCCCTGTCAGCTCGCTGCCGCCTTTTTTAAAGGCATCCACAACCTGGCTGCCCGCCAGGACAACCGTATAAACAAGGATGCTGTTGGTTAAAGTAAAAAAGGAAAAATAGCGAGAACGGATCTCGTTGGGAATGCTCTTGATGTGCCAAACCTGATAACCAGGTGCCATCATTGCATTGATTACATTCAAAAGCAGAACCACAATCAGGATCAAGGACAGCTTCAGCGCATCGGCGGGAACAAGCAGCGGAATGACGCTGATCACCACGATATTCAGAAAGTGCACCGTACCCCTGCCGATCATCAGCACCCTTTTTCGCTCAGCAAACCGCTCCAAAAGCAGTGGAGACAAAACCTGGAGCATATTGCCAAACATGGCAATCATGGCAATCAGGCCGACATAGGAGTCACTGGCATTCATCAGAAGCAGAAAGCCGGTAAAAAAATTTGCTCCGATTAAATTGGCGGTAACCCCGTTGCAATAGTTGGACAAGAGGAGACTCCTGCGGTTTCGGGAAAACTCCTCCTGATTGCCGAACAGCTCCGATACGGAATTATGCAACCCGACGAACCTTTTACCCCTCAAAAGCAAACACCTTCCTTATGGTAAACCAGTAAAGCGCTGTAATAATAAAAGAGAGATACAATCCGCCTGCCCTTTTATGCAGCCGATTGCATCTCCGGTTTTATAAAGTTTGCCTGATTCTATCCGATATCATATTTATCCCAATAATCTATGTTCAAACATCAATTTAGATTATTCCAAAGGAGTTGCAGGATACTTGTCTCGATCCCATACGTGACTGTTTCCGTACTGATCAGAATAGGCCTTTAGCTCTGCATCTGTCATCATAAAAAATTCACCGCCGGTTTTCCGGGGAGTGGTGTCATAATGATACCAGCCTTCACCCAGGTTTACCATGCTCCAGTAATGGCCTCCGCCCTCTTTTACAATATCCAGGTTCTCCAAATCGGCTCTGTTCAGCAAGGCCTTGGTAACGCCGAAAAATACATAACAATCGCCCCGTCGGCTTTGAAAGCCGTCAAATGCGCCTTTAACCCAATCTGTATTGTTCTCATAATTGCCGTCGTAGCTGATATGTCCTCTGACCCAGTTATAAATTGCTCTGGCCTTTTCCCGGGGTGTCATATCCTCTTCAATGATTTCCGCAAGAATCTGGTCTGCCTGTTCATTCACCTTTTCCAGCTCGATGGTCTGCTGCGGCTTTTCTTCCACGATAAACAGCACTTTTTTTTCAGCGGCATTGCCTGAAGAATCCACAGCCCTGTATACCACGGTATAGGACCCAGCCTTGGTTAAATTAACCGAGCTGCTGTCCACCTCCAGTTCAACATCCTTATCCACATTATCGGTAACCGTTACATATTTTCTGAAGGAGACCGGTTCACCAATATAAACCACATTCTGCAGCTCCCCTTCTATTACCGGCGGTTCGGTATCAGGAGGCTCGGTGGGATGGGTAGATGGCTCTGTATTGGATGCCGGCGGTTCTGTATTGTTTACTGGTGGGGGCGTTTCCTTTTCAGGCTGTTCCCCAATGCTGATGAATGAAAGTGCCTGCCCTATCTTGTCAGGAAAAGAAACAACGGCGAGAACCGCTAAAACCAATAAAACAAACAAAAAGAATCTCTTCTTTACCCTTTTTCTTTTCACACGCATGATATCTTTCCAACTCCATCTATTGTCTATTTGAGATGAAAACCTCTCAATAATAATACTGGTAAATGCTTAAAAAAGTTTCACTTTCCCATGAACTATTTATGACAGTTTTATTATATTCCCTCCACTGCCCGTTTAATCGCCTAATGGCTGCCCTGCAGCAACCATTTTTTCAACTAATAGTATACCAGTCTTTTTCGGATTCGTATATGGTATTTGCTGGTTTCATGCTATAAATCACAAAAAAGCTTACGCTAAAAATGTTCATTATTGTGTACTTATTGGATAATTCTATGAGTATGCTGTCTTGAGCCGGCGTGTTAAAGTATGAGATAAGGGGGGATTTAAATGAATCAAATCAAGCAAATTGCTGCTCTGCCCTGCCCTGAACGTATTCAAATCTTGAAAGAAAAAATGCTGGCAGAGCCGCGCTATGCCACCATCGAACAGGCACGAATCATCACCAGAAGTTATCAGGCCACCGAGGGACAGCCGCGCTGCATCCAGCGTGCCAGAGCTCTGAAAGCCTCTTTAGAAGAAATCACCATACGAATTGAGCCGGATGAGCGCATTGTAGGCAACCGCACTCCCGGCGTTCGGGGTGGTGTGGTGTTTCCCGAGACCGGCGCCTCCTGGGTTGACCGGGAATTTGAAACATTGCCCACCCGGCCTCAGGATCAATTTCAGGTGCATCAGGAGGACATCCGGGAATTCCGGGAAGAAATTCTACCCTATTGGAAGGGTCATTCCCTGGAGGATAAGGTCCGTGAAGCCATCGGGCCGCAGGTGGACGAGATTGCCAAGGTCGTAAAAATCAACCAGAAGGACCATTCTCAGGGGCATATCTGTCCCAATACAAAGAAATGGCTGCAGTTGGGTCCAAGCGGCATTCGTGCCGAGGCGGAGTCCCATTTGGAAAGCTCACGGGGCAAGAACCATGATTTCTATGAAAGCGTCATTCTCGCCATGGAAGGCGCCAGCCGGTTTATGGAACGGTATGCTGAGTTAGCCTGGGAGATGTACCAGGAGACCGGCAAGGAGAACCTGGCGCAAGTCGCCAGAACCTGCAGAAAGCTGGCTGTTTCGCCTGCTGAAACCTATGATGAAGCCCTGCAGGCTACCTGGTTTTTATATGTTATCCTGCAGATGGAGGGAAATGCCTCCTCCTTCTCTCCCGGACGGATGGACCAGTATTTGTACCCCTATTATCAGGCCAGCCGCGAAAACAGCATGACGCTGGAGGATGCATTGGAACTGACGGAATGTCTGTGGCTGAAGTTCAATCAGCTGGTTTATCTTCGTAATTCCAACAGCGCAAAATACTTTGCAGGCTTTCCCATTGGATTCAATGTGGCCATCGGCGGACAGAACCTGGACGGCTCTGACGCCACGAACGAGTTGAGCTATCTGTTTTTACAGGCTCAGTCTCATCTGCTGCTGCCACAGCCCAACCTGTCCTTGCGAATACACAAAAATTCACCCCAGGACCTGTTGGAGACTGCCAGCAGAGTCATTGGCATGGGCAGCGGCATGCCTCAGGTGTTCAATGATGAAGCGGTCATTCCCGCTTTAAAATCACACGGCGTCAGCCATGAAGATGCCATGAACTATGCCATCGTCGGCTGTGTGGAGCTTACCACACACGGCAATGCCCTGGGCTGGAGCGATGCAGCCATGTTTAATCTGGTCAAGGCACTGGAGCTGACCCTGCATAACGGCGTCGATCAGCTTACCGGCCAGAAAACAGGCCTGGATCTGGGCAACCTGACCACCTATAAGACCTTTGAGGAGCTGGAAGAAGCCTACGCCAAGCAGATTGACTATTTCATGGATCGCATGGTGGAATGTGTCACTCAGGTAGAAAAGATGCATGAAGCACTGCTGCCCACACCCTTTTTGTCATCAGTAATCGATGACTGTCTGGCCACAGGCCGCGATGTGACACAGGGCGGCGCTCACTACAATTTCGCCGGTGTGCAGGCAATTCAGGCAGCCAATGTGGCAGATTCCCTGGCCGCCATCAAGGCACTGGTCTATGATGAGAAGAAGCTGACTGCTCAGGAGCTGCTGGATGCTTTGAAAACCAACTTCGAAAATGCACCACTGGTACGATCCATGCTGGTGAACAAGGTGCCCAAATACGGCAACGACATTGAATGGGTTGACCAGCTGGGTGCAAAATGGGTTAACTATTTTGCAGACGGCCTTAAGAAATACCGGAATGGCCGCGGCGGCATCTACCAGATGGGATTGTATACCGTATCTGCTCATGTACCGATGGGGCAAAACGTAGCCGCCTCAGCAGATGGCCGGTATTCCCAGGAGCCTTTGGCCGACGGCGGTGTTTCCGCCATGGCCGGTCGTGATACCCATGGGCCTACGGCTCTTCTGCAGTCTGTTGCCCGTCTGCCCTTTGAAAAGGCCAGCAACGGCACCCTGTTGAATATGAAATTTCTACCCCGGTTTTTCAAAACCGACACCGGTATATTCAAGTTTACTCAGCTGCTGCGGGCTGTGTGCCGGCTGGGTATCAGCCATGTTCAGTTTAATGTACTCAATGAAGAAGATCTTCTGGCTGCACAGAAGTATCCGGACAGATACAGGGGGCTTACCGTCCGGGTAGCAGGCTATACTGCCTACTTCACAGAACTGGCGAAGGACCTTCAGGACGAGATTATTGCTCGTACCACCTATGAAGCGGTATGAAAACCGGCGTAATTTTTGAGCTGACCCGATTCGCCACCCACGATGGAGCAGGGCTGCGCAGCACCCTGTTTCTCAAGGGCTGCCCCCTGAGCTGCCCTTGGTGCCAAAACCCGGAAGGCATTCCCCCTGAGCCTCTTCTGTGGCATAACCCAAAGGTTTGCCTGCAGTGCGGCCGCTGCGTTGCCGTCTGTCCTACAGGTGCCTTGACCCTGACAGACCGGATTCATGTCAACAGGGAGGCTTGCACCTGCTGTGGAAGCTGTGTGGATGCCTGCCCGGCTGCAGCCATGTCTATAAGCGGGCAGACTGTCACGGCACGGGAGGCTGCAGATATGCTGCTTCGGGATCAGGTATTTTTCGGGCCGGACGGCGGTGTAACCTTGTCCGGAGGAGAAGTGCTGAGCCAGTGGCAGTTTGCGCGGGAGGTTCTTGATTTATGCAAGCAGGCCGGTGCAGATACGGCTGTTGAAACCTGCCTGCTTGCACCTCAGTCAGCCGTAGAGGCCATGCTGCCAGTGGCAGATCATTTTCTTGTCGACATCAAGTTTATGGATCCCGACCTCCATCGCAGCTGTCTCGGAGCAGAGAATCATCAGATTCTGGAAAACTATCAGTTTCTGATATCCCGCGGGGCTGATGTGCTGGTGCGAACACCCTTGATTCCCGGCTATACCGCCACAGAAGACAATATTCGCGCCATAGCACGCTATCTCCATCAGACCGATCCGAATGTCAGATATGAGCTTTTAAACTTTAATCCTCTCTGCCGCAGCAAGTATGATGCTTTGGAAGAGGACTATCCTGTCCAGGGCGGTGCTCTTTCAGCGGCCGAAATGGATTCTTTTTACGATATTCTTGTTCAAGAGGGTATCTCACAGATCATAAAGGAGTGAAATCCATGCTGGATACTTTTCTGCGGCGGGCAACAGAAGACCTGCCTGTATACATTACTGAAGTGAGGGATGCTTTCCAGACCAGCGGAAGCCGGCCCTTTCATATTCAGGTGATGCTTTACGACAAAACAGTCCGTCGATTTGCCCTGCGTCTTCCGGGAACTTCAACGCAGGCAGAAGCAGATTTTGTTGCATCTTATGTTCATGCAACCATATATAATATCCTATCTTCCCTGGGTGCCTTGCGGATGGATCTGTATCTGTCTCCGGCAGATACCGGCTTGATGGACCTGGCCCGCAATCTGGACAGGATCTTTCAAACCAGACTGGCCAAATCCCAGCGCACCGGATATGGCAAGTGTCTCAACGTCAACGAGCGGATCCTGGCAGCCCTTACCGGAGGGCAGGTGCAGTTTGGTTTTCGCATTCTGGATATCGCCCAGGAGCCTGAGGTGAAGGAATCGGAGAAATCAACCGAATCCCAGTCGGTATTTCAGACCCTGCCCGCCATGACTGCAAACCGTATGGTGTTGGGCATGGATATTGGAGGCACCGACATCAAGCTGGCTGTCAGCATTGACGGTCAACTGGCTGTCTGTAAGGAATATGACTGGTTTCCCGCTCTCTATACACAGGCCGAGCAGCTCATTGACCCCGTTTTACTTTTGACCCGTCTCCTTAGAGCTGCCGCCAGTCTCTATGCTGCAGGCAAGACAGCCTTGCTGGATAGAACCGTTTTCGATAAGGATGCAACCCTGGATGACATGGCGCAAGGCATCGCGGCTATGGAGCAGGAGGCTGGCTCTGCGCTTCGAAACTTTGATGCCATCGGACTTTGCTTCCCGGATGTGGTCATCCAGAACCGCATTGTCGGCGGTGAAACCTATAAGACCAGAGGGATGCGAAACAATCCGGATTTGGACTATGAGTCTGAGTTTGCCAAGGTTACTTATCTTTCCGATTACCTGAAAGAATATGTAACGCCGGACGGTGTGGTAATGAACACCAATGACGGCCCCATGGCAGCCTTTACTGCTGCTGTGGAACAGGCTGCTGTCGGTGCTGACGTTTCCCGTGGTTTTTTTGCGCATACACTTGGGACAGAGCTGGGAACCGGATGGGTGAGGCCGGACGGATCCATTCCCGATATCCCGCTTGAGGTCTATAACTTTATCATTGATTTGGGAAGCTTTACTCAGAAGCAATACCCCTGCAACGATGTAAGAAGCATAAACAACTTTAATACACAGCTGCCCGGCACATTGCAAAAGTACACCAGTCAATCCGGTGTATTTCGTCTGGCAGCCAAATACCTTCCCGTAAAAGACCCGTCCACCTACCAGCAGGCGTTGGATTTAGGTCTGCTCCAGTGGCAGGGCGACAGCCTGGTCGTTCCCATTGAACCTGTGGATGCCCGAAAACCCTGTCTGGAATTCTTCATGGAAAAGGCAGCGGAGCCGGGCAATGAGGTCTGCAGGGAAATTTTTCGTGAAATTGGTGAATACCTGGCCATCACCTGGAGGGAGACCCAGTACATTCTCCAGCCCGAAACCGGGGAGCGAACCTTGTTTGGCCGTCTGGTGAAAAACCCTGTGTGCTTTCAGCTCATATGTGAGGGTGCAGCCAGGCGGGAGCCGGCCCTGAAGCAGTATGCTGCCGACGGCAGTCTGGCAAATACCGCACTCATGCAGCAGCTGGATGCTCATCCCGACTATACCGTGGCACAGTTTGCTCAGGCTGTCGGGGCTGTTTACTTTGGCTGCCTGGGCTTAAGCATAAGGTGAAAGAAATATCATTCCAATAAAAATCCGAACCCTGGTTGGGTTCGGATTTATTATTTCCTATTCAAAACATAAACAAATGCTGAATCCTGTATGCTTGAACAATCGGGCAATCTCAGGTCAAGGCCTCCTCCAGTGCTTTATACATCACATCCTTGTCAGGCTTCAGGCCGGTCCACATCTCAATGTTCAAGGCAGCCTGATTGATGAGCATTCCTGCACCGGTTGCACAAGGGATGCCGCGAAGGCGCATTTCCTTAATGAGCGCTGTCTCTGTTGGATTGGGAATGACGTCCTGAACGAACATATCCGGGGTAATGGAATCCAGATTGATGTTCGGGATATCGTTTACATCGGGGTAAAGCCCTACAGAGGTTGCATTCACCACGATATTGGTGTCTGCAGGGATGGAATAAGGCCCATCCCAGTCTACATACCGGACTTCTGCTTTGGTATTCTCCCGAAGAATCGCCACGAGCTCGTCGCCCAAGCTTCTGTCCTGCACCCGGTTGACGATTGTAATATCCGCTATACCCGCCAATCCCATTTCTACACAGATGGCCCGTGCTGCTCCGCCTGCGCCAAGGACCACTGCCTTTTTGCCCTGTACATCCACGCCGTTTGACTCCAAAGACATCATGAAGCCCTTTCCATCGGTGTTTTCACCAAAGAGCCTGCCGTTGTCGTTGACAATCGTATTGACTGCGCCGATAAGCTTTGCACTTTGAGAGATTTCATCCAGATATTCCATCACAGCGATTTTATGGGGGATGGTACAGTTGATGCCGCGCATCTTGAATGCCTTCAGCCCGCGTATGGCGTCGCCCAGCTTGTCCTTATCCACATCCACGGTCAAAAAGCGCCAGCGCTTCAGACCAAGTGCCTGAAATGCGGCATCCTGAATGACAACACCGGGATTTTCCGCCACAGGCTGGCCGAAAACACCAACCAAATGATCCAGATAATTCTGCTCCTTCAATGAATCCACCTCACAATCAAATTTCAAGGCCTGCTATGCAGCCAACCCTGTTATTCACACTCTTTCGCGCTTACGCATTCTGACAAAGCAGTCCAATCCAATAATCAGCACAATCAGAATGCCTTCAAAAAGCTTCTGGTAATAGCTGTCCAGACCCAGCATGCTCATCACGTTGGTCAGCATCTGAATGACGAACAGGCCTATGAAGCTTTCACGAATGCCGCCTACACCTCCGGCGAAAGAGGTGCCACCGATAACAACGCCGCAGTTGACAAGCATGCCTGTGGTGTCACCGTAAACAGAAGAACCGGTATTCATTCGGGAGGCAAGCAGTACGCCGGCCAGTGCTGCGGTAATGCCGCTGATGACAAAGGCTGTCCATTTTATGGGAACCACCTTGATACCGGAATATTTTGCAACCTCGTAGTTGCCGCCAATGGCATAGCAGTTGCGCCCGAAGCTGGTAAAACGCATGAGATAGTAGAATATCCCGAACAGGACCACCATATAGACTACCAGAGACGGTATCGAGCCAATCACCTTGGAGTTGGAAATCATCATGAATTCAGGAACCTTACTGGGAAGGGGACGGGCATCGGTTAAAACCTGACACACACCTTTGAGAAGCATTCCCATGCCGAGAGTGATAATAAAGGGCTCGGTTTTTTGATGAACCACCAGAAAGCCGTTAACAAAACCCACTAAGGCACCAGTCGCAAGAGCGGCAGCAAATGCCAGCCAGATCGGATATCCGGCGTTAATGAGCAGGACCGCGATAATGCCGCCAAAGCTCAGCGTGCCGCCGACGGACAAGTCACAGGCACCGCAGATAACGGCAACGGTGACACCAAATGCAACGATTTCCAAAATGGCAGCAGATCGCAGCATATCCAGCCAGTTATAGGCCGTATAAAAATTTGTGTTAAAAAACAACATCAAGATCATCAAGGCAAGGATGGCCAAAACAGCTCCTTGCTTGGAAATGACCTTCCATATCGATTTGCTTATACTTTTTATACTCATAGTCATAGGTGCCTCCTTACAGTTCCTTGCGGTTGTCCAGCCAGATTGCAGTAACCAGAACTGCACCGCGCATGACAGTCTGCATATAAGTTGACAGCCCCAGCAGGTTCATGCAGTTGCCCAAAAGAACAACCAGCAAAACGCCCAGCATGGTGCGCAGGACACTGCCCTTGCCGCCCCTGAGGGATGTGCCGCCGACAACAACGCACAAAATGGCGTTGGTTTCATATCCTATGCCGCTGGTGGCTGTGGCTGTTGTAACACGTGAGACCAGAGAAATGGCTCCCATAGCGGACATGATGCCGCTGATGGTATACACAAGCCGCATGCCGCGCTTTACGTTATATCCTGTCAGAAAGGCCGCATCTTTGTTGCCGCCCATCAGGCTGATGCCGCGGCCGGCCAGTGTCTTGGTATAAAACAGATGCATAAATACCAGTAACACGATAAATACAAACAGGACAACAGGAACCATCCCCACTGTACCGGAGCCCAGTGTCGTAAAAATGGTAATTGGCTTGGTGTTTCTGGCGATACGTATTGTCTCAGCGTTTGTCAAAAGCAAAGCAATAGCGGTATAGATGGAGCTCATACCATAGGTTATAAACAAAACCTCTGCCTGAATCATCGCCCCTACGCTGGTAAGGATTCTGCCGTTCAGGTAACCCATTAAGGCTCCCAACAGGATGCCGCACAGGATTGCACCCACCTGACCCAGCGGATCGATCAGGGAAGCGGTCACGACGCCGGCCAGGGAAATCATGCCTACAACAGACAAGTCAATAAAGCCGCCAATAATTACAAAGGTCATGCCCAGGGCAATAAAGGGCAGCGGCCAAAGCTGCCGCATTACATTTGTCAGGTTTGCCTCGCTGACAAATTTGGGTTCTATGATAGCTGTTACAACAATCAGGACAACTATGCCAACCAGTACCAGATTATTCTTCAGGAAGTTACCCAAGCTAGTTGATGTGTATCGTTTCATTGTATTCCCTCACTCTCATCCGATCGCCTTTTCCATGATTTCCGCAGCAGAGGACTCCTCCGGTTTAAATTCACCGGTAATGCGGCCTTCGCAGATGGTCAGAACCCGGTTGCTCATGTTTAAAACCTCCGGCAGCTCTGAAGAAATCAGGATAATGGATCCACCGGACTCAACGATTTTATTCATCAAGACATAGATCTCATATTTAGCGCCAACGTCAATGCCCCGGGTCGGCTCATCCAGAATTAAAATATCGGGATCCAGTTCCATCCAGCGCCCAACGATGCATTTCTGCTGGTTTCCGCCGGAAAGAGTGAGTACTTTGGTTGTCTGCGATGGTGTCTTAACGGACAGTGCTTCAATCTGCCGCCTGGCAATATCCTTCTCGGCTGCGCGGTTGACGATCCCATATTTGGTCAGCCGCTCCAGACATGCCATGGTAATGTTGCTTTCAACAGAAAATGGAAGAACCAGGCCTTCACGCTTGCGATCCTCCGGCACCATGCCTATGCCGGCATTGATTGCCTGCTTGGGGTTTCGGATGGCAACCGGCTTGCCCCGCAGCAGCACCTCATGACCCCGAACCTTGTCTGCGCCGTACAGGGCACGGATGATTTCCGTACGACCCGCTCCGACCAGACCTACCAAACCAAGGATTTCACCCTTGTGTAAGGTGAAATTGATATTGTGAAGCTTGCGTGTATTGAGATTGCGAACCTCCAGCAATGGCTCTCCTACGAAATGAGCCCGCGGCGGGAATTCATTTTCGATGGTACGGCCAACCATTTTGGTGATCATCTCTTCACGGGTTATCTCACCTACCGGCTTGGTATCGATAACGCGCCCGTCCCGTAAAACGGTAACAATATCACAATACTCAAAGATTTCATCCAGCTTGTGGCTGATATAGATAATGGAGATCCCTTTCTCGCGCAGTTGATGGATGATGATCCCCAAACGCTTGAGCTCCTGGGAGGTTAACGAACTGCTGGGCTCATCCATGATAATCAGTTTTGAATCAAAGGACAAGGCCTTGGTGATCTCCACCATCTGCATTTCGGAAGCACTGAGATCTCCTACCATTGTATGGGTGCTGATGGTGCTGCCGATACTGTCCAGAAGCTCCCGAGCCTTTTTATGTGTTCCGCGCATACCGCCATTCTCTTTGAAACGGCCCAGAAAGATATTCTCGCCGACAGTCATCGTATTGACCAGATTAAATTCCTGATAGATGATGCTCAGGCCGCGGCGCAAGGCTTGAATCGGCGTGGTGCGCTCGATGGTCTCCCCATTGAAAATAACCGTGCCTGCATCCTTCTCATATACTCCGGACAAGATTTTCATGAGGGTTGACTTGCCGGCTCCGTTTTCACCTACGATACCATAGACAACACCGCGCGGTACTTCAATCGAAACATGATCCAAAGCAGTGACGCCCGGGAAATACTTGCATACATCTTTTACAACCAGGATATTTTCACCCATATGATGTGCTTACCCCCTTGCAGATTTACAAGCCAACTTGCTTCGGAACCTTCCGAAGCAAGTTGGAAATTAGTTGAAACCCTTATTTTTTAATTGATTTGATTACCACTCAGGATATGGGAAGTTGTCAATGGTGTCGATGGTAACGATGTCCAGAGCTGTCCAAACGACTTCCTCAAAGTCCTCGCCATTTAAGATTTTGGTAATGTTGGTGAAGGCGTCCTGTGTCATCTGAGAGAAACTCTGGCCGATGCTGAGTGCCTGAGTGCCTTCGCGAACCTGGTCATAGCCGACTGAGCAGCCGTCAACGCCAATCACATATACATCTTCCATTCCGGCGTTCTTCAGAGCTTCAATGCAGCCTGTAGCGCCAACATCCCAGTGGCAGTACACAACATCAATATCATCACCATAGGCAACGATAAAGTCTTCCATGATTGCCATGGCGTCTTCACTGGCCCATGCTTCACAATTCTGGGAGTCCAGAACCTTGATATTGCTGCCTTCAATGGTAGCCACAAAGCCGTCATGTCTCTTGATCTGTGCATCGTGGCCGGACTGACCGCCGACTTCGACTACGTTTGCGCCATCCGGGAAAGCTTCCATCAGTGTCTGAGCAGCTACTTCACCAGCCATGAAGTCGTCGGTGCCGCACATGAAATCACGATACTGTTCATTTCCTGGCGGGATTTCAGAGGAGTACATGCCGATGATAATGCCGGCTTCCTTCGCTTCCATAAGGGCGGGGATGATTGCGCTGGGGTCGGTTGGGTTAATGCAGATTGCCGCATAGCCCTGAGCGATACAGGTACCGATCGCAGCAACACCGTTCTGAGGATCATAATCCTCTTCAAAAACTGTTACAGTGAAACCATACTCATCTGCATACTTCTGGAACTGGGTCCAGGCGTAAGCCTGAGAAGCATTTGACAGAGACTGGGTAATGAAAGCAACCTTGATTTCCTCTCCACTGTCGGCAGGTTTCTCTGTGCTGTCGTCGGGTTTCTCAGGTCCTTCGTTGGAAACGCCCGGTTCAGCTGTGGGGCTGTCTCCAGTTGGTGCATCGCCGGCACAAGCCGCCAAGCTAAAAACCAAAACCGCTGCCAGCAACAAAGCCATAAGTTTCTTCATTGTGATTTTCCTCCTAGCTTATATGTTTTTTATCTATCATCAACAGGATGATCCTGTCGATTTCCATGATTTACAAGTCTTTATATATATATTAATGTATAAAATTTATAGATATTTTGCATGACATATAGATGTGTTTCTTATGATTGATCAGTATTATCTATTATAAAACGAAGCACTTTCGCTCGTAACCCCCAAAACTATACAAAAAGTGAACGATTCTGAACAGATCAGAGCAGCTCCCGCACCAACTCTGCTGCACCAATGACACCGATGTTCTCCTCCAGCTCGGCAAATCGAAACTCCACCGGCTGAGGTATGTGGTTGTAGCGGTCAAACTCCGCCCGTACCCGATCAAAGAGCAGGGGACCGAAATTTACCACTCCGCCGCCAAACACGAATAGGTTGACATTCAGCAGCTGATAAATATTGAATATGCATAAGGCGATGTAATGCGCCATTTGATCCAGAATCTCCAGCGCAAGCGCATCTCCCTCCCGGCAGCCGCGGCAAAGCTCTACACAATCCAAGCCCGAATCCAGGTCCATACTGGTGTGCCTGCCCTCAGCCTTTTGCCGGATATGCTGGGGAATATAGCGTCCGGAAGCCCAGGACATGAAGCAGCCCTGGTTGCGGCAGCCGCAGAGCAGACCTTCATCCGGTGTAATGAGCATATGACCGCTTTCTCCGGCCCAGCCATAGCTGCCACGAAACAGCTGGCCATTTAACACAAGGCCGCTGCCAATGCCGGTGCTGATAGCCATATAAATCATATGACGGCTGCCCCGTCCGGCACCAAAACGATGCTCTGCCAAGGCCGCTGCATTGCCGTCATTGTCCAATATGACGGGAACCTGCAGCCGCTGGGTCAGGTAATCGCGCATGGGAAAATCCCGGATGTTTACCATAGCGGAGGTCATACATACATAGCCCTGATCAAAAAGAATAAATGACGGCATACATATACCAATACCCTGCAGATCTTCTATGGTCTTGTTATTTTGCTGCAGGAGCTTCCCGACATTTTCAATCACCAAATCAGAAAAAGCAGGACCATCCGCTTCAATGGGAGTGGGGTGCTGAAATCGATCAAGTAAGTTATTCTTTTCATCAAACAGACCGTAGGCGACCTTGGTGCCGCCGGCATCAATACCAATTCGATAGCTCTTCACAACAACTGCCCTTTTCATGTTTTTTATTGGATTATCACATTTTATCAATTATATGCATAACAGTATAGTAGAATATTACGAATATGTCAATTATCAATTTCGAATGAAAAGAAAAAAGTTTGTGTCGGAATTCCAACGCTGTGTTTTGTATAAAATATACAATAAATACGAAGTCTTAATTGCAGAATATACAAAAAGGAAACGAGAAGTACTCGTTAACCTTATTCTGCCTTGTATACCCGGATTCCTTCCTGCCGCAGAGACTCTTCCATTTCCGGCAAAATCTGCTGATCGGTCACCACTGCGGCAATGCCCTTATCGATTGCAAGGGGTACCACGCTGTCTTTTAAGAATTTGTCGCTCTCTGTCACGACAATCACCTGTTTGGCCTGCTCTGCCATATCCCGCACTGCCTGTACACGGAGGTGGTCATTGGCGGTAAAGCCTATCTTGGGAACATACCCATCCGCTCCTACAAACAGCTTATCCACGCGAAACTGTGCAGCGCAGATGCGTAAGATGGGCCCTACCAATACCTGAGCGTCATTTTGATAATCACCGCCCAGCAGAACTACCCGGGCACCTTCCACACCGCGGATGTAGCTGGCTATAAAGGCACTGTTGGTAATGATGGTGGCACTGGGCTTTGTTCTTGCAATTTCTTCCGCCAGCAGCGCACAGCAGCTGCCATTCTCAATCATAACGGTCTCCCCTACGGATACCAGTCTGGCAGCTTTTCTGGCGATCTGACGCTTTTCCTCATAATGAAAAGCCAGGCGGTTCCCTACATCGTCACTGCCGCCGAATACAGCCCAGCCATGTTCACGACGAATCACTCCTTTTTGCGCCATGCTGTCCAGGTCCTTGCGGACGGTTACCTGTGAAACGCCCAATTGCTCAGCCAGAGCGGCAACCTCCATCTTCCCGTGTTGAGACAAAAGCTCCAATATCAATGCTTCCCTTTTTTTCATTACAGCTCCTTCTTTCAAATTCTGTTGTAAAATAAAATGTATATGCATCCTTTTCGATTACCTTCAGATCAACGAAAAGGGATGATCTTGCGTTCTGTGAAATGCAGATTTTTTATCGGAATGTACAGTCCAGGCCGCAATCCGCAAATACCTTCTGATAGTCCGTCAGGTCTTCCGGATGCAGCTGCTTTACGCCTGTCATCTCATAGGATATTCCCATCTGCTTATACTTGTTTTCTCCAAGCTGATGGAAAGGAAGCAAATGCACTTCCCTTATGCCCATATCAACCAGCAGCTGCGCCATCTGCCGCGCAGCTGGCAAGCTGTCGTTAAACCCGGGAATGACGGGAATGCGGGCAATAACCGGTGTTTTTGATTCTACAGCCTGGCATAGATTCTTCAGAATGACATCATTATAGACCCCTGTATGGGCATGGTGCATCTCCCGATCATAGTGCTTGAAATCATACAGAAGCAAATCCACGTAATCCAGAAAAGCACGGAATTGCTGCGGTGCAGTATAGCCGGTGGTTTCAACTGCCACATGAATGCCCTCGCTGCGGGCAGCCTTGCACAGCTCAATAGCAAACTCCATTTGCTGCAGCACCTCACCGCCGGACAGGGTCATGCCGCCGCCGGACCGGTCATAAAAGGGCTTGTCCTTACGTACCTGGGCCATGACCTCTTCCACCGTGTAGTCTCTGCCGCAGTATGCCTCATCTGCAATCGTATCTGCAATGGATGCATAGCGGTTTTGGGATTCAGGGTTGGCACACCAGCGGCACTGGAGCGGACAGCCTTTGAAAAAAACCGTGGTTCGAATTCCAGGGCCATCGTTGATACTAAACTTCTGTATATTGAATATTCTTCCGGTATACACCATCATTTCTCAGTCCAATCGTAGTTTATACTTCATTATAGGCATACAATCTGACGATTGTAAATATGCAGCCCTGATAATTTACCTTGAAATACTTGGGATCCTTGCCGTGCCCAGCCCCCTCCCCTGTGCAATATGGATCAGATGCCAAAAATCCGAAAAAACGGTAATGGATGAAAAGTCCGTGTCGGTGTTATATAATAGAAGTTGATGATACAAAATCCAAATCACAACCAGAGAGGCAAGGTGAAGGTACCATGTTTTTAGATGATTATTACAAGATCATTCAAAACAGCCGCCCGAAGCTGAAGTTCTGCGAGCGCTTTGATGATACCAGCCCGGCATGGAACTTTTCCCGCCATAACCACCCTTATATTGAACTCATGTATTTTTTCGAAGGGAAGGGAAATCTGGAAGTGTCCGGTACCCGGATGTCCATCTCCCTCTTTGATACGGTGGTCTATCCGGCACATTGGGCACATCAGGAAGAAATGATCAGTGAAAAAAGAAGAGAGATTATCTGCCTGTGGGTGGATCTGCCTGAGCTTGAGCTGAAAGAGTCCATTCAGCTGAAGGACCGGGATAATACCCTGAGCCAGCTATTCCGACTCATTTATCTGGAGGCCAAGCGCGAAGAACCGGAACCCCTGCTGCTGGAATATGAGATGAAGCTGCTCCTGACTCTCATTCTTCGCAACAATAGTGAAGGCAGAGACCACAAGGAAGAATTGGCAAATGCGCTGCAATATATTCATACACACTTTACCCAGAAGATCACTCTGGAACAGCTGGCGGATCTGGAACATATCAGCAAGTCCTACCTTTCCCGACGCTTCAAAAAGCTTACTGGGATGACCGTGATCACCTATATCAATCACCTGCGTATTCAGACTGCCAAACGGCTGCTGATCAACTCGTCACAGAGTGTAAAAGAGATTGCCTATCAGGTGGGATTTGAATCAACCAAGTATTTTTTCCGTACTTTCAAGTCCCTGACGGGAGAGTCGCCCTCCAGCTTCCGCAATCGTCACAAGGCAGCCGCTTACCAATCATCTGCCACCTAAAACAGCCGCTGCTTAATCATCAGTCACCTAAAACGGTCATTTTTTCTGTCTGCATGCCCATATGATTACACACATTATCTGAAATTCTTTTATTTTGAAATTAATTATCTTTCATTCGTAAATATAAATTGACACTTTTGAAATCATTTGCTATATTGGTATCAGATAGATAAAATCAGGGTCTTTGACCTTTTTAGGGGGGAATTCCATGAAGCACGCAAATCGATTTGGCTCGCTGACGCCGCGCATGGAGCATTTTCGCGAGGAATTGCTGGAAACCAAGCCTCATGTCTGTGCTGAAAGAGCAATTTTAACCACCGAAAGCTACAAGCTTCACGCTGATAAACCCATTACGATGAAGCGAGCCTGCATGCTGGAAAATGTGCTTGCCAATATGACTGTATTTATAGAGCCGCATACACTACTCGCCGGCAATCAGGCCTCATCCAACCGCTATGCTCCAATTTTCCCGGAATATGCCATGGACTGGGTCATTCGGGAGCTGGATGAATTCGAAAAGCGTGATGGCGACGTTTTCTATATCAGCAAAGAAACCAAACAACAGCTGCGGGACATCTATCCTTTCTGGGAGCACAACACCCTGCTTGACAAGGGCTTGGCTGCCATGCCTCCGGAAAGCCGTGTGTTCTATGATCTGGGCATCATCAAAGCAGAGGGAAACCTCACCTCCGGTGACGCCCATATAGCCGTTGCCTATGAAGATGTGCTGAAGAACGGCTTGAAAAGTTATGAAGCCCGTACCCTGGAATGTATGGATAAGCTGGATTTATCCGACTACAGGAATTTGAAAAAATATTACTTCTATCAGAGCATTCTCATTGTCATTCAGGCGGTTAAAAACTTTGCCGCTCGATATGCCGCTCTGGCAGAGGCCCAGGCAAAAGAAGCAGATCCGCAGCGAGCATCCGAGCTGCTGGAAATGGCCCGTATTTTGCGTAAGGTACCATATGAGCCTGCCAGCACATTTAGAGAAGCCGTTCAGTCCCTGTGGCTGGTACATCTGGTGCTGCAGATCGAATCCAACGGACATTCCCTGTCCTACGGCCGCATGGATCAGTATCTCTACCCTTATTATTCAGACGATCTAGCCGCCGGCCGCATTACCCAGGATTCAGCATGTGAGCTGATGACAAATCTGTGGCTGAAAACCTATACCATCAACAAGATTCGTTCCTGGAGCCATACCCAGTTCAGTGCCGGATCCCCGCTCTATCAAAATGTTACCATAGGCGGCCAGACAACAGACAAAAAGGATGCGGTCAACCCCATGTCCTACCTGATTCTGCGCAGCGTTGCCCAGACCCATCTGCCGCAGCCCAATCTGACCGTGCGATACCACGCCGGATTATCAAATGACTTCATGAATGAAGCCATTGAAGTCGTCAAACTGGGCTTTGGAATGCCGGCCTTCAATAACGATGAAATCATCATTCCTTCCTTTATTTCACGCGGTGTGAAGGAGGAGGATGCCTATAACTACAGCGCCATCGGCTGTGTGGAAACGGCAGTGCCCGGCAAGTGGGGCTACCGTTGTACAGGTATGAGTTTTCTGAATTTCCCCAAATCCCTCCTCATCGCCATGAATGACGGTGTGGATCCCAAAAGCGGCAGTAAGCTCAATCAAGGCACAGGTCATTTCAAGGACATGAAAACCTTTGATGAGTTAAAGCATGCATGGGATGTTATCATCCGGGACTTCACCCGACACAGTGCCATCATCGAGAACGTATGTGATATGGCCTTGGAAGAGAATGTGCCTGATATCCTTTGCTCGGCTTTAACAGAAGACTGCATCGGCCGGGGTCTGACTCTTAAGGAGGGCGGAGCCGTTTATGACTTCATAAGCGGTCTGCAGGTGGGTATTGCCAATCTAGCCGACTCCCTGGCTGCCATTAAAAAGCTGGTCTTTGATGAACAGCGGCTGACAACGGAGCAGCTATGGGATGCACTGAAAAACAACTTTGCCGGAGAAGAGGGAGAACGCATTCGCAAAATGCTTCTGGAGGACGCCCCCAAATACGGCAACGATGACGACTATGTGGATCAGCTTGTGGTGGATGCCTATAATGTATACATCGACGAAGTGAAAAAATACCCCAATACCCGCTTTGGCAGAGGACCGATCGGCGGCACCCGGTATGCCGGCACCTCATCAATTTCTGCCAACGTAGGGCAGGGTCTGGGTACGCTGGCCACTCCCGACGGCCGCCATGCAGGCGAACCCCTGGCTGAAGGCTGCTCTCCCAGCCACGCTATGGATCGCAACGGCCCCACAGCTGTATTTAAGAGCGTTTCCAAGCTGCCTACCCATGAGATTACCGGCGGTGTCCTTTTGAATCAAAAGGTTACCCCCTCTCTGCTTTCCAAGGAGGAAAACAAGCAAAAGCTTATTCTTCTGCTTCGTACCTTCTTTGATGTGCTTCACGGATACCATGTCCAATACAATGTTGTCTCCCGCGAGACTCTGATCGATGCCCAAATCCATCCCGAAAAGCATCGGGATCTGATTGTGCGGGTAGCCGGATACAGTGCATTCTTCAATGTGCTTTCCCGTCAAACCCAGGACGACATTATTGCCCGAACAGAACAAACCTTATAA